>CALFFK010000088.1 GCA_937957975.1 uncultured Neomegalonema sp.
CCCCGAATGCCCCGGACCTTGCCGCCGCCATCGAGCGCACTCCAATGCCGGATACCCTCCGCCGCTACCACGAGTAAAACCCATGACAGCCCCAGTGCCTGTAACAAAAGAACGGCTCTATCTTTTCGACACTACCCTCCGCGATGGGCAACAGACGCAAGGCGTCGATTTTTCCGCTGCCGACAAACACCGCATTGCGACCGCTCTCGACGATCTTGGTATCGATTATATCGAAGGTGGCTGGCCGGGGGCGAACCCGATCGATACCGAATTTTTCGCCCATCCCCCAAAGCCAAAACGCGCCAAGTTCCTCGCCTTTGGCATGACGAAACGGGCAGGGCGCTCCGCCGAAAATGACGAAACGCTGGCGGGTGTTCTCAATGCGGGTACGGCGACCGTCTGCCTCGTAGGCAAAACCCATGTCTTTCATGTCGAGACAGCCCTGCGGATCACGAACGGGGAAAACCTCGAAAATATCCGCGCCTCCATCGCCCATTGCGTCGCGCAAGGGCGTGAGGCGCTGTTCGATGCCGAGCATTTCTTTGACGGTTACAAGGCCGATCCCGATTACGCGCTGGAATGCATCGGTGTTGCGCTCGACGCGGGCGCACGGTGGGCGGTTCTCTGTGATACAAATGGCGGTACTCTTCCGGCTGAAATCCATACGATCACGGCGGAAGTCTGCAAGCGGTTTGGCGGCGACCGCATTGGCATCCACACCCATGATGACACCGGCAACGCCGTCGCTAATACGCTTGCCGCCGTTGATGCGGGCGCGCGGCAGATTCAGGGTACGCTGAATGGCCTTGGTGAGCGGTGCGGTAATGCCAATCTCGTCAGCCTTATCCCCACGTTGTTGCTGAAGGCGCCTTATGCGGAACGGTTTGAGACGGGCGTGAGTGTCGATGGTCTGGCTCAGTTGCCGCGCCTGTCTCACTTGCTGGATGAAATCCTGAATCGTGCGCCTAACCCCCATGCGCCTTATGTCGGTGGTGCGGCTTTCGCTCATAAGGCGGGCCTTCATGCCTCTGCCATCATGCGTAATCCGACGACTTATGAGCATGTCCCGCCCGAAATGGTGGGGAACGAGCGCATCATTCCGATGTCCAATCAGGCAGGCCGCTCCAATCTGTTGAAACATTTGTCAGAAGCCGGAATAGAGGCCCGTGCTGACGACCCGCGCCTCGTGCGCTTGCTGGACGAAGTGAAGACGCTGGAGGAGAAAGGCTTCGCGTATGACAGCGCGGAAGCAAGCTTTGTATTGCTGGCTCGTAACTTTCTGGGTCAAATGCCTGATTTCTTTACGGTCGAACGTTACCGCGTCACCATTGAGCGCCGCTTTAATGCGCGGGGTGAAGAGGTGACGGCCTCTGAAGCCGTGGTAAAGGTGCGTGTGGATGGGGACACTTATATCTCCGCTTCCGAAAGTCTTGATCCCGTTAGTCAGAACGATCAGGGGCCGGTCAACGCCCTCAGTCGTGCCCTGCAGAAAGATTTGGGCAAATATCAAAGCTATATGGAAGATTTTGAGCTGGTCGATTTCAAGGTGCGGATAATTGGCAAGGGTACCGAAGCCGTTACCCGCGTGTTGATCGTCAGTGCCGACGGGAATGGCGCACAATGGGCAACCGTTGGCGTCTCCGCCAATATCGTTGATGCGTCGTTTCAGGCGTTGGAGGACGCGATCCTTTATAAACTCGTGCGGGATGGCGCGCCCGTTTCCTCACGGATCGCTGCCGAGTGACGGGACTGTCACCTTGCGGCGAGATGGTACGACAGGGCGACCCGGTTCGTTTTCGCACCACCCTTTTCGCGCCACCAAAGGCGCGGGAAGGGTTGTTCGCACTGTACGCTTTCAATCTGGAAATTGCGAAGATCGCGCCGATGGTATCCGAACCGATGATCGGGGAAATCCGGTTGCAATGGTGGCGGGATAGTCTCGATATGGCCTTTGGTGGGGGAGCAGTGCGCCGGCATGAGGTGGTGGAGCCACTCGCTGACATCATCCGGTGTTCAAAATTACCCAGAGCGCCGTTTGATATCCTGATTGATGCCCGTTCTCGTGATCTCGATGCGGCATTTCCAGAAGATATGGAGGCGCTGATTGCCTATCTGCGCGATACTGCTGGCTCCCTCACATTGCTTGCAATGCGGGCATTTGCAGTAGAGGCGGATGCTGTGGCGCTCAACGCGGGGCAGGGCGTGGGGATCGCAAGATACCTTGCTGCCGTGCCGGTTCTGGTGGGACAGGGGCGCAAACCGCTTCCGGGGGCGATCAATTGGAAAGCATTGCGAGAAGGCGGCACGGATGAAGTTTTCGCGGCGCATGTCCACACCCTTGGGCAGCAGGGCCGCGCGGCGATTGCACTGGCCCGCAAGGAACGTGCATCTATCCCGAAACACGCCGCACCCGCCTTGCTGGAAGTGCCTGTAGTCGACCGCTTCCTTGCCACAGTAATGTCTGGTCCGGTGAATCTCACTACATTGTCCGGCGCAGGGCAGTCGCCATTCCGTGCTAATCTTTCGAACCTCTGGCGAGGAATGTCAGGCCGGTGGTAATCCGGGTTATGACGGTTATCCAACGCCCAACGCGATCATCAACATTGCCATGTGTGAGAAGCACACCCTGATCCGGGCGCGCTCCACGCTTTTTGTTGTCAGGACACCCAGTCGTAGGCGCGTTCGCCATGGGCGGTGTAGTCAAGACCTTCGATCTCGTCGTCTTCCGTCACCCTTAGCGGGAAGACCAAAGCACAAAGTTTCACCAGCACAACACTGACCACCAATGTGAAGACACCAACCGCCACCAGAGCGATGATCTGGGTCGTCAAGCCCTGACCGTCGGTTAACGCGCCGGTTGCGAGTAGTGGAGCCATCAATGTTCCAAAAATGCCGCCGACGCCATGCACGGCAAAGACATCCAGCGTATCGTCGATCTTGAAGCGCGCTTTCACAATGCTGCACATCTCCTGACACAGTATTCCGGCAACGGCGCCGATGAATAACGCGCCAACCGGGCCAACAAAGCCAGAGGCAGGGGTGATTGAGGCCAAACCTGCAATCGTACCCGTTACCATCCCGATCATGGACGCCTTGCCATGCTTGTACCGCTCGTAGAGCGCCCAGCTGATCGACGCCGTGGCCGCAGAGATATGCGTCACAACCAGCGCCATTGCCGCGCCGCCATCCGCCGCAACCTGTGATCCGGCATTGAAGCCGAACCAGCCAACCCATAGCATGGATGCGCCGATCATTGTCATGCCGGGGTTGTGGGGCGGCTTGATCTCTTTTGGGAATCCTCGCCGTGCGCCAAGCGATGCAGCGATCACCAATGCCGCGATGCCAGCGGTCTCGTGCACGACAATACCACCAGCAAAATCCATGACGCCCATTTGAGCGAGCCAGCCGCCGCCCCATATCCAATGGGCCACTGGCGCATAGCAAAGTAGCATCCAGAGTGAAGAAAACAGCATTACGAAACCAAAGCCGACCCGCTCAACATAGGCTCCGACAATCAACGCCGGAGTGATGATTGCAAATGTCATCTGGAACGCGAAAAACAAAGGCTCTGGTATCGTCAGAAACAGCGAGTCACTCGTTACGCCGTTAAGAAAGCTCTTGCCGAGGCCACCCCAGAATGGACCGTCACCACCAAACGCTATTGAATACCCAAAGGCCAACCAAAGTACGGACATCACACATGCAATAGCAAAGCATTGCATCAAAACCGACAGCACATTCCGTGCGCGGACCAGCCCACCGTAAAACAGCGCCAACCCCGGCAAGGTCATAAAGAGGACAAGCGCCGTCGCGACGATCATCCATGCGGTATCTGCTCCGTTCATCCCAAAACCTTCCTTCTGAACTTTCGGAAGGAATTTCGTCAAACGGCGTGAATTGCAAGCAGGCAGTCTGTCATTATTGCCTATGATTTGATCAATAATTTGAATTTGCCAAAAATTTATTCAATTTTTGAGATGCTCTTTGAGTAATAGCAGGGCGTGGCGCACCGCCATATCGCGCACTATATCCCGCCCCACCGGGCCAAACTCAACGGTTTCGGTCGTGGCTTTTTCGGCTGCAATGCCAAAACAGACCCGACCTTCAGGTTTGTGATCCGAACCGCCCGGTCCTGCAATTCCGGTAATTGAAACAGCCAGTTGTGCGTTGCTGTTCCGACAAGCACCAAGCGCCATTTCGGCGGCCGCAGGTTCACTGACTGCTCCGTATGCTTCAAGGGTTTCTTCCGCGACGCCGAGCATCTGCATCTTGGCAGGGTTGGAATACGTGATGAAGCCCCGCTCATAAACAGCCGAAGAGCCTGGAATTGCGGTCAGGGCAGTTCCAACCATCCCGCCCGTGCAGCTTTCGGCAGTTGCAATCATTACACCGCGTTTTTGCGCCATGGTCAGAATTTCCTGCGCCAGGCTGTTGATTTCTCTGATCATCATGTGAACCATCCATGGGCTATCCCGGCTATGATTGTCGCGATAATAGCTGCGAATATCCCGGCGATTATGTCATCGGCCATGATTCCAAACGCACCGTGGCGACGGTCTGCCCAGCCAACGGGGCCGGGTTTCAGAATGTCGAAGAAACGGAACAACAGAAAAGCTGCGATCCAGCCGGGATAGGGAAAAACATAAGCGGCGCTGTCAGAATACATCATGCCCAATGATAGCGGCCATAAGGCGATCCATTGCCCTGCAAGTTCGTCCACAACCACTTCGGACGGGTCAGAATCGATGGATTGACCGGCGATATAGTGTGCTGTTGCCCAATATCCCGCGCCGATAGCGATAAGCGTTGCAATCGCAAACAGCGGAAACCCGCCCATCCAATGCAACAGCCACGCAGGAAGGATTGCGACGGCAGAGGCGACAGTGCCGGGAGCCTTCGGTGAAAATCCGACACCGCCCATCGTGGCAATGGCTTTTGCGAGACTGTTCATGCGACCCCTCCGATCAAGCAGGCACTGGCAAGGGCGGCGATCCCTTCTTCGCGCCCACAAAACCCAAGACGTTCAGTCGTTGTCGCCTTCACACTGACACGCGCCACGTCGAGAGCACAGATTTCCGCAATTCGCCCCCGCATGGCCAGCGTGTGAGGGCCGATTTTCGGACGCTCGCACATCAGCGTTACATCGAGATTCGATAGTGTAAATCCGGCCTCCCGAACCAGCGCAACGGCATGGGATAGGAATTGCGCGCTGTCAGCACCTTTCCATTGCGGATCGCTCGGTGGAAAATGCTGCCCTATATCGCCCATCGCTGCCCCACCAAGTATCGCATCGGTCAGGGCGTGAAGACCAACATCTGCATCGGAATGACCACTGAGTGCCTTGTCATGAGGAACTGATATACCGCAAAGGATAACGTAGTTTCCTTCACAAAATGCATGAACATCAAAGCCTTGCCCATGCCTCACATCAGGTACAGTGAGTAATCGCTCGGCCATGGCAAAGTCCTCCGGCATTGTAAGTTTGAAATTTGCCGCCTCTCCATGCACGGCAACGACATCAAGGCCATATGCAAAGGCGATGGCGGCATCATCGGGGTAATCTGCGAGCGCCTCCTTGCCCTGTGCTTCCATAAAGGCGTCGAGCAATCGCGTCAGGTGAAATCCTTGCGGTGTTTGCGCCCGGCATATCCCGGCGCGTGATACATCAGACCCGATGCGACCTTTCGCATCCACATGGCGCATGGCATCGACAGCGGGCAGCATGGCGAGCGCACCCTCCGCATGACCCAATGCATCCACAACCCTGTCGATCATATCGTTGCTGACGAAAGGCCGGGCCGCATCATGGATAAGGACATTATCAATTCCACCCTGTTCCGTCAGGGCGCGAAGGCCTTCCAGCACACTTTCTGCACGGCTATCCCCACCGTTCACAGGCGAAAGTAATTTTGCATCCGTCTGCACATGCGCGTCATAGAGCGCCCGATCATCAGAATGAATGACGACCTGAACCCTCTCAATCCGGGGGTGACTCACAAAAGCGGTCAGCGTGCGGGCAAGAACGGGGCGGCCTCCGATTTGCCGGTATTGCTTTGGAAGGCCACCGCCTGCACGTGTTCCTCGTCCTGCGGCGACGATTAGGGCGGCGGTCCGGGGGGCTGTCTTTGTCATGCGCGCACATTAGGCATGTTGAGGTCCAGTTGGAACAGGGAGCGGATGAATCCAGATCCTGAGAACATCAATATGCTCCAGTGGGCAAGTCAACGGATTTAGATTAAACAATTGAAACAATTATATTTTACGATTTTACTTGATAGTGTCATCCCATTGGGTGTATAATAACATTATGGATGCAAGAATTAATGCCAGAATCGAGTCCGAGTTGAAATCCAGCGGTGAAGCCGTTTTGGAGCAACTCGGTATTACAACAACAGACTATATCAAGCTGATGTTTCGTCAGCTTGTAATGCGTCAAGGATTACCCTTTGATGTTAAAATTCCAAATGCTGAAACAATTGCCGCTTTGGAAGAAGATGTTTCGGACAAACCGAAACTTTCCCTCGCTGAATTAAAAGCGAGGCATAAATCCCTATAACAAGGAAAAAGGATGAGAACTTTTACAACAACGAACAGGTACGAGAAAGACGTAAAATTATCTGAAAAACGCAATTTAGATTTATCAATTTTATTCAACGTATTAGAATATCTCGAAAAAGGCGAACCACTCCCACCGAAATATAAGGATCATAATCTGATCGGAAATTTCAAGGGATGTCGTGAATGCCATATCTCACCAGATTGGCTACTGATCTATGAAATCAGTGAAGACAATACTGAGGTGATCTTGAGACGAACTGGAACACACTCAGACCTTTTTTAAGAGCTTGTCCGGAAAGAGCTTGAATCATTGGAATCGTTTATGATTCTGTTTCTGACGCCATGGATTGAGGAGGGTGTCGGATGTGGAGCACTGAGGACAGGCGGCGGTATGACCGCTCGGCGTTGCGGTATCCGAGCGATCTGACGGATGCGGAATGGAGCTTGGTCGAGGGGCATATCCCGCCTGCCAAACGGGGTGGTCGCAAGCGCAAGGTCGATGTCCGCGAGGTTTTGCAAGGCGTGTTGTACGTGCTGGAGACCGGGTGCCAATGGCGGCATCTGCCGAAGGATTTCCCGCCGCGCAGCACGGTGTGGGACTATTTCGATCTGTGGAGCTACGACGGCACGCTCGACCGCATCCACGACGCGCTGTACGTCGCGATGCGCGAGGCTGAGTGCCGCGAACCGTCCCCGACCGCTGCGATCATCGACAGCCGGACAGCGAAGTCGGCGGAAAAGGGGGGCGCAAACCGCAGAAAACCGGCTATGACGCGGGCAAGAAGACAAAGGGCGTCAAGCAGCATCTTCTCGTCGATACCCTTGGCCTGATGCTTCGGGTCGTGGTCCACCCAGCGAGTGTGCAGGATCGCGACGGGGCCGCTCTGGTCATGGACAAGCGGACACGCAAACGTTTTCCCTTCATCGAGATTGTCTTCGCCGATCAGGGATATCAGGGGCCGAATGCAGCGACGGCGGTGGCGAAAACCGGCAAGTGGACGCTGGAAATCGTGCGCCGTGAACCGGGCACAAAAGGCTTCGCCGTCCTGCCAAAGCGATGGATCGTGGAGCGCACTCTGTCCTGGATCAGACGCAATCGCCGCATCGCCCGCAACCTCGAACATCTCGTCAGATCAGCCGAAGCCTTCATCAAACTCGCCATGATCAAGATTATGCTAAGACGCTTGGTTCGTTGATATACTTACCGGACAGGCTCTAAGGTGCGTCAGAGCATTGCAAAAGCTCTATTCGCTAAGAATGTTGCAGGTCGATAATCAAGCTCACGTCACATCGAGATCGAGACAGTAAGTTTCGGTAAGGGGTTCGCCGTCTCATGCGAGCCAACGAACGCCCAACCTCTTCTATCCGTCCAGATCGCGACGAGCCGCTCATGCGGGTTGCGGTCCTTTGCGCGAGCGCTGCGGTGCAGCGTTTTGAGAGCGTGGCAGGCCATGCCCATGTGTTCCTAAGATGGGAAAGAGGTTCCGACCTCTCTCCCTTGCAAGGTAATTAGACAGGCCGTGTCCTCGCTGCGCTGCGGGCCGCACCAAGACCTGTCGAATTACCTCGCCCCAATGAGGTCTGTTATGAATCATGCACCATCAGGAAAGGGAAGCCAACACCGCTCAAGCGATTGCCGTGGGAATGACGCAACAATCTTGTTCCCGCGATCAGGGGCGGCTAAGACGAGTGCTGTTTTTCGCGGGGACCAGCATGGCGGTCGAGCCAATCCACATCGGCGGTGAACGCCTCGCGGTTCCGGTTGCACTGGCGCCTATGGCGGGAATCACGGATCTCCCGTTCCGTCGCCTCGCGGCCCGTCTTGGCGCGCCCTATGTCGTCTCGGAGATGGTCGCAAGTCGCGAGATGCTGCACCAACGCCCCCTGTCTGCGATTCGCCTGCAAACTGATGGTGATGAGGCATTGTCGGCAGTGCAGCTTGCTGGATGTGAAGCGCATTGGATGGCCGAAGCGGCCCGCCGGGTCGAGGATGGCGGCGCGCGTATTCTCGACATCAACATGGGATGCCCGGCCAAGAAGGTCACAAACGGTTATTCCGGCTCGGCCCTGATGCGCGAACCTGACAAGGCGCTGTCGCTGATCGAGGCAACGGTCAATGCCGTATCGATTCCCGTAACGTTGAAGATGCGGCTTGGCTGGGATGAAACATCAATGAACGCGCCCCGGATTGCACATTTGGCCGAAACGGCAGGTGTGCAGATGCTCGTGGTCCACGGGCGTACCCGGTCACAATTCTACAAGGGCTGTGCTGATTGGCGGGCGGTTCGCGCCGTGGTCGAGGCCGTAGATATTCCCGTGCTTGTCAATGGCGATATTACTGACCCGGCGGTGACGCGTGAGGCTCTGGCGCAATCTGGTGCGGCGGGTGTGATGATTGGGCGGGGAACACAGGGCGCACCATGGCTGGCCGGACAAATTGCCGATGACCTTCAGGGGTGTACGCCACGCCCTTCACCCGAAGGATCGGTCCTGCGTGATCTGGTGGTCGAGCATTACGAAGGTCTTTTATCCTGTTACGGTATACGCATCGGCTTACGCGCGGCCCGAAAGCATCTTGGCTGGTATCTCGCGGGCCGATCGGGCGGGGCAAACCTGCGGTCGCGCCTCGTGAGAGACGAAGACCCCGACGCTGTTATTGCTGCGCTGAACGATTACGAGTGGCCCGCTATCGCGGATGATCTTGCGGATGCGGCATGATGGAAACGGATTACGAGATCTTGTGGAACTGGCTTCCGGTTCCGGCTATTGTTGTTGGCTCGGATAATTGCATTGATGCGGTTAATACCTCCGCCGAACAGTTCTTCACAATGAGCGCCAGGGCGTTGAAAGGGCGTAAATTTCAGGATTTCGCTCCAGAGGGATCGCGTTTGGCCGCTCTCCTGAAAAAGGCACGTGAAACCCCGGTTTCCCTTGCTGAACGGGGTGTGGAGATTGTGACCTATGACGCCGGATCAGCGGAGGTCGATGTGCAGGTTACACCCCTGACCGATACGGCACGAAACACTGCGCTCCTCGTTCTTGTGCAGCCGCGTTCCATTGCGGAAAAGATGGACCGCAACCTCGCCCATCGCGGCGCGGCACGCTCGATCAGTGGAATGGCGGCGGCTTTGTCGCATGAGATCAAGAACCCGCTGGCGGCTATCTCAGGTGCGGCTCAATTGCTTCAGGATTCCGGGGCGGACCACGAAGTCGAATTGGCCGAACTTATCGAAGGGGAAGCCGATCGGATTGGACGTCTTGTTGACCGGATGGAGCATTTTACTGACGAACGTCCTCCTGCGCGCCTGCCTGTTAATCTGCATGATGCGCTTGATACGACCCGCCGTGGCGCAAAGGCCGGGTTTGCAAGGAATGTGCGCTTCGTGGAGGAGTATGACCCATCGCTACCCCCTACCGTCGGCGATCGCGATCAACTCGCGCAGGCATTCCAGAATCTTGTCAAAAATGCCGCTGAAGCAATTGATGGAACTGGCGAAATCACGTTGAGAACGGCTTATCGCTCTGGTGTGAGCCTCACAGGAGCGGCGGGTGCAGGGCGGCAAAGCCTGCCGTTGGAAGTTTCGGTTATTGATAACGGGCGGGGTATTCCCGATGATCTTGCCGCCCATATCTTTGAGCCGTTCGTAACCTCAAAGGCAAGTGGTGCTGGCCTTGGTCTGGCGCTTGTTTCAAAAATTGTCGCCGATCATGGTGGCGTCATTTCCTGTGAAAGTCTGGAGGGGCGCACCGTTTTCCGCATGTTGTTGCCCGTTTGGGATGACCGGGAGGAAAACCCGTGACCGGCTCTCTCATTCTGATAGCCGATGATGATCGTGCCATCCGCACAGTTCTCTCGCAGGCATTGACCCGTGCGGGTTTTCAGACCCGTTCAACTGGTACTGCCTCGACCCTCTATCGTTGGGTAGAGGAAGGGGAGGGGGATGCGGTTGTTACCGATGTGATGATGCCGGATGGCGATGCCCTCGATATGCTGCCGAGCATGAAACGGCGGCGTCCCGACCTGCCTTTCATCGTGATGAGCGCGCAGAATACGGTAATGACCGCCATTCGCGCCGCAGATGCCGGGGCTTATGAATATTTGCCCAAACCATTTGATCTCAAGGAGCTGGTTAACCACCTTCGCAAGGCACTTGCGGGTGTTCAGGGCAAAAAGAACGACGCGCCGGCAGAACCGCGAGAGGAAGCTCTGCCTTTGATTGGTCGCTCTATGGCGATGCAGGATGTCTATCGCGCCATGGCGCGCCTGATGAACACAGACCTGACTGTTATGATTACCGGGGCTTCGGGTACAGGCAAGGAACTGGTCGCCCGCGCGCTGCATGATTACGGCAAACGCAAGACTGGTCCTTTCGTTGCAGTCAATATGGCGGCCATTCCCCGTGAATTGATCGAGTCAGAGCTTTTTGGCCACGAGAAAGGCGCGTTCACGGGGGCGACTGCGCGCACGACCGGAAAATTCGAACAGGCGCGGGGTGGAACACTCTTCCTCGATGAGATTGGCGATATGCCCTCTGATGCCCAAACGCGTCTTTTGCGTGTTTTGCAGGAAGGCGAGTATACTGCGGTTGGTGCATCGAATGTTCGTAAGACCGACATTCGCATCGTTGCGGCCACCCATCAGGATTTGCGGATGCATATCCGCGAGGGAATTTTCCGCGAAGACCTGTTCTACCGACTCAATGTCGCGCCGATTCGCCTTCCGCCATTGCGGGAACGATTGGATGATGTGCCTGATCTCGTACGTGGGTTTCTGCGGCAAGCCGTCACGGAGGGGCTGCCCCGCAAGACGATTTCACGCGAAGCGATGGAGGCGTTGCGCGAACATGACTGGCCGGGGAATGTGCGCGAGCTTCAAAACCTTATCAAGCGGATCGCTGCCCTTTGCCCTGATGACATTGTGGATCGCAGTGCCGTGGAGGCGGAACTATCGGTACAATATGCCAGCGATTCCGCCTTTGCAGGTCGTCCCGATGACCTCTCCGGTATCGTAGAGGAACACCTGAAGCGGTATTTTGCGATGCACGGAGAAACGATTCCACCCCCTGGTCTCTATCAGCGAATCCTGAGGGAGGTAGAATTTCCACTCATCACACTTTCACTCGCCGCCACGCGTGGAAATCAGCTTCGTGCCGCTGACCTGCTTGGGTTGAATCGAAATACTTTACGGAAGAAGATTCGCGAGCTTGACATTCCGGTGGATCGCAAGAAAAGGTGATGCTCTAGAGCCACATTGTGGCAATAAGCGTTGCAAGAGTAACGCGGTTGATGGTGCAGCAAGACCGGGCGGCTCATGTCACTGACAGTTCCAGATCATGGAGTTCGACAGCGCAGGGCGTGGTTTGGCAGCGTGTCACAACGTCGGCGTCTCGTCAGTGGGCTTGGCCTCGCCCTCGTGGTGATAGCCCCTATCTGCGCGATCTTTACCTACTACCTCGCAACGGGCGTACAGGAATTTTCAACTGAACGAAGCACGCTGTTGCGTGTGATGCTCGTGGTCGATTTTTGCCTGGCACTTGCCCTGATTACTATCATTGCATGGCGGGTGGCCACTCTCGTTCTTGCCCGCAGGGCGCGATCCGCAGGGTCGCGGTTGCATCTTCGCATGGTGCGGATGTTCACAATCATCGCGGTGGCCCCTGCATTGCTACTGGGCCTGTTTGCGGCAATTTCGGTGACGATGACGCTCGAAAGCTGGCTGAACGAACGGGTTGGCGGCGTGGTTCGCAATTCGGTGCAAATCGCTGAGTCCTTCGTAAAGGAACGGCATCAGACGATCAGGCTTGATGCCAGCGTTGTGTCAGCAGAAATCGTTCGGATTGCGCCGTTTGGTTCGCCCCGGAAACAGGATCTTCTGGAGGCTCTCGCCAGGGTTTCGGCCCAGCGTCGCCTGACCGAAGTTTATATCATCGACTCCACAGGTGAGATTCTTGCGCGGGGTCCAAACAGCTATCTTTTCCTCTATCAGGCTCCTGATGAGCGGCATCTGGAACAGACCAGACGCGGCGAGGTTTATGTTTATGAAGATCAACGCGCGGATGCGATCCGGGCGCTCGCGCCACTCAACGGGATGCTGGATGCGTATCTTTACATCGCTCGCCCGGTTGATGGCGAGGCGGCGCGTGTGCTGGCCGAAACGACATCACTGGCACGAGAGTATGAGCGATTGGAATCACAGCGAGGGGATATGCAGCTCCTCTTCGCGGTCCTCTATATCGGTTTTGCGATCATCATTGTTTCAGTGGCGATCTGGCTGGGGATATGGGTTGCAGACCGTCTTGCGCGACCCATTGGTCGATTGGCCGGGGCTGCCGACCGGGTGGCGAGGGGCGACCTGAATGCCCGTGTCCATGAAGAACCTGGCGACGACGAGATCGCTACGCTGTCACGGGCATTCAACCGGATGACGGGTCAGGTACAGTTGCAACGGGATGCCCTGCTCGATGCAAATGATGAATTGGATCACCGGCGTCGCTTCACCGAGGCGGTGATTTCAGGTGTCACAGCGGGGGTCATTGGTCTTGACGCCGAAGGGCGCGTCGATTTGATGAATAAGTCGGTTTCGCGGATCATCGGACCAGTGGAAGACATTCAGAAAATCGCAGATTTTGAACCACTCTTGCCGGGCATCGACAATCTGGTTAATCGGGCAAAGGCTTCCCCACATGGTGTATCCGAGGGGCGTGTGATCCACCTTTCGGAAGAGGAAGGGCGCGAATATCTCGTTCGTGTCACTTGTCAGCGCGGTGATGCGGGGGTCGAGGGTTACGTCCTGACGCTCGACGACATGACTGCCCTCGTGTCGGCACAGCGTTTGGCAGCATGGGGTGATGTGGCGCAGCGGGTCGCCCATGAAATTCGCAACCCGTTGACCCCTATCCAGCTTTCCGCCGAACGCCTGCGGCGCAAGTTTGGCGTGCAGGTTGAGGATAATCGTCCGATTTTCGATCAATGCGTCGATACCATCGTTCGACAGGTCGATCAGATCAGGCGCATGGTTGAGGAGTTTTCAAACTTTGCGCGTATGCCAAAACCGGATTTCTCGGAAACAGCCTTCGATCCGCTATTCGGTGAGATTCTTGCACTCCATAGTGCTGAGTACCCTGAAATTACCTTCGAGCAGATGCCGGAAAAGACCGATATTGTCCTCAATTGCGATCGGGGATTGATGTCGCAGGTTTTCACGAATCTGGTTCGGAATGCAGCCCAGTCGCTCCAATCCTTTACTGAAGAAGAAGAAAATGCAGAGCCTGGTCGTATCGTCATCCGTTCAACCGTCGAAGATGACGAGCTGGTAATAGACGTGATCGATAACGGCCCTGGTTTTCCGCGTCGGGAACGGGATAAATTGACAGAACCCTACGTCACAACCCGCAAGGGAGGTACAGGACTTGGGTTGGCCATTGTCCGTCGTATTGTTGAGGAACATAACGGCAGTGTGATCCTGAAGGATGCGGAAGACGCCGCAAGCGGCGCACAGGTTAGAATTCGTTTACCATACGGGGCGAGGGTGTCAGCCGACACAAGGCTCACAAAACATGCGGACGCAGGCACCAGGATGCGCGCCGTTTCCGTTTAATAAACAACTAAAAAAGAAACGAAAAAAGAAACGAAAAAAGGGGGTTAAACACCATGGCAGATATTCTCGTTGTTGATGACGAAGCCGATATTCGCGACTTGATCGCAGAAATCCTGGAGGATGAAGGGCACGAAGCGCGCCGCGCTGCTTGTGCGGAAAGTGCCTTCAGTGAAATCAACACCCGCCACCCTGATCTCATCATCCTAGATATCTGGTTGCAGGGCAGCCGGAAGGATGGGATCGAAGTGTTGAAGACGGTGAAACGGGATAATCCTGAAATCCCTATCGTCATCATCAGCGGGCATGGCAATGTTGAGCTTGCTGTCGCCGCGATGCAGCAAGGCGCTTATGATTTTATCGAAAAGCCCTTTAAAACCGATGTTCTGATCCTCACCGCTAACCGTGCCATCGAAACCTCGCGACTTCGCCGGGAGAACTCGGTTTTGAAACGTCAGGATGAACGCGCCGCCGATCTTATTGGGGAAGCGGCATCGATGGTAAACCTCCGCTCGACCCTTCAACGGGTTGCGCCGACGGGTAGCCGTGTTCTGATCACCGGGCCGTCCGGGGCCGGAAAAGAAGTAGCCGCCCGTTTTCTCCACGCTCATTCCAAGCGGGCCGATGCGCCTTTCGTCGTTGTCAGTGCGGCGACAATGGAACCGGAGCATCTGGAAGAAAAGCTGTTTGGACGCCAGAAGGATGGTGGCCTTGCACAACCCGGTTTGCTTGAGGCGGCGCATGGTGGAACGCTGTTCTTTGACGAGGTCGCGGATATGCCGCGCGAAACGCAACCAAAGATCCTGCGGGTTCTTGTAGACCAATCCTTCATCCGCGCGGGTGGCTCGGATGAGGTGCGCGTGGATGTGCGGATCGTCAGTTCGTCAAGCCGGGATTTGACTGAGGAGATTGCAAAAGGCGATTTCCGCGAGGATTTGTACCACCGTCTCAACGTCGTTCCGGTGGATGTGCCTGCGCTGAGTACGCGACGTGAAGATATACCAATGTTGGTAGAACATCTGATTGAACGTCTGAATCGTGAACAGGGTCTTGCACGCTGTGATTTTGCGCAGGATGCAATGGCCGTTCTGCAAGCCTACGAATGGCCTGGAAACGTGCGACAGCTCCGCAATATCATCGAACGCATGATGATCCTCGGCAACCGTCTGGAACAGGAAATCGGTGCTGATGATCTGCCACAGGAAGTGATGGCCGCGAATCCCGGAACAGTCGTTTCCGAAAGTGGTGACAGCTTCGTTTCCATGCCATTGCGCGAGGCGCGCGAAGCCTTCGAGCGCGACTATCTTATCGCACAGATCAATCGCTTCGGTGGCAATGTCTCGCGAACGGCATCCTTTATTGGCATGGAGCGGTCGGCACTGCATCGTAAACTCAAGGCACTGGGTGTTACCACATCCAACCGTGGTGGGGCGCGGCTGGCAGCGGCGGATAATGTCGTACGGCTTTCGAGTTAGCATCCAGTGAAAGTTATCGTTTGCGGGGCCGGACAGGTCGGCTTCAATATCGCGCGCCAACTTGCGACCGAGAATAACGACGTGGTTATCGTGGATCAGTCGGAAGCTCTGGTGCGCAAGGTGACGGACTTGCTCGATGTGGCGGGTGTCACAGGGTATGCATCGCGCCCGGATGTGCTTGGCGAAGCCGGGGCGCGCGATGCGGATATGCTGATTGCAGTTACGTATTCTGACGAAGTGAACATGGTGGCCTGTCAGGTCGCCCATACAGTGTTCTCGATCCCACGAAAGATCGCGCGTATTCGCGCGCAAGCATATCTGGAGCCGCAATGGAGCGATATGTTCCAGCGGAACCATATGCCTATCGATGTCATCATCTCACCGGAGGTGGAAGTCGCACGCTCGGTTCTTCGCCGTCTCAGTGCGCCGGGGGCATTTGAATCGACGCCGTTTCTCGATGGCAAGGTGCGGATGGTTGGCACGCGCCTGACGAGCGAATGTCCCCTTCTGCATACCCCCTTGCGTCAATTGACGGCGTTGTTCCCTGACGTTGCAGCGAAGGTTGTCGCGTTTGAGCGCAATGGAAAACTTTATACACCCAGTGGAGACGATCAGCTCCTCGAAGACGACAACGTTTTTATTATAGCCCGCGAGGATCATGTGGGTCGTACCATGCACCTTTTTGGGCATGAGGAGGAAGTCGCGCGCCGTATCATCATCGCCGGTGGCGGTAATGTGGGTTTGAATGTCGCCCTCGCTCTCGAAAAGCAGGAACGCCGTATCAAGGCAAAATTGATCGAGCGGGACCGTGAGCGCGCGGAATACGTTGCCGAGCGTCTTGACCGGACGATTGTGTTGAATGGCGATGTACTTGATGCTGCCCTTCTGGCCGAAGTGAATGTGGCCGAAGCAGAAATGATTATTGCGCTAACGGATGACGACAAGGCAAACCTTCTTGCGGGTGTCCTGGCTAAGGAAGAAGGCGCGGCGAGTGCCATGGCGCTCATCAATAACCAAAACCTTATGCGTCTTGTGGCACCACTCGGTCTTGATGCTTTCATTAACCCGCGCGCAACGACAGTATCCTCCATCCTGCGCCATGTGCGCCGGGGGCGAATCCGTGCGCTTCACAGCGTCCGTGACGGTGCGGCAGAGGTGATCGAGGCGCAGGTGTTGGCCACGTCACCGCTTACAGGATCACCACTTGGCTCGGTGAACCTGCCACCGGGGGTGATGGTCGGTGCGGTTTTGTCGAACGGGGAGGTCCGGGTTCCTGATGGTCGCGACATTCTGCGCGATGGCGATAATGTTGTGATCTTCGCCCTGAAGAGCGCGGTGCAGGAGGTTGAAAAGCTGTTCCGCGTGTCGGTGGATTATTTTTAGATGAGCCGGGGTGTTGTCGATGTCTGGCGTCCGCTCGCGCGTAAAGGCGCGGGGGCGGAGCAGTTGCTGGGCATAGCTCTCTTTGCTTTTTCCATCGGATTTGCCCTCATGGCGATCCATGCGCTTGCCATCGGAGACAGGGTGACGAGCGGCGTATTCGCGCTCTGTACGGTCATGTCGTTCATCTTCGGCTCGGCACTTCGCATGATCCTGTTGCGGCATCCTATTCGGGCCGCAAGGTCAGGTTTGCTTGCTCTTGTTATTTTCTACACGGCCGGGCCGCTCATCGTGGCGATTCCGGTTGCGGAATTGGTTCCCGGTTTTGGGATCGTCGATGCTTATTTTGAGATGTGCTCGGCACTGTCTACTACTGGTGCATCGAATATCCGCGATATTGAGGGGGTGCCGAACACTGTCATCCTTTGGCGCTCGGTCTGTGCTGGATTCGGTGGATTTGTCAGTCTGGTTGCTGCCTTGGCGATCTTCGCGCCGCTTTCCATTGGCGGCTTTGAGGTGCGACACATTCTGGACCGTCCGCAAGAGCCAGTATCGCATGCCCGAATGTCGCTTGATGCCGTGATAGATCGCCGCGAGCCTGTAGAAAGGGCTATCTGGGCTGCGCGGATACTCGCGCCTCCTTACATCGGTATGATTGTGTTATGTATGCTTGGCCTTGCGGCGGCAGGTGCGCCAGCGTTCGAAGCCCTGTGTTACGCTTTCGGTGCAGTTTCGACGACTGGATTTACGGTCAATCCGGGTGGTATTGCTGCGTATGGATCGCGGAGTGTCGAGTTGGTCCTGCTGTTTGTCATTGTTCCCGCCGCCATCGGTATTGCCGTTCATTTGCAAGCCCTGCGCGGTCGTGTTCGAGGGTATTTGGAAGACCCTGAATGTCGCTACATGGTAATTGCGGTCGCGGTCATCGTCACAATTTTGTTCCTTCGCCACTGGATCGGGGCCATCGAGACGCGTTCGACCGATGAATGGCAGGCCGGGCTACGTGCCTTATGGGGAACGCTGTTTATGGCGTTTTCCTACATCACGACCGCCGGATTTGAATCGGCGGACTGGGAAGGGGCGACAACCTGGAGCGCCCTGAAAACACCGGGTATCGCATTGGTCGGATTGGCAATTGTCGGAGGGGGCGCCGCATCAACTGCGGGGGGTGTAAAGCTGATCCGTGCGGCTTTACTCGGCAAGCACGCCCTGAACGAATTGGCCCGACTCACCCGCCCTACAGAAGTGCGCCCCATTCGCAGTGGCTCGAACCGTGTAACGTCGGGTGCGATGCGGATCGTATTCGTCTTCGTAATGCTCTACGTGTTTTCAGTCGTCCTCAGCGCGCTGGCTTTGACGGCAACGGGAATGGGCATGATTGATGCGGTTATGGCTTCGATCAGCGTGCTGAGTAATACCGGGCCTTTGCTGCCCCTGATTACTGATGACCCTGATGCGTGGATTGGATTGGCGGATGCTGGCAAGGTCGTTTTGTGCATTGGAATGATCGTCGGAAGGATGGAAACGCTTGCGGTGGTCGCGTTATTAAGCCCTTGGGCGTGGCGTAAATAATCTGAGATTTGTATTTCGTGTCGAATCTCGCAGGGGTTGTTGTTACAGGGGGTTGCCGGGTGGAAGTGATCGTGTAGTGTCCTGCCAACTGGAACGGGTGCACCGTTTCGGGATTTGTAGCTATAAAAATAGAAGGGGCATCGAATGGCCTCCGACCGCCAGAACCTCCAGGATACTTTCCTCAACCACGTCCGCAAGAACAAGGTCTCTGTGACGATTTTCCTCGTCAACGGCGTCAAGTTGCAAGGCGTCATAACCTGGTTCGACAATTTCTGCGTCTTGCTACGTCGCGATGGGCAATCCCAGCTTGTCTACAAGCACGCGATTTCGACCGTGATGCCAGCGCAGCCTATCGCGCTTTACGAACCTGAAGAAGCACCAGCCACTTGAACACGGAAGAGGCTGCGACCCGCGCTTTCGTCATCCATCCGGTCATGCCCGACTGGAAACAGGCGAGTCGCTTACCCGAAAATCGTCTCGAAGAGGCGGTGGGTTTGGCGGAGGCGCTTAATCTGAATATTGTGGTGTCATCCCCTGTACTGGTGAAGACGCCGCGTCCGGCTACATTGTTCGGGACCGGAAAGCTTGAAGAGCTAAAGGGCACTGTCGCTGAAAACGACGTTGAACTTGTCATCATCGACGGCACGTTGACCCCGGTGCAACAACGCAACCTTGAAACGGCGCTGAAGGCAAAGGTGCTTGATCGCACTGGCCTCATTCTCGAAATCTTCGGTGAGCGAGCCGGGACGGCGGAGGGCGTGCTTCAGGTTGAACACGCGCATCTCAGTTATCAGAAAAGTCGTCTCGTTCGAAGCTGGACCCACCTTGAACGCCAACGCGGTGGACTCGGTTTCGTGGGTGGCCCCGGCGAAACGCAGATCGAAGCGGACCGCCGCATGATTGACGAACGGCTTGTGAGAATCGAACGCAAACTCGAAAAAGTCGTCAGGACGCGCACGCTGCATCGTAAAAAGCGCAAAAAAGCCCCGCTCCCGGTCGTCGCCCTTGTCGGCTATACCAATGCCGGGAAGTCTACGCTGTTCAATCGCATTACCGGCGGGAAGGTGCTCGCGAAAGACATGCTGTTCGCGACCCTTGATCCGACAATGCGGTCGGTCGAATTGCCAAATGGTCGCGAAGCAATTTTCTCGGATACTGTTGGTTTTATCTCCGACTTGCCAACACAATTGATCGCGGCGTTCCGGGCAACGCTTGAAGAGGTGCTGGAAGCCGATTTGATCCTGCATGTTCGTGACATATCAAGCGATGAAACGGCGGCGCAGGCGCAGGATGTTGTTTCTGTGCTTCGCGATCTTGGGGTCGAGGAAGCAACGCTGAATGGGGCTATTGAAGTCTATAACAAGACAGACATGCTGGATGCAGAAGCGCGTCAGGCATGGGAAAACGAAGCCGCGCGGCGTGATGGGGCGATCTGTGTTTCTGCACTATCTGGGCAAGGGGTTGATGCTCTGCTGGCGCTTGTCGCCGGAACGCTGGCGGCGGCGGAGACAGTGGTTCGTATTGATTTACCCGCCAGTGACGGGGCTGCGCTCGCATGGCTCTATGAAGCCGCCGATGTGCGTGATGTGACGGGGGAAGATGCGACAATGTCGCTGACCGTCTCGATTTCCGATGCTGATGCACAACGGTTCGTGAAGCGGTTCGGTTACGCGCTCTCTGAATCGGATTGAGCAATTGTTGCGATAATGTCTTCGACAGGCGCATTCATTGCGATGAGAGGCCAATCCGACATCTGGTTTCTGAGCCATGTACGTTGGCGTTTTGCGTAACGGCGTGTGTCGGTCTTCGCCTGTGTCACGGCCTGTTCAAGCGTAAGGTCGCCGCGCAAATGGGCCATGAGCGGTGGCGCTCCCACCGCTTTCATCGCAGGAATGGACGGGTCGAGATGACGATTTGCCATCGCCGTAACTTCATCCATCACACCTGCCTCAATCATCTGCTCAAAGCGCCCTTCGATCCGTGCATTCAGTAGATCACGATCCGCGTTTATGGCGAGTCGTATCGTTTGTTCCGTTGCGAGAAGGGGCGGGGGTGTTTCCTGTGCCCAATCGGTGAGGGAGCGCCCGGTTCCCTCCATTACTTCCCACGCGCGGATCATTCGGCGTGGATTGACAATATCGAGCTTTGCCGCCGTCGGATCGTAAGCCAGCAGATCACGCCGAAAGGCTTCTGCCCCATGTTCTGCGAGTCTCGCCTCGGCGGCATCGCGAATCGTCGCGGGAATAGCCGGAATATTCGACAGTCCGCGCGTTAATGCCGTGAAATACAAACCGGTTCCGCCGACAATTACAGGCACGGCACCCGCATTCCGTGCTTCGGCAAGAATGGATGTGACATCCTTCAACCAGCTACCGACAGAATAGCGTAAACTTGGATCAACTATGCCGTACAGCCGGTGTGGTACTTTGGCTTCATCGGCGGGTTCAGGGCGTGCAGTCAGCGTATGCCAGCCCGAATAGACCTGCATCGAATCCGCATTGATGACCCAACCGTTCAGCTGTGCCGCAATCGATACCGCCAACGCAGATTTTCCCGAAGCGGTCGGGCCTGCAATCAGGATAGGGCGGGAGGAAAGATGAACCATCCACTCTTGATAGACCGATCCGATGCCGCTGCAAACCTCAACAGAGGCGTCCCCATCCAATGCTTTCGGTTGTCGTGTTGCAAATCTTTTGCATTTGCCAATGTTTCATAATGGGCGCATCGTGATAATGCAGCATTCCAGAAAGTTGGTATACCGCTAGTAATACAAGGATTCCGCAAACCTTTTCCATTGTATTTGACACCAATTATTTCAAATGAACACCAAAACCAAACCTGGTTTCATACGGTGCTATAGTAATGCTAAATTATTGAAAAAGCCTGAATTGATGACCTGGGAGCGTTCGGTGCGGTTGTGGTCATGGTGAGGATGAAGTTCAGTTGACGGTTAATCCTGTCGCGCATTGACCGAAGCCTGTTTGCACAATGATTGCGCTGGATGCCTGTGCCGGGCTATAGCCGCAACTATGACAGTTCTATTCGTTGCGCTCGGCGGCGCTCTCGGAGCCGCACTCCGCTATTTTTCCGTATCCTGGGCCACACGGACGCTTGGTCCGGCGTTTCCGTACGGCACTTTGGCTGTGAATGTCGTCGGGTCACTGGTTATGGGGATCGTCGCTGCATATTTCTTCACGCGGGGGCAGGAGACGCCATCCCCATTGTCGATTTTCACCATGACCGGAGTGCTGGGTGGTTTCACGACTTTCTCTGCTTTTTCTCTTGATACGCTGATATTGATTGAGCAAGGCAGGGCACTTAGCGCTGCCACGTATATTGCCCTATCTGTCGGCCTCTCCATCGGGGCGCTGTTTGTTGGAATGACTCTCGTTCGCTCGGTGTTGTCATGAGGGGCGATATGGTCGCCATCGAATCTGGCGATGATGGGCGACGGCTGGATCGCTGGCTGCGCGAGCGGTACCCACAACTCAATCAGGGGCGAATTGAAAAGCTGCTGCGCAAGGGCGATATTCGGGTCGATGGCGGCAAGGTAAAATCAAACTTTCGCCTCTCTGAATGGATGACTGTCACGATTCCGCCCCTTTCGGATAACCCGACAGCCCCTACACGCGGCGGCAAGCCAACGATCCCGGAGGCAGATGCGCGGTTGATCCGCAATATGGTGCTATTCGAGGACGAACACGTCATCGTATTGAACAAACCGGCGGGCATTCCGGTACAGGGCGGCACAGGCCAGAGCCATCGGCATATTGACGGCCTGTTGCCTGCGTTGGCTGACGGAGGTGACAGGCCAAAACTCGTTCATCGGATCGATAAGGATACATCCGGTCTTCTCGTCCTCGCCCGAACGGGTTTGGCGGCGCGGAATTTGACGGCTGCATTCCGGTCCAAGGCAGCCCGTAAAATATACTGGGCGGCTGTGATCGGCATTCCCAAGCCGGGCAATGGCACGATCAAGGCTGCACTGGCGAAGATGCCCGGTTCACATGGTGAGAAGATGACGGTAATCGACCGCGCTGATTTGCCAAACCAACCCGACGCCAAGCGTGCTGTAACTGATTATGCGACCATGGATACCGCTGCACAGCTTGCGTCGTGGCTGACCCTGCGCCCGGTAACGGGGCGTACGCATCAGCTTCGCGTGCATTGTTCGACTATGGGGCATCCCATTGTAGGCGACGGAAAATACGGCCCCACTGCTGAAGAAGCTGAACGCCGCCTGACTGGCGCAGTCAGCCGAAAAATGCACCTGCACGCGCGGCACATCGTCATTCCACACCCTGAAAAGGGCCACCCTCCCATCGATCTGCGTGCGCCTTTGCCGGAGCATATGGCCCATAGCTGGGACTTGTTTGGCTGGGACAAGAAGCGCACGGATGACGAAGAGTTTCTGCCGAATTGGACCGAATGATACAGCCGCGCCTTATCGTTTTTGATTGCGATGGAACATTGGTCGATAGCCTTTTCGCGATCCAGCATGCGATGGAGCAGGCGTTCAGCGCGCTGGCGCTGGATGCGCCCCCCGCTGAAGCCGTGCGTGGGATCGTTGGTTTGTCGGTCCCACAGGCGGTCGAGGCGCTGGCACCGGATCATCCGCCGGAAACCCTGGCGGCGATTGATCGCGCCTTTCGGGATGCGTCACTTGCGTACCGCCAGAATAACCCCCAGTCGAATGGGCAACTCTATCCCGGCACGCGCGCAGCGTTGGAGCGGCTGAATACGCCTAATACGCTGATGGCCGTTGCAACGGGCAAGGCCCGGCGGGGTCTTGAGCACGTTCTGGATGTTTTTGACATGCGCGCGTTTTTCATGGCGACCCAGACAGCAGACGATGCACCCTCAAAACCACATCCCGGCATGTTGCAAAACTGTGAGCGCATGACAGGCGTTGCTGCTGCACGTACTGCCATGGTCGGTGATACGACTTTCGATATTGCCATGGCGCGTGCGCACGGATGCACTGCCATCGGCGTGAGTTGGGGGTATCATCCGGTCAAAGATCTGTTGGATGCAGGGGCCCATGTGATTATCGACGACTTTGCCGAGCTTGATGGAGCCTTGGAGATTCTGGGATGAACAAGCCGTGGCATGAAGCGCGGGTCGAGGGCGATGCAGCACCCTTTACGATCACATTCGGTGGCAAACCTGTCCGTACCCCCGCCAAACAGGCCGTCACCGCTCCGACCCATGCGTTGGCAGAGGCCGTTGTGGCGGAATGGCGGGCGCAGGGTGATACGGTCAATCCGAAGATCATGCCCATCACCCGCTATGTGAATTCGATTCTCGATACAGTGTCTTGCTACCGTAATGAAATCATTGAACAAGTGTCAGCGTATGGGGCCAGCGACCTTGTTTGTTACCGGTCTACCCATCCTGAAATTCTCGTCGCGCGACAAGCAGCAGCATGGGATGATCTGCTTACATGGGCTGCAAGGGAATTGGATGCGCCCATGGTCGTCACCACAGGCATTATGGCTGTCGAGCAACCTGAAACGAGCTTGATATCCCTGCGCGCGGCGGTCGCAACCCATGATAACACTGCATTGGCGGCCCTGCATGATCTGACCGCCTTTTCCGGCTCACTCATCATTGCCCTTGCAATCAGCAAGGGTCATATGACGCCGAAACAGGCATGGGTAACTTCACGAGTAGACGAGGAATGGCAAATCGAGCAGTGGGGGGAAGACGATCTTGCCACGGCGGCAGCCAAAGACAAATACGCCGCATTTATGGACGCCGCACGATTGCTTGATCTATCGCGGCAGTGACGATCAGGGACGTTGGGTTCCGAGTCTGCGGAAAACGGTTTCCATATTCATCCAGAACAGGTCTTCACCCGGATACCCCACGATCCGACCGACCTCACGGTTGTCATCAATGAGTACGAAAGTCGGGGAAAAACGAACACCGTCGATCCATTTCAGATCTTCGGGGCGGTCTTCATTGAGACTGATGATCCGTAGCGGCGCGCTCTTTCCTTCACGGGTCTTGTGATAATACGGACCAATATCGTCTTTCCAGAATTCGCAATGCATACATCCATCGGCGTCGAACATCAGCAATTCTGCTGCCCCCGCTTGCAGCGGAGCCAGTGCGAGGCTCATGGTCAGAAACAATTGTCGCATTATGCTTCCTTCGCGTTTGTCGGGATGAGAATATCCTGTAATCGTAAAATGGTCGCGCAAATCTATCAAACGTGAACACAATATCTCTCAAATCGAACATATTGATGGCCGTACAAGATAAGTCATTTATCACATAATTAGTCTTGTTGTGCCACTTATCGTATTAGCCCCACAAGGCTTATACCTCTCCAGGACACCGACACTCTACCCCGCTTCGAACTTCGCCCGCACCAATTCGCGGGCGTTTTTCGTTTCAGCGACGCCCCTTTTCCAGATCTTCGCCCCACCGTTTCGTCATCGGTGCGTCGAGGTCAAAAAGATCCAGAGCGCGCGCGACGGTTTGATCCACCATTTCCTCAAGGGATTTGGGTTCACTGTAGAAGGCCGGAACGGGCGGATAAATAATTGCGCCAATTTCACTGGCTGCCGTCATATTGCGCAGGTGGCCTGTATGTAGGGGCGTCTCGCGCACCATCAGCACCAAACGTCGCCGCTCTTTCAGCACAACATCTGCTGCGCGGGTCAAAAGACCGGTCGTTACGCCGGTTGCGATTTCCGACAGGCTGCGCATCGAACAGGGAACGACGATCATGCCGAGTGTACGAAAGGAACCGGAGCTGATCGGTGCGCCGACATCCTGAGCGCCATAATGGTGAGTCGCAAGCGCAGCGAGGGTGGAATAATCCATGTCAGTTTCATAATTAACCGTCATGCGTCCCGGTTGCGACACGACCAGATGGGTTTCAACGCCCATCTCCCGCAGAATCTCAAGCATACGAATTGCGTAGATCGCTCCTGACGCTCCACTAATTCCAACAATGAGTTTTTTCGGTACATTTTTATTCATCATAACCGCTGAGAAATGTGGTGAATTGATCTAAAATCAAACGATTATTTTGCATGACAGGATGGCATTTCGGTGTTGTAATGAAGGTTCAACAGACCAGAAGGAGAGTGTCGATGAGCTTGGCTTCCCATGTTGAAACCCTCAAGCGAAAGCATGAGCGACTCGAACATCAGATCATGGAGACAGAGCGTCACCCCGGCGTAGACCATGTGGAGGTCGCCGCGCTCAAACGTCAGAAGTTGCGTGTAAAGGATGAGATCGAAAAGCACGTTGCCTCGATCCACTGACTGTTATTCTTTCGATATAAAGAAACATGAAGCGCCTGACTTTAGTTGAAGTCAGGCGTTTTTGCGTTCGCTCTCCGCTGATGTATGGGCGCGACGGAAGAACGTTACAATCCATTCTGCCAGCATGTCGTTATCAACGCCGTTTTCCAACGTCTTGATCGCGTGTTCTGCAATATCTTCCGGGATGCCAATGCCGTTGCTGCCTTTGCGCAGGTCGATGAGATCGGCCTCATAAGCAGCGTCGAATTCCGGGTGCGGTTGAATCGAGATTGCGTGGTCGCCATAGGCCAATCCTGCGTATTCACAAAAATCCGAGCTTGCAATCACCCGTGCTTCCGGCGGTTTTTTCACGACCTGATCCTGATGCATGGCATGTACATTCATGGTTCCCGGAGTGGAGGTCATCCACGGTTCTTCATCAGCGAGACGATAGCTGTGAACGCCACAGCCCCAGCCGCGCTCTGATTTGACCACCTTGCCACCCATTGCTTCGGCAAGGATTTGATGGCCGAAGCAAATACCGACGATAGGCACTTTCGCGGCATAGGTTTCGCGCAGGAATGCCTTCAATGGCTCAATCCATGGCAGGGGATCGTAGACGCCGTGTTTTGAGCCGGTCACAATCCATCCATCGGCATCCTGGGGTGAATCAGGAATGCGACCTTCATCCACAACATCCCAGCCCACTACCTCAATCGCAGAATCGGCGCGGTGTAGAAAGTCGCGGAACATCGGGACATAAGCACCATGCGTCGGCACGAGGTCGGGGTTGACCTTGCCGGTTTCGAGAATGCCGATTTTCATATGTGCCTCCGTGGTGGTGTTGCAGATTATCCTTATCTGCGGTGGTGGCTGTTATCCATCGCCTTCCGACAGGAAATCGCGCACGGGCGTCCAGACATCGTGATCTGCCTTTTCGCCAAGGACGATACCGAGATGGCCGGTAGGGGGATGCAAGATCTTTGTTGCGTTTATGGATTGTGCCAGTGGCAGGGCCGAGGCGGGGGGAACGACGGCATCCTTTGCCCCGACAACGACCATGACGGGCGCACGGATTGAACTGACATCAAGGGTCTGCCCTCCAATATCCCACGTACCATGCAACAGGGCATTATCAATCAGCCATTCCGTGAAACATTCCAGCGTTACCGGCAAGGGCATCCCAATGCCGTCATTAAGCCAGTCTTCGACAGCCACGAATTGCCGCGCCGCCGTATCCATAGTATCGCCGGATGCGAAACGGCGGAACTTGCGTGCGCCCGATTCCAGATCGCGCATGGCGAAGAAGGATTGTACGACCTGTGGTGGAATCGTGCCGAAAAATGTTGCCATGGTCATCAAAGAGGCTTCGAATGCCTTGCGGTTTTCGCGGAAACGGTCGTGTTCGGGAAAATGGGTGAAATCCCACGGTGCGCCGAGCGTAACGATGCTGCCAGTACCTTCTGTATCGCTCGCGGCCAGGGCCAACGCGATGGGGCCACCCATACAATATCCAGCGAGATGGACCGGGCCACCGCCACAAGCGCGCCGCGCTGCTGCAAAAGCCGGTCGAAGACGGCGTTCCAGATAATTGGCGATGCGGAATTGAGCTTCGCGCGGCCCCGGATCGCCCCAATCGAACAGAAAAGGGCGAAACCCGTTACGGGCAAGCCATCGCATTCGCGATTGCCGGAGGGTCAGGTCCATCACGAAAGCGCGGTTTATCATCGACGGGATCACAAATAGCGGGATGCCGCTGCCGCCATAATCAAGCACCCGTGTTGAGCCACGCGTCCACAGGGTTGGCACGCCGGGGACGGTGTGGCGGTAAGGATGCCGCTGATAGCGGGCCAGCCCGTCCAGCACCCCACCCACTTCCGATGCCAATGCGTCTATGTCCTGTGGGTTGGTTTGGGGAGTCGCAACCATTGTTTCCAATCGAGTCAGCGCCGTTTCGCGCAGATGGCGCAGGATCAAGGCTGCCCCGTCCCAGCGAAAATCCGGGTGGGTTTGATCCTGTGCGCTATCGATAGGTTGAGTAATGCCCTCATTCCCCGTTAATGCGGTATCGCGGGTGCGAAAAATGTTGCCCTGCACATTGTGCGGTGCAATGATTACCGAGGTTTATCATCGCCTGTCGGAGGACTAAATGTCGAGCGCCAAGGACGGCAAATCCGATGTGAAGGGGGAGAAGCCCCCTATAACCATCAAAAAATATGCGAACCGCCGCCTCTATAACACGGCTACCAGCAGCTATGTTACTCTCGATACCCTGTCGGGGATGGTCAAGGAGGGGCAGGATTTCCTAGTCTTCGATGCCAAAAGCGGTGACGATATTACCAGGTCGGTATTGACTCAGATCATCTTTGAGGAAGAAGCCAAGGGCGAAAATCTTCTACCCATTAAATTCCTGCGCCAGCTTATCGGGTTTTACGGGAATTCGATGCAATCCTTCGTGCCGGGTTATCTGGAGATGAGTCTGGAAAGCCTGACGAAAAACCAAGCCGAATTTACGCGTGCTTTTGGTGGTGATGCAGCGGTTGAGGCCATGAAAACCATGACCGCGAAGAATGCTGAAATTTTTCAGAATGCGATGCGGGTATTTACGCCTTTTGGGGCGCTTTCCGGTGTTGATTCAACCAAGGTTGCGCCAGAGCCAAAGCCTTCCGGGTTGGAAACCGGGAAGCCAGGCGAGATCGATGCTTTGCGCGATCAGATTAACCAACTTCAGAGTGCCATTGAGGCGATGACGAAGAAGGGTTAGGATTACAAGCGGCCAGCCAACACAGAAAATACCTCATTTTCTGCGTTGGCTTCAATAAACCCGGTCGTTTTCGATCTTATAGCAATTTGCGCAAATATTGAGGCAGGTTTCGCTGTATCTCTCGCCTTACGGCTCGAACGCGAAGACCTGCCACCTGATTCAATGCTTTCGCAGTTTGCTTTAACGGCGTGCCAACCGCTTGAGCCGCGCCCCACGCGTCAGGTAACACCACGCACCATGCAACTCACCCCCGGCGGAAAACCCGGCCCCACCGCGCGCATAGCCAAATCGGTCCAGTGCTTCGCCCGCTGTTTCCTCAATAACATAACGCTCTGACGCCTTCATCTCACGCTTCCAGCGTTCGATTTTGTCGGTCTGGGGGGGGCGATCAAGCACAGGCCAGAGGTCGCGCGTAGCGTCAGGCACTTTGCGTGACACGTCACCCGCATAATCGAGCATGGCCGGATCATAGCTTTCCCCCGCAAAATCGCAAAGCCGATCAAGCGTTTGCTCAGACAGAGCGATCAGGTCTTCATAGCGGATGCGCAAATATCGTTCTGGTCCTAACGCATTGCCGATCCTGTCGGCGGCGACTGTGGCGCGTGACCAACGGTCGGCAACCTCCATCGCGTTCAACCCACCAAAACGGTATCCCTTGAAGGACAATGCTACATCGCGACCATCCCGCACGATCTGTACGAAGCGCGCGGTAGGGAACAGGCGGGCCACATCTTCCAACCGGAAGAGGGTGCCAATATCCATATTGACCCAGGCTTCCTTACCTTCTGCACTAGCGGCGGCGGTGTGGAAAGCATCCACGAGGTCGTCATAACGACCGGGACGGATCGCCTCGACGATCGCCGCTTCATCAAACTCGACATTCCACAATTTCAACCGTTCATGCGCCGCTACCGCCGCTACCATGCGGGTGATTCCGGCGCTGCTCTCCAGCCCATCGAATTCATCCAGCCGATCCGCAAAATCCCACCAGGTTCCTGTTACCGACAGCGGGCAGGAAAGACGCGGATGCGCCCCGGCCATCATGGTCAGCAACGTGGTTCCGCTGCGCTCAAAACCGAACAGAAAGGTGGGGGTCATTTGGACAGACTCTTTGAAAATGATGGCGTCATTCCCGCAAAAGCGGGAATCTGTCCCGGTTCAGCGAAATGCCTGCTTGCGCAGGCATGATAGCAAGGAGCGTTACGCGGGCTGTTCCACGCCCAGATCCAGAGCGAGTTGTTGCGCGTCAATATAGAATTTTGCCGCCCAGTTGGGGTACCCGTATGGCACGTAATCGCCATGGATCGGGAATGATCCGGCCACCGCACCGCGTGTCTCTTCCGGCCCTTCAGTGTCGATTCGGCGGCGTAAATACCCCAGAGCAAGGCCCGCCGCTTCGCGATAGCCACGCGAATCATCCACGGTAGAGAGCATCAACCAGCAATGTGCCACTTGCGCTGTACCGGTCATGCAAACCCAATCCGCCGAGTCCCGCCACTCGGCATCGAAACGGCCGCAGAGATAACCGTCTTCGCCGATACATCCGACCAATGCCCCGCCGAGTTTCTGCGCTGCTGTCAAATAGCGTTCTTCTTTCGAGAACTCATATGCCTCAAGGATACCACGCAGGGCATAACCCAGAGTATGCGTGAGTGGCGCATCGGGGCGCGACAGGCAGCATTCACTCATCCAACCATTGGATTTTTGCTTGGTCAGCGCCCAATCGACCTGCTTTAGCGCGGCATTTGACCATGATTCGTTTGTTTCTGTGCGCGCGGCCTCCAGTAAACCCCAGGAAACATGCGTTTCATACGCTTTGTCATCCGGGGTGGCGAAGGGTGTTCGGTGGGCGCGCCAGCAGCCATCTTCATCCTGTGATTGAGCCAGCCAGTCGGCAGCTTTGCGCATCGACGGCGCATACTCCTCGCCGAAGACCTTTGCGCCCGCCGCGAGGCCCATGAGAATTTGTCCTGTATTGAACGTCACTGGTACCTTTGGCATCTGTCCAATCGTGCCGCCCTGAAAACCACCCTCGTCGAACTGAATCGAGACGAGCCAATCGAGCATCTTGCGGGCGCCTTCGCGCAGTTCTGCATCATCACGCAGTTCTGCCTGCGTTAGCAGGGTTGGTACGATATAGCCGCTTGTTTCCGGGTAACTGGCTGCCCAGCCAGTCGTATGGCTGTAATCGCGTGCGGCCCCATCGTCACTCGTCGCTGAATGCTTTTGCGCCATCAGCAACCAGTCGAGAGCCGCGCGCATCGTTGCGTCTGCGCCTGTATCGGGTCGTTCCACGCCAGAGAGGTCGCGCTTGCGGACCGCCTTTGCCGATGGAGGCATCTGTTGATGCTCCAGCCACGTCAATGCGGGCTGTAAAAGGGGTTTCAGCGGACGTACCGCTGCCTTGATATCCGAGATCGCCATGCCAGTTCGCTCCGAAGCCATGCAAGGGTTTGGGACTGTCTAAACGCAAACTGGTTACGACTTTCTGAGAGCCGTCGAAGGAAAAATAAAATTAGATCAGATTCACGGGAAATGCTCCTTGCCAAGCTGATAAGACCCGACTATCTACTCCCTTCTTGGCGCGGGATGGAGCAGCCCGGTAGCTCGTCAGGCTCATAACCTGAAGGTCGCAGGTTCAAATCCTGCTCCCGCAACCAAGAACTTCAAGAGCTACCCAATACGAAAAACGGCCAGCGAAAGCTGGCCGTTTTTCGTATTGGGTAGCTGATGCTGTTGCGTAGCGTCAGACCTGCTCCACCATCGAAATTCCCGCTGCGTCTTTCAACGCTGCCTGCACTTTTGAGGACAGGTCATACTCACCGGGCAGCGTGAACTCGACCTCGCAATCCTCTTCCGGCAACAGCATCACGACCTTGATCGGGCCGGAGCCACGCCGTCTGTCACTGCGGGCGAGTCGTTTCTTCATCGCCTCAAAGGCTCCCGGCTCGGAGATGTGCACTTTGAGACCCATTGCTGAAGCATCCGCCACGGCATCAACGACCGGCTGCACACCGAGTAAGCGCAAACGCGTTTGCTCACCCTCTTTGCTTGCTTCTATCGTCAACGCCAATGCCGCCCCGACTTCCAGATGGTCGCGTGTTGCGGTCAGGACTTCAGAGAAAGCCGAGACTTCATAAAGACCCGTGGGATCGGAAAACTGAATGAAGGCAAAGCGGTTGCCCCGTGCTGATTTGCGTTCCTGCTTGCCCAGCACCGTCCCTGCCATCCGCACGGCCAGCGGTTTGGTTCCAACCATCCGTTCCAGTCGGGACAATGTTACAAATTTCTTTCGTTCCAACGCCGCCATATGTTCATCCAACGGGTGCCCGGACAGATAGAACCCCACTGCCGCATGTTCCTGTGTCAGCCGGTCGATGGTCGGCCAATCGGCAGAAACCGACAGGCGCGGCGGCGGCACGGCGTCAGGATCTCCACCAAATAATGATACCTGCGTACTGTCACGATCTGCCGCCTGCGCCTGTGCATAGGAGAGCAAGGTATCGACCGACAGGAACAGGCGCTGACGATTTGGCTCCATGGAGTCGAACGCGCCTGCCTTGATAAGGTTTTCAAGGGCGCGTTTGTTGATCTGACGCGGATCGACGCGAGCCATCACGTCGAACACGTCACGGAATTCCCCATTCGCCTCGCGCTCACGCACGATGGACGCCATCGCTTCGATGCCAACATTTTTGAGAGCGCCTAGGCCGTAGCGGATCGCAAGGCTGTCCCCTGCTTCCTCCACCGTGAACCGCGCGCCGGAACGATTGATGTCGGGCGGTAATATCGCAAAATTACTGCGCTCGACCTCTTGCTTATAGACGGCCAGCTTATCGGTGATTTGAATATCAAGATTCATAACCGAAGCCATGAACTCCACGGGGTAATTCGCTTTCAGCCAGCCGGTTTGATAGCTGACGAGGCCATAGGCTGCGGCGTGGGATTTATTGAAGCCGTAATTGGCGAATTTATCGAGCAGGTTCCAGACTTCGATGGCCTTGTCCTTGCCAACGCCATTTTCTTTTGCGCCCTCCAGAAACTTGGGGCGTTCGGCGTCCATCGCCTCCTGAATTTTCTTGCCCATGGCGCGCCGTAAAAGGTCAGCGCCACCAAGCGAGTACCCGGCCATCTTCCGGGCGATCTCCATCACCTGTTCCTGATAGACGATGATGCCTTGTGTCTCGTCAAGAATACTGTCGATCAGCGGATGCAGTGCGTCACGCTTTTCGCGACCATTCTTGACATTACAATATTTTGGGATGTTCTCCATCGGCCCAGGACGATAGAGCGCGACAAGGGCGATAATATCCTCGATGCAGGTCGGCTTGAGCTGGCGCAAGGCGTCGCGCATCCCGGAGCTTTCCACCTGGAACACACCCACAGTATCGGCGCGGGAATAGAGATCGTAGGTCTTTGTATCGTCCAGTGGGATGCGGGGCAGGTCGATTTCCGTACCACGCGATTTAAGAATATCGAGCGCCCCCTGAATAACGGTGAGGGTTTTCAGGCCGAGAAAATCGAATTTCACGAGACCTGCGTTTTCGACCCATTTCATATTGAATTGCGTGACCGGCATATCGGATCGCGGGTCACGGTAGAGGGGGACCAGCTCGTCAAGGGGGCGGTCGCCGATCACCACCCCCGCCGCATGGGTGGATGCGTTACGCAGAAGGCCTTCGATCTGAGTGCCGATATTCATCAGCGTGCCAACCGCTTCCTCGCGATCCATTTCTTCTTTCAGCCGTGGTTCCTGCTCGATGGATTTCGCAATAGAGACAGGCTTGACGCCTTCCATTGGGATCATCTTGGCCAGACGGTCCACCTGACCATAAGGTAATTGCAGAACGCGGCCTACATCCCGGATGGTGGCCTTGGATTGCAACGTACCGAAAGTAATGATCTGGGCAACACGATCCTTGCCGTATTTTTTCTGAACGTAGGTGATGACTTCTTCACGGCGGTCCTGACAGAAATCGATGTCAAAATCGGGCATCGAGACACGTTCGGGGTTCAGAAACCGCTCAAACAGCAACCCATAGCGCAAGGGGTCAAGGTCAGTAATGGTGAGCGCCCATGCCACAACCGACCCCGCACCAGAGCCACGACCGGGGCCGACGGGGATGTTCTGCTCCTTTGCCCATTTGATGAAATCGGCCACAATGAGAAAATAACCGGGAAAGCCCATGCCTTCGATCACGCCCAACTCATAATCCAGACGTTTGTCATAGATTTCGCGTTCGGCAGCGGGTGGTTCGGCGTTGAGGCGAGCATCGAGGCCTGCTTTTGATTGCCGCCGCAATTCCTCGATCTCGTCATCCGCAAAGCGTGGCAGGATTGGATCACGCATACGGGGACGGTAGGCACAGCGTTGCGCGATCTCTACCGTTGCTTCAATGGCTTCGGGCAGATCAGCGAACAGCGCGGCCATCTCACCGGCGGATTTGAAGTAATGTTCAGGGGTCAGCTTACGGCGGTCGGTTTCTGAAATGTAACGGCCCTCAGCGATGCAGATGAGGGCGTCATGCGCCTGATGCATCGTGCGTTTCGGGAAATAAACATCGTTGGTTGCCACGATGGGAACGCCCGCACCGTAGGCCCAGTCGAGAAATACTGGCTCCGTCTCGCCTTCTGTGGGGAGCAGGAGCGTCTCGCCGGAACCATGCCGCTGTAATTCCACATACAGACGGTCCGGGAATGTCCTGTTCAACCAATCCAGATGCGCCCGCGCCTCTGTAATTCGGTTCCCCCGTACCAGCATCCCCGCAGGGCCGTTTGGCCCCCCGGTCAAACAGATCAGCCCTTCATTGCGCGCCGTCAGCGCTTCGGTCGTAACATGCACGGCCTCGCCTGCATCCGTGTCGAGATATGCCGCCGACACGAGTGCCATGAGGTTCATATACCCCGCCTCGTCCTGCGCCAGCAGCGTCAGTTTGGCGGGGGGCGGGGGTTTGGTATGGGCGGATTCTGCCATCCCATAGGCCAGCGATAGCTGAACCCCGATGATCGGCTGTATCCCGGCCTTTGCCATTCCTTCTGAAAATTCCAGCGCCCCGAACATATTGTCGGTATCGGTGATCGCCAGTGCGGGCATCCCTGCCTCCGCACACATCCCCGGCAACGCTTTGATTCCGTTCGCTCCTTCGAGCACGGAATAGGCGGAATGGAGGGTCAGGTGGATGAATTGGGACATGGGGACGACTCCGACTCAAGATCGGATCGACCATACCGTCTTGGCCATCAACAGGGGCGAAAATCCTACGCCCGGTTCACCGGATTTCCGATTACGGTCATAAATTCCTGTCTCGTGCGGGGGTCTTTGCGGAAGAGGCCGAGCATCTGACTCGTGACCATGCTGACGCCGTGTTTATGGACGCCACGCGTGGTCATACATTGGTGTTCGGCTTCCAGTACCACCGCCACTCCGCGCGGTTCCAGAACCGAGACGATGGCTTGTGCGACCTGTGCGGTCATTTTTTCCTGTACCTGCATTCGCTTGGCATAGCCTTCGACCACCCGCGCAAGCTTGGAAATGCCGACGACACGGCCCGCTGGAATATAACCCACATGGGCTTTGCCAATGATCGGGCACATATGATGTTCGCAATAGGACTCGAAGCGAATATCACGCAAGACGACCATCTCGTCATACCCCTCGACCTCCTCGAAGGTTCGTTCCAGATAGGCGTGGGGATCGCTTTCATAGCCAACGAACCATTCACGATAGGCCCGCGCCACGCGCGCTGGGGTGTCGAGCAATCCTTCACGCGTAGGGTCGTCTCCGGCCCATTCGATCAGTGTGCGAACAGCAGCTTCTGCTTCCGCCTGTGTTGGTCGTTTATTGCTCACGTCACTGTCCTTCACAGTCGTATCCCTGAATACCTATAGAACGATGGCTACCGGCTGACGAGAAAGAAGCGGGTGTGCAAAACGACATATGGCCGTCGCAAACAGTCTTGCGCCATGCCCATGGGTATGCGGCACTCGGATCGCACCGAGGAAGGGAACACCATGGCTGCCGAAATCATCGAAGAAAACACGCCAAAACGTCGCCGGGGTGGAGGACGTGCCGGGAATGCCCGTGGCAAGGGTCCAGTCATTACGCAAAGTCCCTGGATCGCGAATACCTATCACGATGCACCCGTTGAACCATTATCGCAGGACAGCGTTCACGCAGTCCATGAGGGCGCAATGCGGGTGCTTGAAGAGATTGGCATCCAGTTCCTGCATCCCAAAGCTGTCGAAATCCTCGTGCGTGAAGGCTGCACGGTGCTTGAGGACGGAGTCACGATCCTGATGGGCCGTGATTTCGTGATGGAGAAAATTGCGCTTGCTCCCTCGCAATTCGACATCACACCGCGCAACCCGGAACGTCAGATCACTGTTGGCGGGCGACATATGGTGTTCGGGCAGGTTGGCTCACCGCCAAACTATTCCAATCTCGATGAGGGGCGACAGACAGGCCACCGGCGCGCCTTTCGTGATCTCATCAAGCTGACGCAATATTTCAATTGTCTGCATTTCGTTTCCGGCTATCCGGTCGAACCGATAGATATTCATGCTTCTGTGCGGCATCTGGATGCGATGCACGACAAACTGGTCCTGACTGACAAGGTGGTCCATGCTTATTCGCTGGGAACCGAGCGGATCGAAGATAATATCGAGATGGTGCGGCTGGCCGGGGGCCACAGCCATGAAGAATTTGAAGCCAGCGCCCGGATGTTCACCAATATCAACTCGACCTCGCCGCTAAAGCATGACTGGCCGATGCTCGACGGGGCAATGCGGATGGCCGAGCGGAACCAGCCCACAGTCGTCTCACCGTTCACACTATCGGGGGCAATGGCACCCGTCACACTGGCTGGCGCGGTGGCGCAACAGACGGCGGAAGGGCTGGCCGCGATTGCCTTGCTGCAATGTGTGCGGCCTGGCTCTCCGGTAGTATACGGCTCGTTTACGTCGAATGTGGATATGCGGACAGGCTCGCCCGCTTTCGGAACGCCTGAATATATGCGCGCAACACAGATGTCGGGTCAGATGGCGCGTTTCTACGATTTGCCGTTACGAGCTTCAAATACCTGTGCCGCGAATTGCCCGGACTCTCAGGCGGCATGGGAGAGTGCGTTTTCGCTGTGGGGGGTCGTCACCGGGCAAACAAATATGGTCTATCACGGTGCTGGATGGCTGGAGGGCGGACTGTGCGCGTCCTACGAGAAATTCATCATCGATTGCGAGTTGTTGCAGCAGATGCAGCACTATGTACGGCCAGTGCCGATTACCGAAGACGATATTGCCGTTGAAGCAATTCGCGACGTTGGTGCGGGGGGGCATTTCTTCGGAACGCTCCATACGCAGGAACGATACGAAACGGCGTTCTATCAGCCGTTCCTGTCTGATTGGTCAAACTTCGAAAACTGGGAGGATCGGGGATCGCTGTCCGCCGAGCAGCGGGCCAATGTGCTGTGGAAAGCCATTCTTGAAGAATTCGAGCCACCCGCCATGGATGCCGATGCCCGTGCCGCCCTGGACGAATTCGTGGAGCGTCGAAAGCAGGAGGGGGGCGCGCCAACGGATTTCTGACCGCCCCCCATTATCGATGGGCTTACTTCAACGCCTCATCCGTAATCATTGCAGTCCAGGCCCCTTCAGGGGCTTTGGTGATAACAGGGTCGGAATCGGCGGACATCAGTGAAATCACCGTGCGAGCGTAGTCCCTGAAATCCAGCGCACCGTTAGAACCGGCGGTCAGTTTCGCGATCTCGCCCATCATGCGCTTTTGGTGCTTTTCGGTCTGGGCGCCGGAGGCATCGTTGTCGAGCACGATTTCTGCGGCCTCATCCGGGTTTTCTTCCGCGTATTTCCAGCCTTTCATGCTGGCGCGAACAAAGCGGACCATCTTGTCACGGAAGGCTTCGTCCTTGAGGTTATCCTCCAGCACATAGATGCCGTCTTCCAGCGTCGAGACGCCCTCGTCTTCGTATTTGAACACGACGAGATCATCCTCGGACAATCCGGCATCAATCACTTGCCAATATTCGTTATAGGTCATGGTCGAGACGCAATCGGCCTGTTTCTGCAACAGCGGATCGACGTTGAAGCCCTGCTTGAGAACTGTCACACCGTCGTCGCCGCCCTCGGTTGGAATACCGAGTTGACTCATCCAGTTCAGGAACGGGTATTCATTGCCGAAGAACCAGACGCCCAGCGTCTTGCCCCGAAAATCTTCCGGCGAGGTAATGCCAGTTTCCTTGCGGCAGGTCAGCATCATGCCCGACGATTTGAACGGTTGCGCGATATTGACCAATGGCACACCCTTTTCGCGTGAGGCCAGCGCCGATGGCATCCAGTCGAGCACCACATCAGCCCCACCACCCGCAATCACCTGCGCCGGGGCAATATCTGGCCCACCGGGTTTGATCTCAACATCGAGGTCTTCTTCCTTGTAGAAGCCCTTGTCAGCGGCAACGTAATAGCCCGCGAATTGCGCTTGCGTTACCCATTTCAGTTGCAGCGTTACCTTGTCCGCTGCTTGCGCCGCAAAGCCGGTTGCGGCAAGCGCAGCGGCCAGTGCGATGGTTCCGAGTTTCATAATTGTCTCCCCAATCAGTTGATCGAATCATTGAACACCTAACGCGATAGCGTCGCCAGAGTTTTTCGTGATCCCGCATTGGCTCATGCAGGAACCGAACAGATGACGTAATGCTTCCGCACATACTTCCCGACATGCCAGACGGGTTGCAGACCATTATCCATCACAAAGGAATCGCCCGCTTTGACGGTATAGGTTTCGCCGCCCGGTATCTCGATGGTCGCCTCGCCTTCAACGATATGACAAAACTCGATCTGGTTGTTCATTGGTCCGCGAAAAACCCCGGCAGCGCAATCCCACATGCCGGATTTGAAAGTCTCGTTCGCCCCGACGAAATGGCTCCAGACATGCTGATCGGGCGATCCTTCGATGATGTCTTCGTCGGCGACATCTCTCTTGATAGGGTCGGTAGTTTGATCGGCGAATTTGATGAAGCGCATGGGATTGTCCTTGTTTTGGATATTCAGGATCGCATCGACGGATGCCAGAATGTCACTGCCCGTTCGATGAGGCTCACTATTCCGTAAAACACGGACCCGGCCAGTGCCGCCACGGCGATCTCTGCCCAGACCATATCGATATTCATGCGGCCTACTTCGGTCGAGATGCGAAAACCCATCCCGACCGTAGGGGTTCCGAAGAACTCTGCCACGATGGCCCCGATCAGGGCGAGGGTAGAGCATATCTTCAGGCCATTGAAGATGAAGGGCATGGCGGCAGGCAGGCGCAGCTTTGCGAGGCCTTGCCAGTAGCTGCCTGCGTATGTGTGCATCAGGTCGCGCTGCATAACCTCACTGGCTCTCAGCCCCTCGACCGTGTTCACGAGCATTGGGAAAAAGCACATTACCACGACTACGGCGGCCTTTGAGTGCCAGTCAAAGCCGAACCACATTACCATGATGGGCGCAATGCCGATGATCGGCAGGGCTGCGACGAAATTACCGACCGGGACCAACCCTTTTTGTAGAAACGGCGAGCGGTCGATGGCCAGCGCCGTGATGAAGGCCGCTCCGCAGCCCATGATGTAACCCGCCAGCGCGGATTTCAGAAAGGTTTGCACGAAATCTGCGCGTAGAATATCGAGCGAGCCAGTCAGTTTCACCCAGATCATGCTCGGCGGCGGTAACAGGATCGGCGGAATATCTGCCCCCCGCGCGATTCCTTCCCAAAGCACGAGCAGCGTCACGCCGAATAAAGTCGGTACGAAGAACTTCACTATGCGTGATTCAGGGTAACGATTGGAAAGCCACACATTTAACGCCCATGCCGCGAGCCAGAAGACGATCACACCGATGATGAGGAACCAGTTCATCGCGCAAACCCCATCCGCCGCTCCACGATCCGCCCTGCCAGCCCGACGATGGCCACCAGCGACGCGGCGAGGATGGCGGCGGCGATCAGGGCGCTCCATATCTGGATCGTCTGGCCGTAATAACTGCCTGCCAGCAACCGCGCGCCGAGGCCTGCGACGGCCCCCGTCGGTAACTCACCTACGATGGCCCCAACAAGGCTGGCCGCGACGGCGACTTTCATCGAGGCAAAGAGATAGGGCATCGAGGCGGGCAGGCGCATCTTCCAGAACGACTGGTTTGCGCTGGCGTTATAGGTTCGCATCAGATCGGTTTGCAGCGCATCAGGCGAGCGCAACCCCTTCACCATCCCGACGACGATGGGAAAAAACGCCAGATAGGTCGAGATGAATGCTTTTGGCAGCAACCCGCTGATCCCCACCGCATTCAGCACGACAATAATCATGGGCGCGATGGCGAGAATGGGTATGGTCTGGCTGGCGATGACCCAGGGCATCACGCTCATGTCCATCGCCCGGTTGTAGACGATGCCGATGGCCAGCGTCATGCCGAGGATCGTGCCGAACAGAAAGCCGAGCAGGGTCGCCGACAGCGTGATCCACCCGTGATAGACGAGGCTGCGTTTCGAGGTGATCTTCTTCTCGACGGTGGTGTTCCATAACTCGACCGCGACCTGATGCGGTGCGGGCAGGACGGGCCGTTCCTGCGCCATGGTGTTGGCGAGGGCGTCGGTGAGGACGAATTCCGCGCCTGCCCGTTCCGCCTGATCCCGCTCCCATTGCAGGTTCATCATGGCAGCGGCGACGTACCAGATCAGAAAGATCGCCGCGACGACCGTGAGGACGGGCAGGGCGGCCCCCTTTGCGCGGGTGAACATGCCGAGGCGCTTGGTCATGCCAAGCACCGCTTGCATTCCGGAGTATCATTCCCGCAAAAGTGGAAATCTGACGTCGTTGTACGAAATTCCTGCTTTCGAGGGAATGGCATGCGGATTTGTTCACTCATACCCATGCCCCGCCCGCAGCCCTTCGCGCACGCGATGGGCGATCTCCAGAAATTCCGGGCTTTCGCGAATATCGAGCGGGCGTTCACGGGGCAGGGTGCTTTCGATCACATCTGTCACGCGACCGGGGCGGGGCGACATGACGACGATTCTGGTGGAAAGATACACAGCCTCCGGGATTGAGTGTGTAACGAAGCAGATTGTCTTCTCCGTTCGCGCCCACAACTCCAGCAATTGCTCGTTCAGGTGATCGCGCACAATCTCGTCCAGTGCGCCGAACGGCTCATCCATCAACAGCAGGTCCGCATCGAAAGCCAATGCCCGCGCGATGGAGGCGCGTTGTTGCATCCCACCGGAGAGTTGCCAGGGAAACTTGCCACCAAAGCCCTTCAGATCGACCAGCTCCAACACCCGTTCGATCCGCTCCTTACGTTCGCGCCGGGGCATTCCGATGATTTCCAGCGGTAACGCGATGTTCCGCGCGATACTACGCCACGGATAAAGTCCCGCCGCCTGAAATACATAGCCATAGGCGCGGTTTAACCGGGCCTGTTCGGGTGATACCCCGTTGACGGTGATCGTGCCGTCTGTCGGTTTCTCCAAATCAGCGATCACGCGCAGGAAGGTTGTTTTTCCGCAGCCAGAGGGGCCGATAAAGCTGACAAATTCGCCCTTGTCGATGGTCAGGTCTACATCCTTGAGGGCATGGACCGGCCCGTCATTCGTCTGAAAGGTCAGCGAAAGGTTTTGTGCAGAAACGACGCTCATTCAGCCCCCCATCGCATCAACGACGCGCGGCAATATTGTGTTCTCGGTCAGTGGTGCAAGGGGGCCAACATGGGGGTCGGCGGGGTTGATCCAGACAGCCTCCGCGATGTGGTCAGCAGGGGTTATCTCCGACAGGATTGCCACGGCGGCAAAGCCTGTTGTCGGCGTCATACGTGAGGGGTTCGACGGCTCCCACGTTGCTCCACATTCGCAGGGAGCAAAGGCTGTGCGCGGCAAGCTGATCCCCAGATCACGCCAGAGCGCCGCACGCAGGGCATCCAGCGGGTCATCGTCGGGGCCGATCATTGTGCCGGGTTGGGTGAAAAACCCGGTATTGCGGCGACGGATGACCAGTACGCGCCCGTCACGGTCGTTGAGGGCGGCGATAGCTTGCCGGGAACCGCTCAAAATCATACCCCCGCCGGAATGTTCATCGGATCACGCTGAACACCTTTCGGCGCGGTCAGGGCTTTCCATGTCGAGAGTGCCTTGTTGGCCGAGGCAAAGGCAGGGCGTGGGACGAACTTGCCGCGTCCGGGCTGGGGTTGGCTGTTTTGACCATGTGCCCAGATCACGTCGCCGCGCGAGAGAGTGTAGCGGGCCTGTGCTGTAACTTCGAAACCCTCAAACACGTTGTAATCGATGATAGATTTTTGGGTTGTCGCACTGACTGTTTTTGACAGGTTCGGGTCCCAGACAACCACATCGGCATCCGCGCCGACAGCGATTGCGCCTTTCTGCGGATAGATATTGAGAATTTTGGCGATGTTTGTGCTCGTTACCGCCACAAATTCTTCCGGCGTCAACCGCCCCGTTGCAACGCCGCGCGTCCACAGGACGGCGAGACGTTCCTCCAGCCCGCCGGTGCCGTTGGGGATCATGGGAAAGCCCGCATCGCCCATATGCTTCTGCTCGGTGGTGAAGGCGGCGTGGTCGGTGGCGACGACCTGCAACGATCCGGCGGAGAGGCCCGCCCACAGCCCGTCCTGATGGTCCTTCGAGCGGAAGGGTGGCGACATCACGCGGCGGGCGGCGTATTCCCAGTCCTTGTCAAAATACTCGCTCTCATCGAGGGTAAGATGCTGGATCAGCGGCTCGCCGTAGACGCGCATCCCCTTCTGGCGGGCGCGGCGGATGGCTTCATGGGCCTGCTCGCATGATACATGAACGATATAGAGCGGCACACCAGCAGCATCAGCAATCATAATCGCCCGGTTCGCGGCCTCACCCTCAACTTCGGGGGGGCGGGAATACGCATGACCTTCGGGGCCGGTGATCCCCTGCGCCATATATTTTTCCTGCAAGGCCGCCACCACGTCACCATTCTCGGCATGGACGAGCGGCAGCGCGCCCAACGCAGCACAGCGCGAGAAGGATGCGAACATCTCGTCATCCTCGATCATCAACGCGCCCTTGTAGGCCATGAAGTGCTTGAATGTGTTCACCCCGCGTTTGACGACCTGCTCCATCTCGTTGAAAATGTTCTCATTCCAGCCCGTGATCGCCATGTGATACGAATAATCTGCACAGCATTGCGGCGTCGTCTTCTTGTCCCACGCATCGACCGCATTGACGAGTGAGCCATCCTCCCCCGGCAATACAAAATCCACGATCATCGTTGTGCCACCCGCCGCCGCCGCGAAGGTTCCGCTTTCGAAAGTCTCGGCGGCGGTGGTTCCCATGAACGGCATCTCCAGATGCGTATGCGGATCAATCCCGCCGGGTATGACATAGGCATCCGAGGCATCGACCGTTTCGTCGCCCTTGAGATTCTGCCCAATCTCGATGATCTTGCCGCCGTCTATCAAGACATCGGCACTATAGCTGCGGTCAGCGGTAACAATTGTGCCGCCCTTGATGACTCTGGTCATGGTGTCACTCTTCCTTTTACGCCGCTGCCCCGGAATTGCGCTCTGGTTCAGCTATGTATTAATTGATGACTTCCGCCGCTTCCAACACCGCGTGGAACAGCACCTCTGCCCCTGCCGTGCTCCATTCCTTTGTGATGTCTTCAGCTTCGTTATGCGACAGGCCATCGACGCAGGGGCACATCACCATCGCCGTGGGGTACAGCTTATTGACCCAACAGGCGTCATGCCCTGCCCCTGAAACAATATCCCTGTGCGAATAACCCAGCCGTTCAGCGGCATCGCGGATTGATTGCACCAACCCCTCGTCGAAGGCAGGTGGATCGAACTGGCCGACGATTTCCGCCTCGAAGCTGACATCCAATGCCTCGCACAGCTTTGGCGCTTCCTCCAGCAAACGTGCGACCATCGTGTTCAGGCGGTCCAGCTCGTGCGACCGGAAATCAATGGTGAAGACGACCTTGCCGGGAATGATATTGCGGGAGTTGGGATAGACATCCACATGCCCGATGGCCCCGACTGCGTTGGGCTGATTATCCATCGCAATCGCATGAACCAGCTCCGTAATCTGCGCCAGTCCTCGCCCTGCATTCCGGCGCATTGGCATCGGGGTCGAGCCGGTATGGCTTTCCTTCCCCGTCACCGTACATTCGATCCAGCGCAAGCCCTGACCATGCGTGACGACGCCAATATCCACGTTTTCGGCCTCCAGAATCGGCCCTTGTTCGATATGTAATTCGAGAAACGCCTTCATTTTCCGCGCGCCGACAGCCTCCTCGCCGCGCCAGCCGATGCGTTCCAGTTCGTCACCAAACCGCTTTCCCTCTGCATCGGTCTTTGCGTAAGCATCTTCCTGCGAGATCACCCCGGCGAAAACACCCGATGCCATCATCGCTGGCGCAAAGCGTGTTCCCTCCTCATTGGTCCAGTTGACCACACAGACCGGATGCTTTGTTTTAATATCCAGATCGTTCATCGTGCGCACGATCTCCAACGCGCCGAGAACCCCCAGAACGCCATCATAGCGCCCCCCCGTTGGTTGCGTATCAAGATGCGAGCCGACCATGACCGGCAGAGCGTTAGGGTCTGTTCCCGCCCGTGTGGCGAACATGGTTCCCATCTGGTCCACGCCCATTGTGCACCCTGCTTCTTCGCACCATTTCTGGAACAAGTGCCGCCCTTCGCTGTCTTCATCCGTCACGGTTTGTCGGTTGGAGCCGCCCGCGATACCGGGGCCGATTTCTGCAATCTCGTGGATGCTGTCCCATAGCCGGTCGCCGTTCAGACGCAGGTTTTCGCCGGGTGCGGGCATGAAAGCCTCCATTGGAATTTTTCCATCTGGTCAAATGCTACCCGTGCGGCCATGCTGGTCAAGTGCAAAAGGAGCGTTAATGACAAATACGGAACGATCCCCCCGCCGGGCCGCGACCGAGGCGCGCATTCTTGATGCTGCGCTTGATGTCTTTGCAGATCATGGATTTCGGGGTGCTACCCTCGACGGTATTGCCAGTGCAGCGGGCATGTCGAAACCCAATCTCCTGTATTACTTCGCAACGAAGGAGGAGATGCATGTGGCCTTGCTCGACGGGCTGATGGATACGTGGCTTGACCCTCTGGAGGCGCTTGATCCGACGGGGGAACCAATAGAGGAGTTACGGGCCTATATCCGCCGAAAGTTGGCCATGGCCCAACGGTATCCCCGCGAATCCCGCCTTTTCGCTAATGAGATCGTGCAGGGCGCGCCCCGCATTGCATCGATGCTGTCGGGGCGCTTGCGGGCGCTGGTGCAGGCGAAAGCAGCGATACTTGACGAATGGATCATGCAGGGGCGGCTTGCCCCGGTCGATCCGGCCCATCTGATCTTCGCGATTTGGGCAACCACCCAGCATTACGCTGATTTCGATGTGCAGGTGTGCGCTGTGTTGGACAGCGATGATGATGCCCGGTTCGATACGGCGCTGGCGACCCTTGAAATCCTGTTTATCGATGGATTGCGGCCTCGCGGTTGAAAGTTTTGATGTGCATTATGCGTCACCCGTTCCGGGGTAGTCTCGGTTGTTCAGCGGGGCGTGACTATCTGAACACGTTGAACGCGCGGCATAAGCAGGAAGCGCGTAACCTCGCGAAACTTACAGGTTGGGAACTTGATGCCATACGCAGCGATATGCGCAAAGCCGGGTATGTCGCGCCAACAGTCACCCCGATCGGCGATTACTGCTTCGACAATCTCCGCGATTGGACCGCATGGAGTACCCGGAGTGACGGAAAAAACTAATCCTTGCCGAGTAACAGGATGAGCAACGCGCAAAAGATCAGGCCAACCCCGACCCACACGAACGGGGTAGGCCAACCATTGCCAAGCATACCTTCATAAAACGCCACGAAGGCCGGAACCAGATAACCATAGGCCATCACTTTGCCGGAAGGCAGACGCAAGGCCGCAAACTGTAGCAGGGCAAAGGTTCCGGCGGTCGTGAAGATCGCCAGATAGGCGACCGTGATCCAGACGATCCGGGGCAGGGCGCTCCAGTCAGTCGCGAGGATCGCGGGCATCGCATAAAGTCCAACGACGACCAGCGCCCCTGAGATCGTACCGAGCGTGAATACCAGAACCGGCTCTCCCCGGTTCAGGCGCGGCACCATCGGCGCATAGAGTGCATGGGCAATGCACCCAAAGAAAAAGATCGTTTCGCCATATCCCAGATCGAGAGAGAGCAAAGCATCCAAATCGGCGCGAAAGATAACCCATATCGCCCCAATAGCCCCGATCCCCAGTGCCAGTTGTGCCACTGGCGTAAAACGCTGTCGCATCAGCAACCACCCGAATCCTGCACTCATCGTCGGAATCAGGGTGAAAATCGCACTGGTTGACACCGGCTGTGCAGTCTTGAGGGCTTCGAACATCAGTACAAAATAGCCGCCCATTAATCCGCCAAGGATCAGGTAGCGCCATGGTGCTTTGGCGTGGACTCGTGTGACCCGAACCCGCGCCACCATAACTGCCGCCCCCATAACACCAAGGGCACAAAGAAAGCGCACAGCGGTCAGCGCAGCAGGGTCGATCAATGGTGCGGCCTGCTTGCCGATACTGAACGCCCCCGCGATCAACGCTGCGAACAGCAGCATTGCGGCATGGCCCGGCAGGGTTGCGCGGCTGAAGGAAGTCAGGCGAACGCCGCTTTCGCCGCCGCGCCGAGTGATGCCATCATTTGCCTGTAGGGAACGGGACCATAGCTGATGCGCGCCACACCGCATTGTGCGAGTACCGTTTTCTCCGGCGCACCAGGCAACGCCATGACATTGACCGGCAAGGATGTCTGCGCGCAAAGCGTCTCAATCATTCCCGCATCGGCCAATCCCGGTGCGAAGAAACCATTTGCTCCGGCATCAGCATAGGCTTTCGCGCGAGTGATTGCTTCGTCCAGCATGGCTTTCGTATGCGTATCGGGCTTGTTTTTCAGAAAAATATCGGTGCGGGCGTTGATGAAGCCCGGTATTCCAACATCGTCGCACGCCTTGCGCGCCGCCTTTACCCGTTCGATCTGTACAGAGACGGGGTGCAACCCTTCGCCACCGACAACTTGATCCTCAAAATTGATCCCGATGGTGCCGGCCTCCAGTGCTTTTGCTACCGTTGCCTCTACCTCGTGGGGCGAAACGCCATAGCCTCCTTCGAGGTCCATTGTTACAGGCAGCTCCGTTTTCGCCACGATCCGCCGGATATTATCGAGCGCCAGATCGAGAGGAATGTTTTCTCCATCGGCATAACCAAACGCCGCCGCGACCGGCCAACTTCCCGTTGCCAATGCCTTTGCGCCCGCCGCTTCCACGGCTCTCGCGCTGCCGGGATCCCAGATATTGAACAGGACGACCGGATTGCCTTTGACGTGAAGGGCTGAGAAAGCCCCGGCTTTGGCTGTTTGATCGGTGGTCACGGATCGAGATCCTTTAATAAGGTGATTGTAACACTCCCTTATCTATCCCGTTGCCAAACAAGGCTGTCAACGGTGAGGCACCAGCGTAAATTACTGTGATCACAGCGAGACACGATAGCAAGAGCGAGAGGTGCAATAAAGGAAAGTGGACGCATCCTTGTTCATATAGCGAATTGTACACTCGCCCGGAGAAACACACATGCTTACCCCTGCCGGACGATCCTTCGAGGGCGTCGATCAGCGCGCATCGCTTCGGGAGGCACTTACTCGCCATGGGCAGATGACACCGGGGCAGACTGCGGGTCGTTTGCTTCCCATGGCTTGCGTATCGCTTGAGATCACCCAGCGTTGCAATCTTGATTGCTCCCTATGCTACTTGTCCGACAGGGCTGAAGCGGCACGCGATGTGCCGCTGCCCATCCTGCTGGATCGGATCGGGATGGTGCATAGTCACTATGGAGCGGGTACGTCGATTCAGATTTCGGGTGGTGATCCGACTCTGCGCAGTGTCGATGATCTGGAAGTATTATGCCGCCACATACGATCTTTGGGAATGCGATCCTGCCTTATGACGAACGGCATTCGCGCGACGCAGGCAATGCTGTCACGGCTCGCGGCGGCAGGGCTTGATGATTTTGCGATCCATGTTGATCTCACACAAGAGCGAAAAGGATATTCCAGCGAGGTTGCGCTGAATGCGGTTCGCAGTGAATACATCGCACGGGCGCGGGGTTTGGGGCTTCGGATTCTCTTCAATACGACTATTTTCGACGGCAATATCGCTGAATTACCCGATCTCGCGCGTTTCTTTCGTGAGAATGCTGCGGATATAGATTTCGTGTCGTTTCAAATGCAGGCCGATACAGGGCGCGGTATCCTGCGCGAACGCGGTGATGAGATTACGCAAGAATCTGTGATGCGCTCTGTTCGGGAAGGGATGGGCGTCGCCCTTGACTTCGATTCGGTATCGGTGGGGCATTCCGAGTGTAATCGCTACGCTTCGATCATCAGCGCCGGAGGCGTGGCAACGTCGCCCCTCTCCAACCGTCGCCTTGTCACCGATGTCGTGGACACGCTCGAAAAGATTGATGCCCGTGAGCGGGGCAATCTCGATGTAATGCGGATTGCGGCACGGTTGGTTCTTCGGAAACCGGGGCTTGGGTTGCGTATTGCGGCGGAAGCCGGGCGTTGGCTATGGCGATTGCGATCAGGCTTGATCAGAAGCCGGGGGCGGGTGCGCCGTATGGGCATCCTCGTACATAACTTCATGGATGCGTCAAAACTGGATCGTGCGCGCTGTGAATCCTGCGTCTTTATGGTGATGACGGCAGAGGGACCACTTTCGATGTGCGTCCATAATGCTGACCGGGATTCGCATGTCTTCGCGCCATCGCGAATCGAAACAGCAGAGGGGCCAAAATGGTGGAATGCAGAAACAGGTTTCGAGGATGTAGCCAAAGGGGCGGACGAGACACCCCTGCCGTTCAAACGGCTCAAGGGACGACAACGTGCGAAGGCAGAAATGGCCCGCACCACCGCGAAAGGGGCACGATGATGAAACGATCTCTTATCTTACTTTGTCTTGCCATTACCGGTTGCACGACAATCGAGCGTGCCAACCTGCCAGACCCGGTTTTGCTCGATCAACGCTGGAAGGTTGCGGCTCCGACCGACCGCCGTGCTGTCGATCATGCACCGTGGGACCGTTTTCTGGGCCAATACGTCTCCACTGATGCAATGGGCGTGAACCGTGTTGCCTATGCGAAAGTTTCGCCTGCGGATCGTGCCGCCCTGCGCGGATATTTGCAAAGCTTGCAGCGCGTGGATGTGCCCGCCTTATCGCGGGACCAGCAACTCGCTTTCTGGATCAATCTCTACAATGCAAAGACTGTTGATATTGTTCTCGACGCATACCCTGTGGATTCGATCCTCAATATCAAGGATGGTTTGCTGCCGACCGGCCCCTGGAAGCGCGATGTCGTTACAGTGGGCGGCGAAGCATTGAGCCTGAACGACATAGAGCATCGCATCCTGCGCCCGGTATTCCAGGAAGCACGTATCCATTATGCACTGAACTGCGCCGCTGCCGCCTGCCCAAATCTTGCGCCGCGCGCATGGCGGGCGGAAGGGCTGGAGCAGGCATTTTCTGACGCGGAACGCGCTTATGTGAACGATCCTCGCGGGGTTCGTATCGAACCGGATGGTACGCTCGTTCTGTCAAAGATTTACGCATGGTTCCGCGAGGATTTCGGCGACAGCGAAGTCGCAATCCTCGCGCAGCTTGCTGAAGCCGCCGCTCCTCCCCTACGGGCACAACTGGCTGGGCGCGACAGTGTTGATCGCTATGAGTACGACTGGTCTCTGAATGATGCGGCGGCTGTAACGCCATAGCATTTGTCTTACAGCATGGTTGGCCAACCATGCTGCATCATTCTGCCGCCACTGCGCCCGGATTGTTCGGGTGGCCAGTCCAGTCGCCATGATCTGCTTCGACCACCCGCCCTGTGCGTTCGTCTGTGGTTCCGGGCGTAAGGCGTTCCATCGTTATGCAGTTCTCTACCGGGCAAACATTGACGCAGAGATTGCAGGCGACGCATTCAGCGTCGATGACTTCGAACGTCCGGTCTGCGCTCATCGAAATCGCCTGATGCGACGTGTCCTCACAGGCGGCATAGCAGCGCCCGCATTTGATGCATTGATCCTGATCGATGCGGGCCTTGGTGACGTAGTTGAGGTTCAGATATTGCCAATCGGTCACGTTCGGTACGGCCATCCCGCTGAAAGCTGCCGTGTCCGCATAGCCTTTTTCGTCCATCCAGTCGGACAGGCCGGTAATCATTTCTTGCACGACCTTGAAGCCATAAGTCATGGCGGCGGTACAAACCTGTACGTTTCCAGACCCCAGAGCGATGAATTCCGCCGCATCGCGCCATGTCGTTACCCCGCCAATGCCACTGATCGGCATTCCGCGTGTTTCGGCGTCGCGGGCAATTTCTGCCACCATGTTCAATGCGATGGGCTTGACGGCTGGGCCGCAATAGCCGCCGTGCGATCCCTTGCCGTCGATGGTTGGTTCAGGCGCCATCAGGTCGAGATTGACACTGGTAATCGAAGAGACGGTGTTGATGAGGCTGACTGCATCGGCCCCCCCCGCCTTCGCTGCCCGTGCGGGATAGCGTATATCGGTGATGTTTGGGGTCAGCTTGACGATGACCGGCATCCGGGTCGCCGCCTTGCACCAGCGCGCAACCATCTCGATGTATTCCGGCACTTGTCCGACAGCCGATCCCATGCCCCGCTCGCTCATGCCATGGGGACAACCGAAGTTCAGCTCGATACCATCCGCTCCGGTATCCTCGACCTGTTTGAGGATCTCGGTCCAGCAGACCTCTTCACACGGCACCATCAGAGAGACGACCATGGCCCGGTCGGGCCAGTCCCGCTTGACGGCCTTGATCTCGTCCAGGTTGGTCTGGAGGGGACGATCAGTAATGAGTTCGATATTGTTGATGCCAAGAACGCGCCGGTCGGCCCCGTAAACCACGCCGTAACGTGGCCCGTTGACATTGACCACATGCGGGTCCAGCCCAAGCGTCTTCCATACCACGCCGCCCCATCCGGCTTCGAAGGCGCGGCGGACATTATATTCCTTATCGGTTGGTGGTGCAGAGGCGAGCCAGAACGGATTCGGGGATTTAATCCCGACGAAATCGTTGCGCAGGTCAGCCATGGATCGTCCTCCTCGCAGTCATCTTGCAATCAGGGTTTTTGAATTGCGTAGCTGGTAGGCATTGCCATCATAAGCATAGGTGTCTGCAATAATGCCGCCCCGGCCCCGGCTTTCGAATACCAGATCACGCCAACCGTTTGTGCGTTCGGGCAGCGCGCGGAAATTATGAGCGGCAGTGGAGAGTACCGCGCGGCGTTCGGGTGGGCCTTGATAGATCACCCATGCGCATATGGCGGCCCCGTTTGAGCAGGTCAGCGGTGTAACAAGCTGCACCGCATGTTCCCTGTTCCCATCGCCATCAAGATCAATGTTCGCGAGGTAGGCGTCGGAACGATGGGGCGCCAACGCTTCGTCATCCAGATCAAGCGTATCAGCCAGAAAGGACACGGCAGTTCCGCTGAGTGTGACGGAGCGAACGCTCTGCGCATCGGCGTCGTCCAATGAAAGGAACGTGACGGCACAAACAACACCCATGACGTGTTGGATAAAGGACCATGTAGAATCAGACATCGACCACCATTTCGAATCCACCAAAAATCATGCGTTTTGTGTCGAAGGGCATGTCGCCACCCATACGTGGGTCAGACATTGCTTTTTGCATTCCCGCATCGGCAGCTTCCTTCGAAGGCCAGACCATCCACGAGAACACAACCGTTTCGTCTTCGTTGCATTCCACAGCCTTCGGAAACGAGGTCAGTTTGCCTGACGGCACTTGATCGCCCCAGCAATCGACGACCTGTAACGCCCCGTGTTCGCGAAAAATCGCGGCCATTGCGCCTGATTTTTCCACATATGCATCCCGATTTACGGTGGGGACGGGGATGACGGCACCGTGGACATAGGCCATGTTGGTCTCCTGTTCAGATGCTCAACGCACGGTGAATACTCTCTGCCGCATCGCGGCCTTCCGCAACTGCTGTGACAGTCAGGTCTTCGCCACCCGCTGCACAATCGCCCCCTGCCCAGATGCCGGGGATCGAGGTGCGCCCTTCTGTATCCACGCGGATCTTGCCGCGTTCGAGATCAAGGGCCGCTGCCTGTGTGTCCTGATAGGTCTGGCCGATGGCGCGGAATACCTGATCGGCTTCCAGCATGAAGGTTTCGCCCGTACCCTTCAGGCCGTCTGCCGTTTCTTTCGTATATTCGAATTCCACGCCCCCCGCTGCGCCGCGTACTGGCATTGCATTACAAATGAGGCGCACCCCTGCGCTTGTGGCGTGGTCCTGCTCATGGCGGCTGGCACTCATGCGATCCTGTCCCCGGCGATAGACGATGGTGACGTCTTCAGCCCCCAGCAATCTGGATTGCACGGCGGCATCCACGGCGGTCATCCCGCCGCCGATTACCACCACGCGCCGTCCAATCGGCAAATGAGAAAGATCGTCGGACTGGCGTAGCTCAGCGATGAAATCGACTGCATTGCTGATCCGGTCATCCGCACCCTCCAGCGTAAGGGCATTCACCCCGGACAATCCCATACCGAGGAACACTGCATCGTAATCGCTGCGCAGTTCCTCAAGCGTGTAGTCGCGCCCCAGAACTGAGCCGGTCTCAATGCGAATACCGCCGATTTTCAACAACCATTCCACTTCGGCCTGTGCGAAATTATCCACCGTTTTGTAAATGGCGATCCCGTATTCATTCAGGCCACCCGGTTTGCCCCGCGCATCGGTTACGATGACTGTATGCCCGTACATGGCAAGGCGGTGCGCACAGGCGAGTCCCGCCGGACCCGCGCCGATTACAGCGATGATCTTGCCAGTCGGCTCTGCCCGCGTGAAGGGATGCGTGCCTGTCGCCATCAGCGTATCGGTGGCAAAACGTTGCAGCGCGCCAATCTCTACCGGCTTGCCTTCGGCCATTTCACGCACGCAGGCTTCTTCGCACAGTGTTTCTGTCGGGCAGACACGCGCGCACATACCGCCAAGAATATTCTGATTCAGGATGGTCTTGGCGGCCCCTTTCGGGTTGTCCGCTTGTATCTGGCGAATGAACAGCGGGATGTCGATTTCGGTTGGACAAGCCGCAATGCAGGGGGCGTCATGGCAGAAATAGCAACGGTCAGCAGCCACCAGCGCCTCATGTGCATCCAGTGGCGGATAGGCATCCGTGAAATTCTCAGCGTAGGCTTCGGGCGCAAGCCGCCCTGCCACGATCCCGTCCTGTCGCTGTGCCGCACTCATCCCATCGCCTCCTTTGGTCACTTCAAAATGCTTGCACAATCGTATAATTTTATCAATTGGTAAAATTATTTGCTAAATGGCGAACGCTGACAACTTTTGCCAATTGAAAGTTACCCCTGTTCCTGGCGCTTCCGGCGCGATGGCGCGGGCGTTTTCTATGACCAGCGTATGTGTCGTGTATTCGTCGATTGGAAAGCTGTGTACCTCAAGCCAACCGCCGTCGCCATTACCGGAGATCAGGCTGACATTCAGTTCCTGCATCCCGTGGGTACAGCAAGGGATGCCTTGTTCCCGTGCCATCCCTGCAACTTTCATCCAGGCGGTGATCCCGCCGCAATTGCCGGAATCCGGTTGGATGAATGACAAGCGCGACCGGGCAAAGGCTTCTTCGAATTCTTCGATGGTATGCAGATTTTCTCCCATAGCGAGCGGTATCCCGGTTTCTTCGGCAATCCGCCTGAATCCATCATAATCGTCAGGGATTACCGGTTCCTCAAACCATGTAATATCATATGGTATGAAGGCCTGTGCGGCGGCGATCGCTTGTTCGACACTCAGTCCGTAATTTGCATCAACCATCAACTTTCGGTCCGGCCCGATCAGGTTGCGTATCGCGGCTACACGCATCACATCCTCGGAAAGATCGGGCAAACCTACCTTGATTTTCACCGCATCGAAGCCTTGTGCGAGATACCCCTCCACATTGGATTTCAGCTTTTTCAGCGAAAACCCCAGATCAATTCCCCCCGCATAGGCATTGCAGGTTTTACCGGCCCCTCCAGCCATAACCGAAAGCGGTTCCCCCCGCGCCTTGCCGCGTAAATCCCACAAGGCAATATCCAGTGCTGAAATTGCAAAGGACGCAATGCCACCCCGCCCGACATAATGCACGTGCCAGTACATCGCTTCGTTCAGTGCCTCGACTTCGCGGGCATCGGACCCTGACAACATTGGCGCAAGATCATGCTCAATCATTGCCCGGATCGCATGGCCACCCTTACCGCCCGTATAGGTATAGCCGGTTCCCTCCTGCCCATCAGTGGTGCGGATGGTGGTTGTCACCAATTCGAAATGCGTATGATCGCCATGTTTGGCATCGCTCAACACTTCGGCGAGGGGGACATGGAAAAGGCGAGTCTCGATATTGTTGATGGTTGTCATATCATTGCTCCGGACTGGCAGGATCGCGACTTTGCCTCTACAGCGGTATCGCGACAAGAGGACAAAGGGAGATGCGCATGGCGGTCGGATTGATCGGACTGGGAGTGATGGGGCGCAACCTTGCCCTGAACTGGCGCGATGCGGGACACGAAGTCGTGGCGACCGATAGCTGGGCGACGGCGCGGGCATGGCGGGCAAAGGGCGTGATGGTCTGCGATGACTTACCGTTTATGATTGCCGCGCTTCCCGCTCCCCGTGTCATTTTGTTGATGGTCAAAGCAGGCGAGCATGTCGATTTCGAGATCGCGAATCTCGTTCAGCATCTTGGTGCCGGTGACACTATTCTTGATGGTGGTAACTCGCATTATCGCGATACCGAGCGTCGTGCGGCATCGCTTGCCGCGCATGGGATCGGGTATCTTGGGGTCGGCGTATCAGGCGGCGCAGAAGGTGCGCGGCATGGGGCAGCACTGATGGTGGGCGGCGCGCCTGAAACATGGAATCGTGCGCGTCCTATTCTGAAATCTGTCGCTGCAACAGCCCATGACGGTATCCTGACCGTTGACCGCTTTGGGGATGGTGGGGCGGGTCATTTCGTCAAGATGGTTCATAATGGCATCGAATACGCGATCATGCAGGCCATCGCGGAATGCCATCTGCTGCTGACCCAGGGCGCGGGTGTGGGCGCAGATGAAGTGGCCGCGATCTTCAAGCGGTGGAACGCGGGGCGCGGGGCTGGTTTTCTATTGGAAATCTCTGCTGAAATTGCCAATGCTGTTGATCCGGCGGGGCAGGGCGTTCTTATCGATCATGTCGCTGATATTGCAGGTCAGAAAGGCACTGGTGGCTGGACTGTCGATGCCGCGATTGAACATGGCATTGCGATTCCCTCGATCATCGAGGCTGTCGTTGCGCGTCAGCTTTCGGGCGAAGGGATGGCGCGGACGACAATGGCTGATCTTGCCTTGCCGCGCGAAGCGTTGTCACAGGACGGACTGGCCGATGATCTGGAAGCGGCCCTGACCGGCACGATGATCGCCGCCTTATCGCAAGGCATCCATCTCTACGCCGTTGCAGCGAGGGCAAACGGTTGGGATACTGATCTGGCCCGCGTATTGCGCGTTTGGCGGGCGGGCAGCATTCTGCGGATGGACCTGCTCGACACTCTCGCACAACACGTATCCGATGAGATGCGTTTGCCGCTCGAAAATCCGGTTATTGCCCAGGATATTGCCGCCCTCGTCCCCGCATGGCGGCGTGTAATTGGCCGCGCGATAGCCGCCGGATACCCTGTTGGGGTTCTGGGCAGCACACTCTCTTATGTCGAGGCGTTTGCCACCAAAACCTTGTCTACTGCGATGATCCAGGCCCAGCGTGATCGCTTTGGCGCACATGGTTTTGCTCGCACGGATCAAGAGGGGCGACACCACGGCCCATGGATTTTCCCCGATGCAGAAGCGGACGCATGATCGTTGTCGTGATGGGAGTCTGTGGGTGTGGAAAATCGAGCGTTGGTGCGCGGTTGGCGCAGCATATGGGCTGTGATCTGATTGAAGGGGATGTCCATCACCCTCCTGCCAATCGCGCGAAGATGACCGCTGGCACTCCGCTCACCGACGAGGATCGCTGGCCATGGCTTGATCGTCTGGCGCAGGAGATGCGCATTCGCCATCGTGCCGGGAAATCAGCGGTCGTTGCCTGTTCGGCCCTTAAGGTCGCCTATCGTGACCGCTTGCGTGCCAGTGGCACTGATCCTGTTTTCGTTCATCTTGTGGGCAACCCTGAAATTATCCGTGCTCGCATGGCCGCCCGCACCGATCACTTCATGCCCCCTGATCTGCTCGACAGCCAACTTGCTACATTGGAGGTGGCGGGGGCCGGTGAAACCCTTCACAATTTTGACGTTACGCCGCCGGGTGATGTTGTCGCCGGGCAAATCATCAAGTGGTTGGCGCTGTAAGATCACCCAGCGATACCCATTTCGCGCCCCGTGCCGTCATCCGCATGGTGACGGCTTCGACCAGCGCCCAGATTGCGTCGTCATGGACCAGATGATGCGTCATCAACCCGATGGGCGCATCGCTCTCCAGCAAATCGCAGATACGTGCCACGAACTCCGCCGGATCGACTGCCGAACGGTTGCCGCGCCACTCTATCGGATCGAGGTGTACATCGTAGCGGGGAAGGGGAGAGCGTCGCGGTTCACGCTCGCCATAGACAGAAAGACCCTGAAATCCGACTTCTGCCAGTGTCTGCGGCATATCTGGCGCAATACGGTTCCATGGCGGAATGAAGACCGGCAACGCACGATCTTCAAACAATGCGTTGATCACGCGTAATCCTTGTTCTGCCTCGGCAATCATCTCGGTCAATGGCCGATACGCTCCAAATTCTGCGTTCTTCTCGCCCTCTGGCGCGTGGTTTGTATGCGCCCAGCCATGTATGGCAACAGCAACAGACGTGTCGCCTCGCAACCGCCGTGCCAACCCTTCTGTTGTCCGTGCCGGGATTGAAGCCAGCACCAGCGGAGCCTCTACCGTTGCGGCCAGTGATAGCAGTCGATCCAACGCCGGAGTTGCCTCTACCGCATCGTCATCGCGCCACCACAGCAATGGCGTATGTCGTTCTAACGCAGCATCCAGGGCCGACCAGTCGATTTTCATCCTCGCTCTTTCTGCATCGCTTCGACAATTCTCACACTGCGCGCCGCGCCATCCAGACTGAGCGCCGAATAATCCGGTTTTTCCCCGGTGAGGGTCAATTGAACCGCCTGCACAAGGGCTTCGCCAGATAAATCACGCTCCCGTATCACCCCGGTTCCATATCGCTCTGCCATGGAGCGGGCGCGTTGAAGCTGTTCGGTCTCGCCATCCCCTTCGAAAGGGCAAAAGATCGCCCGCGCCCCTGTTGCAATCACATCCATCGCGGTGTTGTAGCCGCATTGCAGCACCCCAACCCGACACCGCGACAGCAATGCACGAAAGTCCGGGCGCACCCGTTCCACCAGAACATTCGCCAATGGGTTGCCCAATTCCTCATGGTCGGCCCCCACCAGTAATCGCCATTTTACATCGGGCAACGTCTTTGCCGCCTCAATCGCCGCCGCGAACATAGTCGCACCAACGGCACCGCCCCCCGCTGCAACCACGATCTCCCCCCGTCCGTCTTTGTTCAGTCCGGCATTGAAAGAGGGGGCACCGATATAGCCCGTTTCACGCACCAAAAACCGCAAACCTTCGGGCAACGGCCAACTCGCATCCAGCCCGGTCAATGCCGGGTCGCCATGGAAGAGAATTCCGTCATAAAAACGCGCAAGCCGCTCTTCTGCTTCTTCTTTTCGCCCTGTTTTACGGGGCAATTGCAGAATATCGCGGATAGAACAAAGGATTAGCGCGCCGGGTGAATCCTTGATCCCCGCTTCAAATTCATCGGCCAGTTTGCGCCGTCCAAATGGGAAAAGTTCAGTTACGAAGATGTCGGGTTTATAATCCTGCATAGCCTGACGGATCGTTGAGATACGGGCGGCAAAGGTCGCTTCTCCGGCTACGTCACCGGTCTTATTGATCAAGGTTGTGAAGCTCGCATCAGAACGAATAGCCGGAATCTGCTGTAATCGCGCGATCTTTGGTGCGGCCAATGGTGCAGGCATCCCCCCGCTCAGGACCAGCGCTTCATGTCCTGCTATGGCGAAGGCATCCGCAATCTGCGCAATACGCGCCAAATGCCCCGTGCCGAGCAAATGCGTCACCAGAAACGCAATTCTCATCGTGCTACCAAGCGTACAGGCTCCCCTTCCAGCACCCAGTTTTCGCCTTCGCGGCGCAACACGTAGAGCCGGTTCCGTTTGATCCTGAACGGCATCTCCCCGTCGAAATGCCAATCATATGCCTTGGCCAAAAGAACCCGCATAATGTTGATATGGCTGACGATCACTGTATCCCGTTCCAATCCCGTCAGCACTGGCTCAACCCGTGTCAACAACTCGCGCGGTGTTTCGCCATTTGGGGGGCGGCCATCCCATCCCCATTCTTCCACATGCCGGTACCCGCTTTTCGGGTCATCCAGTAGATCGACTCCGCGTTTTCCTTCCCAGTCCCCCAGGTCCAGTTCGATCAATGCCGTATCTTCTCGGACAAAATTTTCCGTAAGAATATCTGCTGTCTCCCGCGCCCTCTTCAATGGGCTGGATAGAATGTCTGCATCTTTCCATGAGGGGGGAAGCGCGAGGCCACCAAGCCGTTCTCTTTCTGCTTCTGACAGTGGAATATCAGAACGTCCCTGTAACCGCCCCGCATCGTTCCATTCCGTGCGCCCATGACGTATCAGGCCGATCTTCATATCAGTCCCCCCAACAAGCTGGCCAACCGTTTCGCTGCCGTATCAATGCCGTGGTGATCCAGCACATATCTGCGTGCTGCCGCTGTGGCCTGTGTATTGGCAACGCGCATGATACCCGCACGGAACGCCGCCGCATCGCCTCGTGGTATGATGGCTGATGATGGCCCGATGACCGAACGCGGGCCGGGCCAATCTTCTGCAACAACCGCTGTTCCAGCTGTCTGTGCTTCCAGATAGACCATTCCATAGGCTTCGTTGACGCCGGGCCAGATAAAGACATCTGCATCCTCGTAGTATTGGCGTAACAGGGTGGTATCAGTAAGGCTCCCTGTGAAGGTTATTCTGTTTCGGCACGTTTCAAACAACGCTTCCACCTCGTTTCTGCGTGGGCCGTCGCCAATAACCGTCAGATGCCAATCGCTTTCATCCAGACCGCACACCGCATCCGCAAGGGCGCGATAGGAAGCCATCTTATCCTCACCCCGCATCATCGCAACGGTCAGAAGCCGCAAGGTATGACTGGGCGTCTTTGGCGGAGGATCATTGCCGGGGTCCAGAAAGGGAGGGAAATCCGCAATCTTTTGATCTTTCCCCGCATCCCGGTCGAGGGCGAAACGATCATGTTCCGTCATGGCAAGTAGCAGATCGGCCCGGTCGATGGCCGTTTCGGCGCGATGGGCGAACGTTGCCCACGGTCCCTTTAACCGCTTCTGCGCCCGGCTCGCCTCCGCGATTACATACGGAATGCCGAACCGATCCGTGAGGACAGGGCCAATCAGGTCGGGAGCCTTGTAATAGCAATGGTACGTAAACCAGAGGGCAGGGGGAGCATCACCCCACAAGAGGGTCAGTCGCTCGACTTCCTTTACCGCCCTGTTAATCAGATTGACTTGTGTATCCTGATCGCCTTTGCCGTCGCGAACCCTAAGATCACTTGCAATTTCCGGGAAATATCCGGCTTTCTCCAATGCATCAAGGAACAGCCTTGCCATCCGTCGATCACCGGATGGGGTTGGATGACCTGGTGGCTTCATTGGAGCGTAGAAAGCAACCCGGCGGTTCATGCAAGTGTCGCCTCGATCCGTTCCGCTACTGCCACTATTCCTGCTTCGGCCCCAAAATCGGTAACAAGCCGTTCATGTAATCGATTTGCGAAGATTGCACGTTTCTCGGGGTTTTCTACCATTTCTTTGATAGCCGCGCACAGGGCTTTGACATCTTCTTGAGCCACCAGCCGACCCGAAACGCCATCTTCAACGAATTCTGGTATTGCAGAGATCGCCGTGGATATGACCGGCAATTTCTGGCTCGCGGCCTCCATCAATACATTTGGCAGACCATCGCGGTCTCCGCTTTCGGTGATCCGGCTTGGCAATACAAACAAATCAGATTCGGCCATCGCCGCAAATACAGCGTCTCGCGCCTGTGCGCCGCGCCAGTCAATTTTTCCTGCGATCCCAAGCTTCTTCGCCTGTTTCTCCAGATTGCTAGCCAGTCCGCCACCCCCGATATGTATAAATCGCCATTCTATCGTTGCCGGTAATTGGGCGAGGGCATCAAGCACCAGATCGTATCCTTTCTTTTCCACCAAACGACCTACCGACAGGATCGTGAACGGCCCCGCCCGATCCCGTTTGGGAGGGGGGGGCGGAAGACGGGACAGGTCCAGACCATGATAGACCAACGCTACCCTTCCTTCTGGCCCCAATGCTGCCAGATGCTCTGCGCCATATCGGGTGCAGGTTACACCGAAGGCTGCATCCGCGATTTTTTCGCGCTTTTCCCATTCGGCAGTTGTCCAGATGTCTTTTGCATGGGCTGAAAACCCCCACGATATTCCCCGCATAATCGCGGCATAGCGGGCGACGGAGGAGGGTGTGTGCAGGAAATGTGCGTAGAGAAAATCTGTCTCCGCCGATGCTTCGGTTGCCAGCACTGCCGCCTGTGCGAACCGTCGTACCCGGTTTGCGTCCCGTGCCCGTATCAGATCATGCAACCAAACTCTGGCAGCACGCCAAAACCCGCGTCTGCTTGCTGCCTTTGCAAGCGCCCGCAATACACGCCCCGGCTCTTGCCGTACATATTCAGGTAGATAACGGACGGGGGCCGTGATCGCCTCATTGACCGGATGTAACGTTTTGTCCGTCGGATGCCGCAATGACCAGATATCGAACTTGATTCCGTGTTCCTGTAGACCCAGTAATTCCTGCGCGATAAAGGTCTCTGACAGACGTGGGTATCCTTTCACCACGATGCCGACGCGCTTGCTCATCGTGCAAGCAATGCAGAGCGCGTCAACTCAGCCACCCGGTCAAGGCCATCAAGCAACCCATTCACCTTCGCCGCCGAGGGCAGTGGTTGTTTGTCCAATGCCTGGATTGCGGCCCCCATCGCGGCGGGATCAGGCAAGCCCTCTCCGTCCTGTACAGGGGGCAACATCTGCACCAACCCAATTCGATCTGCGGCAGCGACCCGCAGATATTGTTCCATGCGCGGGGTAATGCGGGGAGCCAGTGCCGCGGGTTTATCGAAACTAAGTATTTCGCAAAACGTATTGTATCCGCCCATCGCGATGACGCCTCGCGACTCGATCATCAACCGCTCCAGGCGTGAATCGAAGTTTCGGGTGCGGATTGTACGGAAACGATGCGCCCGCCGTTCAAATTCCGCGCGTCGCTCTACATTCATAAATGGACCGAAGACAATCAGAGCCGGCACAGACAGGCTTGTATCTGTTTCATAGGCCCGTAATACCCAATCGATCAGCGCCTCACCATCGCCACCACCACCCGGTGTCACCAGAACGGAGCCGCGCGGGACGCGCTGTGCCATATGCTCTTCTGGCCAGTCATCGGGTGCCTCACGACGTAGGTATCCAGTATAACGAACCCGTTGAAGCACTGATTCTGACAAGGAAAGCCCGGCCAATGGCTCGAAGATTTCGCTCAGGCCATAGATCCAGAGTTCGTCGTAATAATGCTCGATGATTTCGGGTGCGCCCTTGCGTATCCATTCGGTTTTCAACGCCCCGGCTTCATCCAGTACATCGCGCAAACCCAGCACGATCTTTGTTCCCTGTTTTTTGAGGTGTTCGAGTGTGGGCAACATTTCGCCACGCAGGCCAGTCGGTTCCTTATCCACGATCAATAGATCAGGGGCAAAGGCTTCAGCAGTTGTGCGCAGGATTCGCTCGCGCAGGGCTACAGTTTGCGCAATGTCCAGATGCATGGTGTCGGAAGCATAGTCTCCGCTGGCCAGTTTCACGACGCCGGGGATGCGAACAAAATCGACACCTTGCGGAAAATCGAAACGGCCCACGATAGGTGAACCCGTCGCGATCAGGATGCTGGCCCCTTCGAATCGCGATGCCAGCGCCGTGGCAATGGTTCGCGCCCGGCGGATATGTCCCAGGCCATAGGTGTCGTGGCTGTAGAGCATAATTCGTGGCGCGACAGGACCGCCCGCACCCTGCCCATCGCAAGGCTCTGGCCCCGTCTCGGTTTGATTTAACACAGATGCCGCCCCTACTGCATATGCCACTTTCGGCACGATGCCTCTATTCCTAACAAGGCAGGCCATTGACGTATAGGGGACTCGTGACAGCATGACGCCATAACAATTGTGAAGCGATGCAATAGAGACGGCGCGAGTTGAAAGCGTTATAGTGAATTGGCAATGGCTATCGTGAAACCTTTCCTTCGTGCACTTTTCGGCTTGGTTTTCCTTGCTTTGATGCTGCTGTTTGCTGCGCAACCTGCACAGACGCAGGAAGTGCCAGCTTCGGCTTATGGGAAAATCACCGTACCCAGCACCAACCCAGGTGAGCACGCTGGACCGGATCAATATGCGGCTGCGGCAGAAGAACTCTCGATGTTGTCGGAAACGCAACTCAGCATCGAACGGGTGCGTAATCGGTCCGCTGAAATCCTGCTGCACATGCCAGAGATCGCCCCTGACATCCTCGTCCATCTTCGCCAGAAAAGTCCGACGGGTGAAGCGCGATATTTTCTCGGCCTTCTGGCATGGACGCTGCTGTTCTTTGCGATTGCCTATCTGATCGAATGGCAGATTTACGGGGTCAGGCTGTGCGGCCCATGGTTTATACCGCTCCAGCAGTCCCACCCCGATGGGTTGGTCGAAAAGCTGCCTATCCTTGCCCTGCGTGCGGCAATTGGTGTGGTCGGTATTCTGCTGTCGTTACTGATGGTCTCCCTGATGATCGCGGCATATCTGGATACAACGGGTGATGTGACCCAAAAGACGCTCATCGTCATCATGTTGTCGGTGGCGGCGGCCCGAACCTCTGCGATCATCTGGCGTATAGTCCTGTCGCCGTATCTTTCTAACTACCGCATTCCCTGTCTCGATGACCGAGAGGCGCGTAAGCTCTTTGGGTGGCTCTGGGGTACGATTGCCGTCTCTATTGCCTTGCTCGCATTCTGCTACTGGCTTGAAGATATTGGCGCAAAATCCCTGACCCATAATGCAGTTACGCTTATCGCCACTGCGATTATGGTGATCGTCAATATCGCTATGGTTATTGCGAACCGTGGTGCGATCAGTCGCTCGATCCTCAGTGAGTGTAATTTTACCGAAGCTACCCTGTTGCAGCGCTTCTCATCGGCAGTCTGGGCACCGCTGGCGATTCTCTATTTTATCGGCGCGTCTCTGGTCCTTACATATCGGATGCTTGCGGGCAGTGTCAGTGGTGCGCCATTGGTGGTCGGGGCTTACACAGTCCTCCTCGCCATCCTCGTTGCGTATGGTGTTGTTGCCTTCGTTATCGCCCGTGTCTTCCGAAATCGACGCAGTATTGTCATCGCTCGACAGCGTGAACATACGGAAGGCATTACCACAGATCACCTCGATGAGAAAAAGCGGGTCGTCGATCAGGCTTATATCGAAGGCGATCCTCTCTCAGGTGACGGGGATGAAGACAGCGGCCCTGCGGCAGGTGGTGAAGCTGGCAGCTTTGGATCCCGCAACGCCGCCACGTTGCATTGGATGAGTGATTTCGAAACGCTGGCCAAACGCACGGCCTCGATCTTCGCTTTGGGCGCGGGTATCTACGCGCTGCTGCATATATGGGATTTCGGCTATCTGCTGGACGAAGGCGGGGCGCTTGATCCTGTACAAGATGTCATCGACATCTGTTTGATCGGTTATTTGCTTTACCATGCTACCCGTATCTGGATCGATACGCGGATTGAGGAGGAGGTCGGCGACGACACCGGGCCTGAGCCAGGCGACGAAGGTAGTGGAGCGAGCGCGGCTTCGCGATTGGCGACATTGTTGCCGCTGTTCCGAAATTTCCTGCTCTTCACGATCTCCATCAGTGTGATCGTTATGGTGCTGTTGAAGATGGGCATCAATGTTGCGCCCCTCTTCGCCGGTGCCGGTGTTGTCGGTATCGCCATCGGCTTTGGCGCGCAGACCCTCATCCGCGACATCCTTTCGGGTATGTTCTACCTGTTTGACGATGCGTTCCGTAAAGGCGAATATATCGATATAGGTACGGTAAAAGGCACTGTCGAAAAAATATCGATCCGCTCATTCCAGCTTCGCCATCACCTTGGTGCGTTACACACGATCCCTTTTGGCGAGATTACACATCTGACCAACTATTCCCGTGATTGGGTGATGGTGAAGCTGCCGATTAGGATTACCTATGACACTGATGTCGAAAAGGTTCGGAAACTCATCAAGTCGCTGGGGCAGGAGCTTGTCAATCACCCGACAGAAGGCATGAAGTTCCTCCAGCCCCTCAAATCCCAGGGCATCTATAAAATGGAAGACTCGGCCATGATAATCCGGGTCAAGTTCATGACCCGACCTGGCGACCAATGGACGACCCGCAAGCTCGTCTATTCGCGATTGCGCGAGTTGTTTGCCGAGAATGGAATCAAGTTCGCTCACCGCGAAGTCACAGTTCGCCTCTCCGAACACGAACTCGACGCGCTTCCACCAGATCAACGCGAAGCAGCCGCCGGAGCTGCGCTTACAGCCGTGGCAACGGCAGAGCAGGAAACACTTGGAATACCGAAGATCGTTGGAGACGACCGCTGAAAACCGTCAGGGTGTGGCGAACCTTGTCATGAAAGAGATCGTATTGCTGTTACGCCTCGATGATTTGGAACTGTAACAAAAATTTGTCGACAAGGTTTGGACGGCTGAAAATGATACAGTTTTCTACGCTGCTTGAAGTGTTGCACGAAAAAGTTATTTTCAGCCGCGCAGAGGTTTGCGCCGCTTGCTGACGGTGTCGATTTAATATCCCCATTCACGGACGGGACCGCTGTCGAGATGCACAAAATTTGAAGAACTGTAGCGCCCGACACCGCCGGCCCTGAGCCGTTCACCGATGTTGCCGATGGTATCTGCTGAAACACCCTTCATACGAAGGTCCATAGCCATGCCTTTGATATGATAGGAATTTTTTGCTACTTTGCCAGAGCGTCTGCGCAAGGCATCATTCGTGCGTTGTGAGCGGAAACCGGAGATCACCGAGAAGGGCCGATCATGCCCGATCATGTACTGTGTCGCAGAGACAATATCGACGGCGCGTGGATCGATTCTATGCATTTCGTTCGTGCGAAAATCACGCAGAACGCGATCAATTTCCGCCATCACACCCGGAATGTATTCACCGTAAGCATAATATATGGCATCAAGACGCTCGTCTGTTCGTGGATTGTAAATATTAATCCTGCGAAGATCACCCGCACGGGCCGCGACGCTGCGGAACGGACAGAGCATAAGACTGGCAGTGGCTCCGACAATCAGGCTACGCCGGGTGCAATTGGTACGGAGAGGTGACGTGTCAGACATGAATGTAGTCCCCAAGACGGTCTTCGCTTCTCGCAGCGGTAAATCTACCAGCGCAATGGTGACGTCCCCCCAGGACGCCTTTCGGTTCATGGGGCAGTATCGCAGAGACGGTTTTCGCATTGGTTTACTGCGGAAGGTCCGGGGCGTTTCAATAGCGCAAATTTTAGCTATCGCCTGTCTTGCAGGCGGTGGGTTTGCCCAGGCGGCCGCCAATACAACGGTCAGGAGCACCTCCAAGGAAGTACAACAGAGCATCTATGATCCCCTTGCTGCGGCCTTCGATCTGTTTGCATCGGATGCGAATGCTCCGAAACTATGGGTTCGGGGCAGTAAGGATCTGGACCGGGCCAAAGCACTACTCGCCCAGTTTCAGGCGGCACCGGGGCATGGCCTGCCGCCGTCTCGTTATGATGTCGAGACATTGCGTGGAATGCTTGAGGCGTTCACTGCCAAGCCGGGATTACAGGAGGCGCAAAAGCTCGAACGCGCCCTCTCCATTGCTTACATGCGCTACGCCACCGATCTCGTTTCGGGCATGGTCGATCCTGAAAGCCTCGAAGCGCGCGTCCATATCGATCCCGCGCGGATCAATCCGATCCAGTTGTTGCACCGGGCAGCGAAAGCTGAAAATGTCGGTGCCCTGCTCGACAGCCTTGCACCAACGAATATTCGTTATCGTAATCTGCGCGCCGCTGTTTTGCGGATGATGGAGCAGGTGAATCGGGGTGGTTGGGGGGATACCGTCGAGTCGGGTGGCCTAGCTCCCGGTGCTGTTTCAACCGAAGTTGCAAAGCTGCGGCGGCGTCTGATGGCAATGGGCGATCTTGCCCCCGAACCCGATCTTTCCGGTGTGACGAGCGACCCCGACATTGCGGCTTATGATGAGCGGTTGATGGGGGCCGTCGCGGCCTTTCAGAAGCGCCACGGCCTCACTGCTGACGGCATCGCTGGCCCTGCTACCTTGCGCGCGCTCAATGCGCCGCTTGGAATGCGCCTCGCTCAGGCCATGCTGAACCTTGAACGCCTGCGCTGGCGTAAGGATCGGATGTCTGGTCGCCGGATTGAGGTAAATCAGCCCGATTTCCGCATGACTGTCTATGATGACGCCAGTGCGCCGGTCCATGATGCGCGCGTTGTTATCGGCAAAAGCGAACGCCGCCTTCAAACCCCGGAATTCAACGACCAGATGAGCTATATCGTTCTGAATCCTACATGGACGGTTCCCAGAAGTATCATCCGGCGTGAGATCCTGCCTGATATGCAGAAAGACCCCACCTTTCTGGAACGTAACAACATGATCCTGCTGCGCGGTGGGAAGAAAATCGACCCGGCGACGGTCGATTGGAAATCCGAAACCCGCGAGAGCGTGTCCGATATGGGCGTGATCCAGCGCCCCGGAAAAGGCAATGCCCTTGGCAATGTGAAGTTCATGTTCCCGAACGGCTATAACATCTATCTGCATGATACGCCGTCGAAACATCTGTTCGCGTCCGACAGTCGTGCCTATAGCCATGGCTGTGTTCGTGTCGAGCGCCCCTTCGCGCTTGCGTGGCTGCTGCTTTCTGACCAGCTTGAAGATCCCGGCACAATGATTGAGGAAACGCTGGCAACTGGCAAAGAGACGAATGTGCCTCTTGAGCGCCCAATTCCGATTTCGCTGTTATACCTGACCTCATGGGTCGATGAAGCAGGTGTTCTCAATTTCCGCGAAGACGTCTACAAGCGCGACGAAATCCTTGCGCGTGCCTTGCGGGCAAATTCCTGATGAGCGGAGAGGCGAATGGCCGAATCATATATGGTTGCCGATCTTGCGGCAGCCCTTGGCGCGACGTTCGAAGGTGACGGCACTCTCCGTGTCACTGGCCTCGTTCATCCCTCAATGGCGGAGCCAGACGTTTTGGTCATGGCCAGCTCTCCCGATTTCCTCAGCAGGATCGAGCCGGGTTCGGCCCGTGCAGCTCTCGTGGCGCAAGGGGCGGATTGGCGGGCGGCAGGGTTGGTCGCCGCAATTATTGCCCCGCGTCCCCGCTATGCAATGGCCCACGCTACCCGTGCCTTTGCCAAACCTGACGCGCTTGCGCCGGGTATTCACCCTTCTGCTGTGGTCGAGCCGGGCGCCGAGATCGGTGAGGGTGTCCACATTGGTCCCTTCGTTCACATTGCCGCCTATGCGAGCATCGGTGCGGGCAGCCAAATCCATTCCCATGTTTCTATCGGTGAGAATGCTGTGCTGGGGCAGGGCGCTCTCGTCCATGCCGGAGCACGGATTGCCAGCCGTGTGAAGATTGGTGAGCGGGCGATCATCCATCAGAACGCTGTCATCGGTGCAGATGGCTTTTCCTTTGTCACCCCCGACTTCGGTGCGGTCGAGGCCGCAAAGAGCGGCGGTGGCAGCGAATCTGCCACCCGGAACCTCGCACTCGAACGCATCTACTCTCTCGCCGCTGTGACATTGGGCGATGATGTGGAGATCGGGGCCGGAACCACTATTGACCGGGGAACGCTTCGGAACACCCGTATTGGTTCGGGAACCAAAATCGATAATCAGGTTCAGATTGGCCATAATGTCAGTATTGGCGAGACCTGTATGCTATGTGCTCAGGTCGGCATCGCGGGCAGCGCCGCTATCGGGGATCGCGTTGTTCTTGGGGGCAAAGTCGGCGTCGCAGACCACCTGAAAATCGGCTCTGATGTCCTTGTTGCCGCCGCTTCTGCCGTGGCCAGTAACGTCAGGGGGCGGTCTATTGTGATGGGCGTTCCCGCGATGCCACGCGACGAGGCAGTACGGTCCATCATGGCGATTCGACGACTGCCACGATTGATGGACACGGTAGATGCCTTGAAAAAACGGCTTTCTGCGATGGACAGTGCCAGTTAATTGACCTATTCCGTGCGCGGAAAACGGCGGATAGCCACCGGGAAAGTATTTCGATGAGCGATGACATACGCCAGCGGGTCCGCGTCATTGTCGCCGAACAGGCGATGATTGACGTTGAGCAGGTTACACCCGAATCGACAATGGATAACCTTGGCCTCGATTCCCTTGGGCTGGTGGAGATCGTCTTCGCCATCGAGGAAGAATTCGGTGTCTCGGTTCCCTATAATGCCAATGAGCCAAATTCCGAGGAATTCGACATCTCCACCGTTAAGGCCGTCGAAGATGGGGTAATAAAGCTCACTGCGGAGAAGGTTTGATCGGTTGATGCGACGTGTGGTCGTCACCGGAACGGGCGTCGTGTCCGCGCTCGGCATTGGGTACGACGCGCATGTTGACGCCTTGCGCGCGGGGCGGTCGGGCATTGGCCCTATCGAATTGATTGAAACCGAGGGGCTAACTATCGGCATTGCTGCCGAAGCCAAAGGCTATGTCGCCACCGACCATTTCAACAAAAACGACCTGACCTTGCGGGATCGCGTTACCCAGATGGCGCTGACGGCGGCAAAGGAAGCGATTGGACAATCCGGTGTCGAGTTTACCGAAGAACTGGGAATGCGCACTGCCACGGTGATTGGTACTTCCATGGGCGGCCAACATACCCAGGATGATAATTACCGGCTCATCTACCGCGATGGTAAACAGCGTGTGCATCCCTTTACCGTGCCCAAGCTGATGGCCAATGCACCGGCAAGCTGGATCAGCATGGAGCATGGGTTGAAAGGGCCGGCATGGTCTGTCTCTACCGCCTGTGCCTCCTCAAACCATGCTATCGGGCAAGCCTTTCAGTTGATCCGGTGTGGCATGGCCGATGCCGCCGTAACGGGGGGCTGCGAGTCGGGCCTGACCTACGGCGTGCTGAAAGCGTGGGAAGGCTTGCGCGTCATGTCGAAGGACACCTGCCGCCCCTTTTCCAAAAACCGTAGCGGGATGGTGCAGGGCGAGGGGGCCGCAATCCTCGTGCTGGAGGAGATGGAGGCCGCAAAGGCGCGCGGGGCGACTATCCTTGGTGAAGTCGTCGGTTTTGGCATGACTGCGGATTCGAACGACATTGTGCAGCCCTCACTGGATGGGGCCGCGCGGGCGATGCGAGCCGCGCTTGCAGATGCCGGGCTGGGTGGTGGAGAGATTGCCTATATTAACGCCCATGGCACAGCCACGACGGCGAATGACAAGACCGAATGTGCCGCGATACGGGATGTGTTCGGTGATCATGCTGACCGTTTGCTGGTTTCCTCTACGAAATCCATGCATGGCCATTGCATCGGGGCGGCGGGTGCGCTGGAAATGGCGGCGACCCTTTCGGCCCTTGGCTCCGGGATCGTGCCGCCAACCGCCAATTTTGAGGAAGCGGACCCCGAGTGTGATCTTGACGTGGTGCCGAATGAAGCCCGCGAAACCGATGTTCCTTTCGCGCTCTCCAATTCCTTTGCTTTTGGTGGTCTTAACGCGGTTCTGGTCGTTCGTCGCTTTGACGATTGATTTTCGGCGTTCAGAGTATTTGGCGATCAAGATGAGTCAGGAATTGCGCCAAGAGCCGCGTATTTCCTGACACTCTTTGGCTTAACCTGATCGCCGATTACTTTGGTCAGCGCGCGCGTCGGCCTTGTCTTCGTCCGGTAGGCTGGCCCACCACTCCGCATAAGGTGTGTTTTCCGGTTTTTGGCCATCGACAGGTTCGGCCCCGTCATCCCACCAGACCGGCCCCCGCTCGCCAAGCGCGCGCTTGGCGGCATCAATTGCTGCCCGTGCCGCGCGGATTTCCTCACCGGTTTCCGCCTTGCGCTCCCCAACTCGCCCCTTCATCAGCGCCTTAACCTGCGCGCGCCGCTCACCATCTGACAGCGCAGGATTGGTGCAGCGCCACAAAACACCCTTCGCGACGAAGTAACGACCATCGGGGGTGTTTGGGTATTTTTTCTGGCGGGACATGGGGTGATAGCTACCGCGCAATGTAAAAAAGAGAAGCGGCCTACGCTACGCAAGACGCTTTTCTTATGAAAAATAGAAGGCCAGTGACTTTTTACCCAGATTTGAGTCTGAATGCCGCCACGCGTGATCCAATGTGCTTCTGCTCCGTCAGCACCTCGGCGATACGTCCCTGATTGATGCCTAATTTAGCGGCGACGATGTCGTGACGGTCGCCAGACCACTTCATAAGCCATACAGCGATGGCTTCATTCGGGGTCAACCGTGTTCTCGTAATGGAAACATCATTCAATTCGAGAGAAGATATAAAAGTTTCTGGAACCATTCTGGCTCTCCTATTTAGTGTTCAAGATCAACTACACCCGTTCGTGCCACCACAGGAATTGCACTTCAAACACGCGCCGTTCCTGACCAGCGTGAAATTCCCGCATTCGCCACAGGCATCGCCCTCGTAGCCCTTCATCTTCGCTTCGGCCACGCGGTCGAGCACTTTGCTGGCCACGGATTCCGTGGCTTCAACCGCGCGTTCGGTAACGGTGCTTGTGCCGTCTGCTGCCGGGCTGACAGATTCAACGGCCAGATCGCCGGTGAAGCCATCGGGCAGCTTGGTGCGCAGATAGCCGGTCGAGGCAAGCTGTCGAACGATGTCGATGGCCGGGCGGGCCATGCCATTCTCGTTGATCGCGCGAATGTTCGGTCCTTTTTCGGGCGCGCTCAATTCATCGAAGCGAGTGCCGCCGGTGTCCACATGAGCCAGATCATTGCGGCCCGCATAGCTGACCGCCAGTTCGCGGAAGATGTAATCGAGGATCGAGGTGGCGTTCTTGATCGAATCGTTGCCCTGCACGACCCCCGCTGGCTCAAACCGGGTAAAGGTGAAGGCATCCACGAATTCCTCCAGCGGCACACCATATTGCAGGGCCAGCGACACGGCGATGGCAAAGTTGTTCATCATCGCCCGGAAGGCCGCGCCCTCCTTGTGCATATCAATGAAGATTTCACCGATGCGCCCGTCTTCATACTCGCCGGTTCGCAGATACACCTTATGCCCGCCGATGATGGCTTTTTGGGTGTAGCCCTTGCGACGCTGGGGCAGCTTTTCACGTTCGCGCTTGGCGACATCGCGATAGACGATCTTCTCGACAATCCGCTCGGCAAGGGCTTCGGCGCGCAGGGCGGCGGGGCGGTCGGCGGCGATGGCGTCGAGCAAATCGCTCTCGTCCTCATCATCGTCGATAAGCTGTGATGCCAATGGTTGCGAGAGTTTTGAGCCGTCGCGGTAGAGAGCGTTGGCTTTCAATGCAAGCTGCCACGACAGGATATAGGCGGCCTTGCAATCGTCGATGCTGGCCGAGTTGGGCATGTTCACGGTCTTGGAGATAGCGCCGGAGATAAAGGGCTGTGCAGCGGCCATCATGCGGATATGGCTCTCCCATGACAGATACCGCGTGCCTGTCTTGCCGCAGGGATTGGCACAATCGAAGACATTGAGGTGATCGTCCGCCAGATACGGCGCGCCCTCAAGCGTCATGGTTCCGCAGGCATAGGCATTTGCCGCGTCGATTTCCTTGCGGCTGAACCCAAGGTGACGAAGCATATCAAAACCGGGATCAATCAGTTTGGCGGCGTCGATGCCAAGAGTCTTGGTGCAAAATTCCTCGCCAAGACTCCACTGGTTGAAAGCGAACTTGACATCGAAGGCAGAACCAAGGCCGGCTTCCACAGCATCAATCTGGGTTTTGCCGAAGCCTTTGGCTGTCAGCGTCTCGTGATTGACGCCGGGTGCGTCTTTTAGCGTGCCATGGCCAACCGCGTGGTCGATGATCTCGCGGCTTTGCTGTTCGTTATAGCCGAGGGATTTGAGGGCCGCCGGAACGGCCTGATTGATAATCTTGAAGTAACCGCCCCCGGCGAGCTTTTTGAATTTGACCAACGCGAAATCCGGCTCGATCCCGGTGGTGTCGCAATCCATGACGAGGCCGATGGTGCCGGTGGGTGCAACCACGGAGGCCTGGGCATTGCGATAGCCGTGTTTTTCCCCGAGTGTGACGGCGCGTTCCCATGCGTCGCGGGCGGCGTTCACCAGCCGTTGATCAGGACAATTGGCATGGTCAAGGGGAACGGGGGCGGTGCGCAAACGCTCATAGCCCGCTTTTTCCCCGTTCGCCGCGCGGCGGTGGTTGCGCATAACGCGCAGCATGTCTTCGGCATTTTCGGCATGACGCGGGAAGGGGCCAACCTCAGAGGCGATCTCGGCAGAGGTGGCATAGGAAACGCCGGTCATAATGGCCGAAAGCGCACCACAGAGCGCTCTGCCTTCGTCGGAGTCGTAACCAAGCCCCATGGTCATCAGCAAACCGCCGATATTGGCGTAACCAAGACCGAGCGTGCGGAAATCATAGGAGCCTTGTGCGATGGCTTCGGATGGAAATTGCGCCATCAGGACCGAGACTTCGAGGGTCAGTGTCCACAGGCGCACGGCATGTTCATAGGCCGAAATGTCGAATTTGCCGCTCTTGTCGGTGAATGCGAGCAAATTCATCGAGGCAAGATTACACGCCGTATCGTCGAGGAACATATATTCGGAACACGGGTTCGATCCCCGGATCGGGCCGGAATTGGGGCAGGTGTGCCAGTCATTTACCGTGTCATGGTACTGGATTCCGGGATCAGCGCAGGACCATGCGGCGTGGCCTACCCGGTCCCAAAGATCGGATGCAGAGATGGTCTTGGCCACCTTGCCGTCAGTGCGGCGAATGAGATCCCAGTCCTTGCCTTGCTGGGCTGCGGCGAGGAAATCGTCGGTAACGCGAATAGAGTTATTGGCGTTCTGGCCCGCAACGCTGAGATAGGCTTCCGAATCCCAATCGGCTTCATAAGTCGGGAATTCGATGCTTTCATATCCCTGCTTTGCATATTGCAGCACACGCTGGACGTAATTATCCGGGATGCAAGCCTTGCGTGCTTCCTTGATCGCGCTTTTCAGGGTGGCGTTCTTCTTGGGGTCGATGGCATCGGCTTCAACACCATCCCACGTTTTCACCGCGCACATCACGGCGTTGAGGTGACGTGCATGGAGCTTCGATCCGGCGACAAGGGAGGCTACTTTTTGTTCTTCCTTGACCTTCCAATCGACGAAATCCTCAATATCAGGGTGATCGGCATCAATGATGACCATCTTCGCCGCACGGCGGGTGGTCCCGCCCGACTTGATCGCACCGGCGGCACGATCGCCAATCTTCAGGAAGCTGATAAGACCGGAGGAGCGGCCCCCGCCTGATAGCGGCTCACCCTCACCGCGCAGATTGGAAAAGTTTGTGCCAGTGCCAGAGCCGTATTTGAACAAACGCGCTTCGCGAACCCAAAGGTCCATAATTCCGCCTTCGGTGACAAGATCATCGGTGACGGACTGGATAAAGCAGGCATGGGGCTGTGGGTGTTCGTAGCTGGAGGTAGCGCGCACCATCTTGCCGGTCTTGTAATCAACATAGAAATGGCCCTGACTTGGGCCGTCTATGCCATAGGCCCAGTGGAGTCCTGTGTTGAACCATTGGGGAGAGTTCGGCGCGGCCTTTTGGGTGGCCAACATCACACGCATTTCATCGTAATAGGCGCGGGCGTCGGATTCGGCAGTGAAATAACCGCCCTTCCAACCCCAATAGGCCCACGCACCCGCGAGGCGGTCGAACACCTGTTTTGCGCTGTGCTCGCCCGTCATACGCTCGTCTTCGGGTAGCTTTTCGAGGGCTTTGCCATCGGGTACAGAACGCCAAAGAAATTCGGGAACGTCTTTTTCTTTCACGCGCTTGAGTGCGGCGGGCACACCGGCCTTGCGGAAATATTTCTGGGCCAGCACGTCGCAAGCAACCTGCGACCATTTTTTTGGGGCTTCGACATCGCCAAGATGGAAGACGATCGAGCCGTCAGGGTTGCGAATTTCGCTGACGATTGTTTTGAAATCGATGCCTGCATAGGCGTCGTTGTCTGCCGTGGTTTCGAAACGCTCGATCTTCATGTCTCTGCTCCCTCTTGTATGACGATCCGTCCACCCAAGGGCGCGTTTCGCCTTCTTTTTTCATCGTTTGAATTCGCCGCCAGCCCTAAGCTATTCATGCGGTTCATCTTTTCGTTACTATGCCAAAATAAGGCAAAAACACACAACATATGGTACAGCCCTGTCAGTTCACACCCCATTCTTAGTGGTCGCGTTCCTGTCAATGCAAGTGCATTTTAACAGATTTTTTTCGGTGTGAGTCCAACCGAAAACGAGGGCGGCCAAGCATAGGGAACCATGCAGTTTTCAGCAGAAACCGGTTGGGGATGGTTCCGTGGATAAACAGGGGACGGTTCAGACGGGCTGCAAGTTGTTACCTAAAATTAACCTTTTCCATGGAAGAATCAGGGTTCCGATTACGCGGAATTGAGAACCATGGCCGACTCGCTCATTTTTCTGATCGAACCAGATGCACCGCGTCGCAAGGCTATCCTTGCTGTGCTTCAGCGTGTTCCAGGTGTTGACGTTAGCATTTTCGACAGCCTTGCGCTAACCCGCAAGGCAATGCGTTCCCGCGTGCCCCAGTTGATAATCGGTCCATGGGCGCAAGGCGGCGAAACGATGTTGGCGGCCCGTGCCGCCGCCAGCGGCAATGCCGCCTACACCGAAGTACCACAAGCACTTGTCTTGACAGATCGTGTGTCACCAGCGCGCATTTCCCTGACGCGACAGGCAGGCAGTGCCGAGCTAATTCCGTGTGACCCGCTCGACGAAGAGGGTCTGTTCAATCGGATCACGCTGCTGCTGTGCGGTCCCGATGCGTTATACGAGACGCTCGGCAATGAATCGAAGACGACCTTCGAATCCGCCCTTGAAAATATGCCAGCCCTCAAGCGCAGGTTCGTCGCGTAATAGAGTTCGATAAAAATCCGATTGCTGGGTTTTTAGAACAATTGTTTCCAAATTATCCGTTCCTACAGACCTGACATTAAACCCCCCGGCTTTACAGTCCAGAACAGGGACAGTGAAATCGGGGGATTTCAATAATGAAAAATACGGGGAACCATGATTCGCACGATATGCGGATCGACGCGCGGATTCTGAAGCACCTGTTGCATGAAGCAACAGATATGCTGGAAGAAGCACAAACACATGCACTGGTAGAGAAACATTCTGCAATGACCGCGCATGTTCTCGCCCAAGCGAATTGGCGGATGACGGCGACATGCTCCTGGGCAGTCAGCGAGTTGATACCGACGCCAGGTGAGGAAGGACAAGCAGCAAGGCTTCACGCTCCATCGCCAATCTTTTCGCGCGATGAGGGCGAGATTTCATCGCAACTTGCCGACTTTATGCTGCGTGTGGACCGCTTGCATGACCGCGCAAGGCGGCTGGACGAGTTGTCACGGGGACCGATGGTCTCAACGGAACTTCATCAACAGGAGCAATCCACATCGTGCCTGGAAAGCGAGCAAGGGGGCGCGTCGATTATCCCCCTGTTCGGGCATCGAAGCGCCCATAGCGGGAATGTGGACCCGGTTGGTGACAACCTTACACGGCTGCGCCGGGCTATGGCAGGGCACGAATAGAGTGGAACGATATCGGGACGGCATCGGCATCTGCCATAACCTGCCTCAAACGCGCCTTACTGCGGTTCAACTCTGCTGTAAAACTTGGTAGAGCGTTGGCGGTATAGTCAACGGTGCGTATGCCTTCCGTCTGGAACTACTCGAAAGGAATTCAGCGATGCGTCTGGCTCTTGTCGCTTTGCTCGGTGTTCTCTTGCCTCTCTCGGCAGTGGCACAATCGACTCAACCCACGTCGCCACCACCATCACCCACGCTGAAGGCCACGCATGGTCAGTGGGAGGTTCAATGCTACGGGCCGGATGATTGCATCATGGTTCAGCTACACAAGCGGACGGCTGAGACAGCGGATGCGGTTTTTACGATCTTCAGGCCCAAGGGGCTGACCGACAATGCCGGGCAACCAATTCTTGCATTGGCTGAAATCGTTGTGCCGCTTGGCGTCTTCCTGCCCGGTGCGCTTGGGTTGCAGGTCGATCAGAACGAGCCGAGGGCTGTGCCGTTCGAACGGTGTATTCCCGATGGGTGTGTGGTTCGTGCGCCGATTGCCCCTGCGATGCTGGAGCAGATGAAAGTTGGGGGGACGGCACACATAATCCTTTCACCCAGCCCGGAAGATCGCGTGCGCTTGCCGATTTCCCTGAGCGGGTTTACGGCGGCGTTTGACAGCCTTTGAGTATCAAGGCCGGGCGATGTGGCAGGACGCTGTCCTATCTATTGCCTGGCCCAGACCATCGTTGATGCCCCGTGCGAGGCTGTATCCAAAAGATCGTTGTATCTTGCATGGTTCATTGCTGTATCAGCCCTGAATGCGTGAGATGGAAGCAAAGCCCGGAAAGTTCGTCACAGGGTCGATTCTACGACATACTGTAATGATGACCCTCAGTTCCGGGGCCGGATTGCTCGCGATCTTTCTCGTCGATCTCGCTGATCTCTATTTCATCTCGCTGCTCGGTAAGGATGCGCTGGCCGCTGCTGTGGGATATGCTGGAACGCTTCTCTTCTTTTTTACCTCTATCAGTATCGGTCTTGCCATTGCCATGGGCGCGCTGACGGCGCGGGCGCTTGGGGCTGGCGATGTAGAGCGGGCGCGTAGGATGGCCGGGTCGATTGCAGTCATCGTCATTGTTGTCGGGATCGCATCAACCCTTGCACTGATTGCTTTTGCGGGACCATTGTTGACCCTTATCGGCGCAAGTGGTGATGCCCATGATTACGCCGTTTCCTTTCTGAGAATCGCCGCATTCGGTACGCCTTTCCTGATGCTCGGCATGTGTGGTGGAGCCTTGCTGCGCGCGTATGGAGACGCCCGGCGAGCGATGACTACGACCCTTTCGGCGGCCACGATAAATGCCGTCCTTGATCCCTTGCTGATTTTTACAGCGGGATTGGGGCTGGAGGGCGCGGCCATTGCCACGGTAATCGCGCGTACCACCCTGTTTATCGCTGCATGGAAACCCATTATCGCCATTCATAACGGCGTCGCACACCCGTCATCCGCCTCTCTCCGCAAGGATACCGGGGCCGTTTTCGGCATTGCCGCCCCGGCAATCCTCACGAATATCGCGACGCCTGTTGGGTTTGCTTTTGTCACCCGCATGATCGCGGATTTCGGAACACAGGCCGTTGCAGGCTATGCCGTTATCGGGCGGTTGACCCCCTTCGCGTTTTGCCTCGTTTTTGGATTGTCCAGCGCGGTAGGACCAATCGTTGGCCAGAATTTCGGGGCAGGGCAATTTGATCGGGTACGCGAGGCCTTTCGCACGGCTCTGGTCTTTGTGGCTATCTATGTTCTTATTGTTTCCGCGTTTTTGTATCTGTTCCGTGTAGAGATTGCTGATCTTTTCAATACGGCAGATGAAGCGCGCGATCTGGTTTTTCTGTTTTGTGGGCCGCTGTCGCTTGCCTTCTTTTTCAATGCGGTTCTCTTCACAACGAACGCCGCTTTCAACAACCTTGAACGCCCCACTTATGCTGCCCTTATCAATTGGGGGCGTCATACACTTGGTACTCTGCCCTTTGCATGGCTGGGCGCCCAATGGATGGGAGCGCCGGGTGTGCTGATTGGTCAATATGCGGGCGGTGCAATTTTTGCTGCGCTCGGAGTCTGGATGGCCCTTCGCTTGATCGATGGTCAGGCGCAGGGCCATCCACCCCGCAAGGTTGGCACCGTAATCGCCGAAAGCCGCGCAGCCCAATGGCCTTTCAGCAATTGGCGGCCTTGAGAAAGTTGTTGTTGAGGTTTTATGGATAGGAATGAAGTACTATGTCCGATCCGATTATCGCTTGTCACCGCCTTAACCGCCCGCTAGAACGCCCGCCGACGCTGCCGTAGCTCAGAGGTAGAGCACTCCCTTGGTAAGGGAGAGGTCGAGAGTTCAATTCTCTCCGGCAGCACCATGCAAGTCATTGATAGTGCTGAGATGTAGGATTACAATCTCGCCCCTGCCTTGCAGAATCATGCAGAACAAGTCAGGAACTTGCCAACTTTACCGTCAATATCACGTCAACGCGACTCTCAATATCATCGGTTGGTTCAACCACATCTTTAACACTCTGTATGGAAGGTTTCTTGAGTGTTAAAATTAGTTTGGCAAAAGAAACAAAAAGAAAAAGCTCAGCGGAGAATGCGGCTTTCGCTCGAAAAGGCGCTATCCCCACAAGGGAAAGGCTTGATTGGCTTTCCTTCAGGTGTTGTAGAAGCACCGATATTTTCAAACGGATCAGGTTCTCTTTGGTTCGCCTCTCAATCACTTGAAGATGTTATCACACCACGCTTCTGGAATGCTTTTGGCATCTATAATCCCGACAAAGCACAACAGATAATCAGTGTTGAGACAAATATACCTTCCTCAACAAACTCCATGAGCGTTGCAGGTTATTTTGCTGAAGATCCCCAAACTGGCGAATTGTATCTCATGCATAGCGGAAAAATTGGAGGCGGCAGAAAGGGAGTTGGAAAAACCGCGTTCCTTACTTGGTCTCATGCGAAACTCACCACTATAACTGATGAAAACGGGAATTTGCGTGAGGGTATTATCATCGCAAAGTTAGATCAGGAAGATTTTTCCAATAGAATTTGGAAATTCACAAAAACTGT
>CALFFK010000089.1 GCA_937957975.1 uncultured Neomegalonema sp.
CCGCATTGGCAAAGACGATACGACCATCGTTGACGGTGCTGGCGATAAATCCGAGATCGACGCACGTGTTGCGCAGATCAAGCAGCAGATTGAAGAAACCACGTCAGATTATGACCGTGAAAAACTGCAAGAACGCCTCGCGAAACTCGCCGGTGGTGTTGCCGTGATCCGCGTTGGTGGCTCGACCGAAGTTGAGGTCAAAGAGCGTAAAGACCGCGTCGATGATGCGCTGAACGCAACCCGCGCCGCCGTTCAGGAAGGCGTGGTACCGGGTGGTGGTGTGGCTCTGCTTCACGCCGCACGCGCACTCGACGGCATGACCGGTGAGAACGCTGACCAAGATCGTGGTATTGCAATCGTCCGCCGCGCCGTTCAAGCTCCCGCCCGTCAGATCGCGGAAAACGCAGGCGTGGATGGTTCGGTTGTCGTCGGCAAGATCCTTGAGAACACCGACACCAGTTTTGGTTTCGACGCGCAGAACGAAGCGTATGGCAACCTGATGGAAAAAGGTATTATCGACCCCGCAAAGGTCGTGCGTACTGCTCTTCAGGATGCTGCATCCGTTTCCGCACTGCTCATCACCACCGAAGCAATGGTTGCTGATAAGCCAGAACCTAAAGGCGCTGCGCCTGCTGGTGGCGGCATGGGCGACATGGGCGGCATGGGCATGATGTAAGTCGCCACTACTGGCGATATCCTATGAATAATGATGGCCATCCCGGAAAACCGGGGTGGCTTTTTTTGTTACCCTGAAGCGCGATAATCCACAAAAAAAAGCCGCCCCCAAATAGGGGCGGCTTGTATTAAGTGCTCAGTTGAATGGTACAATAAGTTACTGGGTACCGTTCGTAGCGTTATTGTCGTCGTTATCGTCGTCGTCCAGCGCTACTGCCAGAATAAAACCACCGACGGCCAAAGCGGTCAGGGCACCGAACGTCAGTGCAGGATTGCTAAGTCCGGTTGGGGGCAAATTTTGCGAGACCGCTACGGTTTGCCCTGTAGCAGCAGGCTTGGCTTCTTCTGCGTGTACTGCTGATGCGGCGAAGGATGCAGCAGCGATTATGGCGATTGCGGTTTTCATTACTCTCATATTCCTCAATATCTAGTGCGGATAACGGCTACAATGCTTGCAAGGTGCGGCTCGAACATAGCTGCCCGTGCCTGCACGTAAAAGACGAATCTATGGATTCAAATTTCACGTTCAGACAATATTAAATATAGCATGAACGCTCTAACTCGTAAATAGTGGAAATAGCTGTCAACGTGTCCCATTAGTAGAATCATCATCATTATCGTCGTCATCCGCGATAATAACGATAATACCGGCGAGTACCGCGACGCCAACACCTGCAGCGACGAGGGGTTTAACTGAAGCACCAAGACCTTGTGTTTCAAGTTGCACCTGAACCGGCGCAACCGGCGCCGCAACACTTTGCGCCTGGGCCCCTGAAGTTACAAGCATGGTGAAAGCTGCCAACATGGTAGCGGTCTTCATAGTCGATACTCCTGATCCTGATCTACAATCGCCGTATAATGGATCGTCTTTATCGATATACTTTTTGTTTGCTTATGTTTCAATATATATTCAAATCACCGAATTCATCCGCATAAAGCTATTCCTTAAATGCCGGTTCGAAATTGTCGAGGATTGGTTTTAATAGATAGTTCAAAGGACTGCGACCCTCGGTTTGAATATAGATATTGGCGGGCATTCCTGGCACAAGTACATTTTCCTCGCCAAGTCGCTCCCGTTCCTTTTCGGGAAGAAGAATTTCAACACCATAATAGGGTACACCGGAAACCTCATCGATCTTGCGGTCGGCGGAAATAGCAAAAAGTTCACCATTCAGCTCTGGTGTTGTGCGTTGATTAAAGGCTGTAAAGAGAACACGGGTTGGTTGGCCAACATAGATTTTATCCCGCTTTACGGTATCGACTTTCGCTTCCAGAATCAGGCGATCAGCAACCGGAACGATGGTCATAATTGGCTCACCTGGCGCGACGACTGCTCCGGTTGAAAAAACCGTGATGTCCTGAACCACGCCATCGACCGGGGCACGCACTTCGATACGCCGAAGAGCATCGCCCGCCACGATCTTGCGCTGCCGCAACTCAGCGATCTGTGCCTCTACATCACGCAGTTCATCGAGTGCTTGCTCACGACGCGTTTCCCGCAACCGAGTGATTTCGATTCGAGTTTCCTGTATTTGACGTTGTAATCTGGCCTCATCGGCAATGAGTGCCCCGACCTCACCTTCAATCCGTGCTTTTTCGCGCATGAACTGCTGCATCCGGGTTCTCGTCGTTAGCCCCCGATCGAGCAGACTCTGTTGCGTCTTGAGATCTTCAACGAATGATTTGAGTTGAATATCAAATCCTTGACGTCGTGAATTTGATGCTGCGATTTCGTTTTTAAGCTGTCCGATCCGTTCGGCAAGTTGGGCGCGCTGTTGGCGATACCCAAATATGCGCGCATCGAACAGGCCACGCTGTCCGCGAACAGCTTCTTCCAGTTTGGGATCGCGGCGGGATTCGGAGAGCACGATTTCGGGAAAAACGACGCCCATCTGTTCGTCACGCACAGCCAGAAGGCGCGCGCGCGTGGCCAGAAAACCCAAAAGCTGGCTGTCCACAATGGCAAGGCTGGCTTGTTGTGTCGTCTGATCGAGCCGAATGAGGGGTTGCTGTGCTTTTACGACATCACCGTTCTTGACGAATATCGCACCAACTATACCACCCTCCTGATGTTGAACGGGTTTGGATTTTGTTTCTACGCGTAGTTCACCCTGTGCGACGATGGCCCCTTCAAGTTCGGTACCGACACCCCAGACGGTCATGCCACCAAAGAGGCCAAGGATCACGATACCGCCTGCAAGAACATAGCCCCGTGCGCGCCATCGGGTTGGATCGTGGGCATAAATGGGCTTTTTCGCGTTCATGTCAGACTCCCTGCTGCGGACCGATTAAGTTCGGTTACTTGACCATGACTGCTGGTGGTTTTTTGCAGTATCTCATCACGTGGACCGAAAGCGACAGGCGTGCCATCACGCATGACAAGTAGTCGATCACACACGGCAATCGCACTGGGGCGGTGTGCCATGACAATCACTGCCCGTGCCCGTTCCTTGGCCTGTCGGATCGCATGGATCAGGGATTGCTCGCCTTCAGCGTCGAGATTGGCGTTTGGTTCGTCGAAGACGAGAAGGGGAGGATCGCCAAATAAACACCGGGCAAGGCCGATACGCTGGCGTTGCCCGCCCGACAGTTGCGTTCCGCCCTCGCCGATTTCGGTGTCGTAACCGTTTGGCAGCCTGAGGATCATTTCATGTGCGCCCGCGCGTTCCGCAGCCAGTACAATGGCACGCTCATCCGCGTTTTCCTGCAAGCGAGCAACATTACGCGCCACTGTGCCGTTAAACAAGCCAACGTCCTGCGGCAGATATCCGATCAATCGGCCAAAATCGGCTCCGGACCATTGATCGAGTGTCGCACCGTCAAGGCGGACTTCACCGGCCATAACCGGCCAGATACCAACAATGGCGCGGGCAAGGGTCGATTTGCCGGAGGCACTTGGGCCAATCACCCCGATGGCCTCGCCGGGTTTCACGTCGAAGGTAATGCCTCGCACGATGGGAAGGCGTGTTCCGGGTGGTGCAACAGCAACATTTGTAACCGTCAGGCGCGCTACAGGGTCAGGGAGGGCCGTTTTGGGCTGACTCACGGGAACTGTGGCAAAAAACTGTTCCAGCGACTTCGATGCCTGACGCGCGCGAATGAATATGCGCCATTGTGAGATTGCCTGATCGATGGGTGCCAGGGCGCGACCCATCATAATCGACCCGGCAATCATCACACCGGGTGAAATCTCATTCCGCACGGCAAGTAATGCCCCGACAGCAAGAATTGCAGATTGAAGAAACAGCCGCAGCGATTTTGACATCGCCTGAAAGAATCCGGCACGACCACTATGGACCATCTGGGCGACAAGAGCTTCACCCCGTTGTTTTCCCCACTGAGCCTTCGCCGTATCAATCATTCCGAGGGCGCGAACAGCTTCGGCTTCTCGCCGCACTGACTCGGAGTATTTCTCAGCGGCGGCATTCGCCTGACGCGATTCCATCTCTGGCTTGAGTGTCATTACCTGATTGAGAAACGCGATAGTGAACAGCAGGATTGCCGCACCAATCGCAAACCAGCCAAGCCATGGATGTAGAACGAAAATCACCGCTATGTAGATCGGTGTCCAGGGCGCATCAAAGAAGGCATAAGGGGCTGGACCAGACAAGAATTGCTGAATCGATTCCAGATCACGCATCGCTGTTGCCGGTTTTGCGCGTTCCTCTGGAACAAGGGCAGTTTGCATAGTGGCCTCGAACGCCCGCCCGTCCAACATCGCCTGAAACCGCGCTCCTGCATTTGCGAGGACGCGCCCGCGCAAAAAATCGAGCAGGCCCATTACGAGGAATAATCCAGCAACGAGCAGAAACAATGCCTGCAATGTCGGAATGCTACCGCTTGCCAGAACCCGATCATAGACCTGTAGCATGAAGAGTGGGCCTGTGAGCATCAGCAGGTTCACGAAAAAACTCATTACCGCTGCAACCACGAACAAGCCTTTGGCCGACCAGAAAGCCGCCCGAAATTCCTGTCGTCCACGTTTCAGCGCAGGGTTCATCATTGCTTTTCCTCACCTGAAACGGGCAAGTCACGCCAAGCACCACTTCATTTACAAGTAACACGATACATCATCATCGCAATGCGTCGATAAACAGTTAGCTTGCAGCCAGGTTCCCGGATCGTGAACGATTTGCGTTATCCACCGAACAATAATGCAGCAGCAACGATGAGGAATGATACAGCCATAGCGGCCAATGTAGCACGGTGCAGACGATCCAGCATGATCGCACCCCGGCGGCGCTGGATGAAATAAACAATGACAAAGGTTACGATAAAAGCAATAGCGAGAGGCACGGGATTACTCCGTAAAAATCGTTTAAGGGCTATTCTTCGAGCAGAAAAACCTCATCGCTTCGTAGCATACCAAGCTCGGCCCGCGCGCGTTCATCAAGCAGATCAAGGTTGACGCTGTCAGCGCGCAGCCCAGCGTTGTGATGGCGCTTTTCTGCGAGAAGGGCTTCAAGCCGGTCAAGTTCCCGTTGCGCTGTGGCGTGGTTGGCAACAACGTCATCGCGCGCGACGCTGCCGTAATCGCCGGTGAAGGTCCGCGCATTAAAATAGGCGATACCGGCGATCAACAACAAGGGAAGACCTATGAGAACAGCGATGCGTGCTGCCCGGCTTTGTCTCCGCGCCATCATGTCAACCTTGCGGTCCGCTGCCCAGAGGATGCCCGGCATAGACGGCCATATCGCCAAGTTCCTCCTCAATACGGATGAGTTGATTATATTTCGCGAGACGATCAGAACGCGCCAATGAGCCAGTTTTTATCTGCCCGCAATTCGTGGCCACAGCGAGATCAGCGATGGTCGCGTCCTCGGTCTCGCCTGAACGGTGCGACATAACGGCGGTAAAGCCTGCACGATTGGCCATATTTACGGCTTGCAAGGTTTCGGTCAGGGTTCCGATCTGGTTGACCTTCACGAGGATCGAATTGCCGATGCCTTGCTCTATACCATCGGCAAGACGTTTTGGGTTCGTGACAAAAAGATCGTCACCGACGAGCTGACAACGATCACCGATGGCATTCGTAAGATGCTTCCAGCCCGCCCAGTCATCTTCTGCCAATCCATCCTCGATCGAGATGATGGGGTATGCATCGATCAGGTCGGCATAATATGCGCCCATCTCTTCTGCCGAGAGTATCTTGCTCTCACCTTTGAGGTGATATTTTCCATCATGGAAGAATTCGGTTGATGCAGAATCAAGGGCCAACGCCACATCATCACCGGGTTTGAAACCTGCCTTTTCAATCGACGCCATGATAAAGTCGAGAGCATCGCGGGTTGAGGCGATGTTGGGTGCGAAACCGCCTTCGTCGCCGACATTTGTATTGTGGCCCGCCGCTTTAAGTTCGGATTTCAGGGTATGAAAAATTTCCGCACCCCAGCGCACGGCTTCTGCAATGCTGTCGGCGGCGACAGGCATCACCATGAATTCCTGAATGTCGATTGGATTATCGGCGTGTTCGCCACCATTGATGATATTCATCATCGGGCAGGGCAGGGTGGCCGCCGAAACGCCGCCTATATAACGATAGAGTGGTAAACCCACACTGTCAGCGGCAGCCTTGGCACTGGCCATTGAGACGCCGAGGATCGCATTGGCCCCAAGGCGACCCTTGTTCTCGGTCCCATCGAGTTCGATCATTGTGGCATCAATAAAACCCTGATCTGTGGCATCGACTCCGGCCAACGCATCAAAGATTTCGCCTTCCACATTGGCTACAGCGGTCAGGACACCTTTGCCTTTGTACCGTTCGCCTCCATCGCGCAGTTCTACGGCTTCGTGTGCGCCTGTTGATGCGCCTGATGGTACGGCAGCGCGCCCAAGGGAGCCGTCTTCCAGCAATACTTCGACCTCCACGGTCGGATTGCCCCGGCTGTCAAGGATTTCGCGGGCGGCAATATCGATAATGGCACTCATGGGTATCCCCTGCGGTTGCGTCGCGCAGGAGATAGCGTGAATGAACTCACAGGGAAAGAGATGGATCACCCGCGATGTCGCGGTGATATCGGTCAGATCTGAAATCAACCAAGCAAAATCCAACAAACTGACAATATCTGCATATGATTTATTTTAATTTCTAAATAAAAGTTTATTAATTGTATAATTAATTAGTAAATTAAAATTAACTAAAATAATATATCATATATATTTTTTGAAAAAATCATCTAATATTTAATTGTTGAAGTATAAATTACAATTATTAATTGATATGACGATATCAGGGGTGCTGTTGATGGATCGTGAAGTAATTTTAAATCCTGGGGATATTTTGTATCGTGAAGGTGGCTCTAACAAGAGCGCCTATATCGTTGAATCAGGTGAAATTGCCTTGCACACGACAGTTCTTGGCCAACGCGTTGATTGTGAGCGGCGGGGTGCAGGTGCTATTGTCGGGGAATTGTCGGTACTGACCGGAAGCCTGCGCACCGTCACAGTTGAGGCTGTAACGCACTGTCGGCTCTTTCAGATTTCGAGTGATCAGATTCTGAGTCGCTTTGATAAGCTTGATCCTGTGCTTCGCGCCTGTATCGACACATCGATTAGTTTTGCAGGTACATTGACCGAGCGCATGGCCCAGACGTCGGGTGAGGTTCCTTTCGTACCGAGCACGTTACAGGATGCGCAAGGCGTCATTGATGAATTCAAGCTTGAAGTCGATATTTTAGCGGGCCTCAATCGGGGTGAATTCTCTCTTGTTTATCAACCGATTGTGAATCTTTCCGACGGCGTGGTCACAGGCGTGGAATCCTTGATGCGTTGGCAACACCCGGTTCGGGGTAATGTTCCCCCATTTCGTTTTATCCAAACCGCCGAAGCGATGGGATCTATAGAAAAACTTACGGAATTTGCACTAACGGATGCGTGCGCTGCTCTGATGCGTATGAGAAACCAATGCCCCGAACGACCAGATTTTTACACGTCGGTCAATATCTCGGGAAAGGATGTTGAACGGAACGGTTTCGTTGATTTCGTGGCTAATGTGCTGAAATTCAACGAGATGGAACCTGAGCACCTGAAACTGGAAGTTACAGAGACTTCGCTCGTGTCTGATCCTGCCAAAGCGGCCATGTGTCTTGGTGAGCTTCGGGAATTGGGATGCGGGATATCCATTGATGATTTTGGAACCGGATATTCAAACCTCGCCTATCTGAAGAAACTGCCGTTAACGACGTTAAAGATTGACCGCGCTTTTGCAGGGGACGCCCATGCAAATGCCATTTCGCGCAGTATCGTCACGATGCTGATCGGTCTGGGTCGCGAAATTGGCGTAGACATCGTGGCGGAGGGGTTGGAAACTTCCGATGATGTGGAGACATTACTGTCTCTGGGCTGCAAATATGCACAAGGGTACTATTTCTGCAAACCACTCCCTGAAGCCGAGCTGCTCGATTTTATCGGCTCCAACGCTGGTGAAATCCGTCACGTTGCGTGAGGCGTGCTATGCTGCGTCTTTCAGCATGTGCCGCGAGATGATGACGCGCATGATCTCGTTGGTGCCTTCCAGAATCTGATGGACGCGCAGGTCGCGCACGATCTTTTCCATTCCATAATCAGCGAGATAACCGTAGCCACCGTGAATTTGCAGGGCTTCGTTGGCGACTTCGAAAGCGGTATCCGTTACGAAGCGTTTGGCCATGGCGCAGTGTTTTGAAGCGTCGGGGCTACCCTGATCAAGCTTCCACGCTGCCTGATACAGAAGGGCGCGGGCGGCTTCGAGTGCAGTTTCCATATCGGCGAGCTTGAACTGAACTGACTGGAAATCGGCAATGGGATTACCGAATGCCTTACGCTCGCATGAATATTTCAGAGCAGCATTCAACGCCGCCTGTGCACCACCCAGCGCACTGGCCGCGATGTTCAGTCGCCCCCCGTCCAGCCCCGCCATGGCATAGCGAAAGCCCTTGCCTTCCTCGCCCAGTAAATGATCGGCAGGTAGCTTGCAATCGTCGAACTGAACCTGCGCGGTTGGTTGCGCACGCCATCCCATTTTGCGTTCTTCGGCACCGAAAGACAGCCCCGGCGCGCCGTTCTCAATCAGCATGGCAGAAACGCCCTTGGGGCCATCGCTTCCCGTGCGGCACATGGCTATATAGAGGTCGCTATGGCCCGCGCCGGAGATAAAGGCCTTCGTGCCGTTCAGCTTCCATTGATTGCCATCCAGTTCAGCCCTGGTGCGGAGCGCAGCGGCATCGGAACCTGAGCCGGGCTCGGTGAGGCAATAGCTTCCCATAATCTGCATGGTGCACATCTTCGGCACCCATTTCCGGCGCTGCTCCTCAGTACCGAAACGGTCGATCATCCATGCGACCATGTTATGAATCGAAATGAACGAGCCGATGGAGGGGCAACCATGGGCCAGCGCCTCGAAGATCAACACAGCATCAAGCCGCCCAAGGCCAGACCCACCCACATCTTCACGTACATAGATACCCGCAAGACCCAGTTCGCCGGTTGAGCGCACGACATCGGCAGGAAAATGGCCTGTCTCATCCCATTCAAGAGCGTGCGGCGCGAGAGCGTCATCAGCAAATCCGCGCGCCATTTCCTGAATGGCAATCTGTTCTTCGGTCAGCGCAAAATCCATGGTCGTCTCCTCCCGCTTACCATCGAGGATAGGGCATCACCGGGAGGAGGGGAATAGTCACCTGAACATCAGGAAATTGCGTTTATTGCCTTTGGTTCAGCGATCAGGCGGATTTTAATTCCGACACAGCAGGAAGCGGCAAACCCGGACGTCCGATGCAGCTATAGCCAAAACCATGCATTTCCATCGTTGTGGCATCGTAGACGTTGCGAAGATCTACGATCATGGGGGTAGTCATGAGAGATTTTACCCGATCCAGATCAAGAGCGCGGAACTGATCCCATTCGGTCAGGATGACAAGGGCATCGGCCCCTTCGATGGCGTCATAGGTTCCCTCGCACCACACTGGTCCGTTCAGCAACTTACGGGCTTCGTTCATCGCTTCCGGGTCATAGACCTTAACCCGTGCGCCCGCTTCGATGAGGGCGGGAACAATGTCGAGAGAGGGGGCATCACGCATATCGTCGGTATTCGGTTTGAAGGCGAGGCCAAGGATCGCGACGGTCTTGCCAGTGACAAAACCGCCCATTGCTTCCGAAATCCGCTGGGCCATGGCCTTCTTGCGGTTGGCATTGACCTCTACGACAGATTGCACGATCTCCAGCGGTGTTCCGGCCTCTGTTGCAGTTTTGGTCAGGGCCAATGTGTCCTTTGGGAAGCAGGAACCGCCGTAACCAGGGCCAGCATTCAGGAACTTGCCGCCGATACGTTTGTCATACCCTATGCCTTTGGCGACCTGCTGCACATCCGCGCCAACAGCCTCGCAAAGATCGGCCATTTCGTTGATGAATGTGATCTTGGTCGCGAGGAAAGCATTGGCAGCATATTTGATGAGTTCAGACGTACGCCGCTGGGTGAAGACAATGGGCGTCTCATTGAGGTAGAGCGGGCGATAGAGCTCCTGCATCGGCGCGCGGGCGCGGTCGTCTTCGATGCCAATCACAACGCGATCGGGGCGTTTGAAGTCGTCAATGGCTGCACCTTCGCGTAGAAATTCCGGGTTGGAGACGACGGCAACATCAGCGTTTGGATTCGCGCGGCGAATGACAGCCTCAACCTCGTCACCCGTGCCGACAGGGACAGTGGATTTCGTTACGACGACCGTGAAACCCTCAACCATTGAGGCGATTTCTTCGGCAGCAGCATAAACATAACTGAGATCCGCATGGCCGTCGCCGCGCCGGGAAGGCGTGCCAACTGCAATAAAGACGACATCGGAATTGCGAATCGCCTCGCGCGCTTCGGTTTCAAAATGCAGCCGTCCGGCGGCGACATTGGTGGCGACGAGGGCGTCGAGGCCCGGCTCATAAATCGGGATACCGCCTTCACGCAGGGTTTCGATTTTCGCTGCATCCTTGTCTATGCAAGTGACGGTGTGGCCAAAATCAGAGAAACAGGCTCCCGAAACGAGGCCGACATAGCCGGTTCCAATCATTGTAACGCGCATCATGCTCTCCGTTTTCCCAAGGTCGCCTATGCGTTTAGGCCCACAGGGTTAGCATATGGTGTCTTAATCGTGGTGGATCATCCAAATTTCGGTAGTGCCGCGTCGGCAACCTGTGTTTCAGGGCCACGCACGGTTAACGTCACGCCATCTTCAGTAAAAATGCGTTCCATAATCGTAAGGTTGAGGTTGGCAAGGCGTTGCTCAAGGGCCGAGGCGTCGGCAAATCCGGCTCTCACAGTGCGGGTAATGATGCGATGCCACGGGACGAGGGTTGCGGTGTCGATAGCCAGCGCCGCTGCGCCTGAATAGGCGCGGGCGAGACCGCCTGTGCCAAGTTTCGTACCACCGAAATACCGGGTAACGATTATTCCTGCATCGACGATATGCGCGCCCATCAAGGTTCTGAGCGTGGGCATCCCGGAGGTTCCCGCTGGCTCACCATCGTCGCTGGCATGGTCATCAGGCGCGTTGGTGTCTGTCATGCGGCGGGTCGCGGTGACGTGATGGGACGCTTTGCGATGGGTTTGTCGGATTTCCGCAAGCCGCTCATCATAGCGGGCGATAGGCACAAGCACGGCGATAAAGCGCGATCCCTTGACCTCCAGTTCCGCTGATGCTTCGTGTTTTGGTGTGAGCCATTCCATGTGTCCCATGGATGACGCGGTTGGGGTGTGGCGCAAGAAAAATCCGCCCCGATCAAAAGGCGGATTTCTATGTTACGAAATGCTTACCGTACTGGATTTCCGCTTATGCGGGAATGACAGCGGCAAAGTTACTCCGCAGCAATAGCGGAGGCAGCAACATCGAAGCGGTCGAGCATCATCACCTTGTTCCATGCGGCCACGAAATCCCGGACGAATTTGCCCTTTGCATCGGAAGCTGCATAAACCTCGGCCAACGCGCGAAGCTGCGAATTCGAACCAAAGACCAGATCGACGCGGGTGCCGTTCCATTTCTTCTCGCCGGTCTTGCGGTCCGTACCAACGAATTCGATTTCTTCCGGGGTGGTCTGCTCCCACTTCGTTCCCATATCGAGCAGGTTGGTGAAGAAGTCGTTCGTAAGGACGCCAGGGGAATCAGTGAAGACGCCGTAATCCGAACCGCCATGGTTTGCACCAAGCACACGCATCCCGCCGAGGAGAACGGTCATTTCAGGGGCCGTCAGAGTCAGCAGTTGGGCGCGGTCGAGTAACATTTCCTCCGGGGATACCGAGAACAACCCTTTCGAGTAGTTGCGGAAACCATCGGCTTCGGGTTCGAGGGCTTCAAAGGATTCGGCGTCGGTCAATTCCTGCGTCGTATCCATACGACCCGGTGTGAAAGGCACGGTGATGTCGTGACCTGCATCCTTTGCCGCCTTTTCCACAGCCGCACAGCCACCGAGGACAATCAAATCAGCCATCGAGACTTTCTTGCCGCCCGACGCTCCGTCATTGAAGGCTTTTTGCACGCCTTCTATGGCATCAAGGGCTTTGGTCAGATGGGCTGGTTCGTTGACATCCCAGGCATTCTGAGGCGCAAGACGCACCCGCGCGCCATTGGCGCCGCCGCGTTTGTCCGATCCCCGGAAGGATGCGGCAGACGCCCATGCGGTTGAAACGAGTTGTGACACAGACAAGCCACAATCAAGCAGCTTGCCCTTGAGTGCCTCGATCTCGACAGCATCAATCAAGGGATGATCGACTTCCGGGATCGGGTCTTGCCAGATCAGCACTTCATCAGGTGCTTCTGCGCCACGATAGAGCGCGCGTGGCCCCATATCGCGGTGGGTCAGCTTAAACCATGCGCGGGCGAAAGCATCGGCAAATTCGTCCGGGTTGGCGTGGAAACGACGCGAGATTTTTTCGTAAGCCGGGTCCACCCGCATCGCCATGTCAGCAGTGGTCATCATCACCGTGACCTTATTGCCGGAACCATCCACCTGCGGGGCATGGTTTTCGGGGGCGAGGTTTTTGGGATGCCATTGCTTTGCGCCAGCCGGGCTTTCCGCCAACTCCCATTCGTAACCGAACAGCATGTCGAAATAGCTCATGTCCCAAGTCGTCGGAGTCGGGGTCCATGGGCCTTCGATGCCACTGGTAATCGCATCAACGCCTGAACCGGAACCATGACTGCTTTTCCAGCCAAAACCTTGCTCCGCGATGCCCGCACCCTCCGGTTCGACGCCAACATGGGCGGCATCCCCTGCGCCGTGGGCCTTGCCGAAAGTATGACCACCGGCTGTGAGGGCGACAGTTTCCTCATCGTTCATCGCCATGCGTGCGAAGGTCTCACGAATATCACGAGCCGAAGCAAGGGCGTCGGGATGGCCGTCCGGGCCTTCAGGATTGACGTAGATCAAGCCCATCTGCACGGCAGCAAGGGGGTTTTCGAGCTCACGGTCGCCACTGTAGCGGCTATTGGGTTTGTCGCTGGTAGCGAGCCATTCGCCTTCAGACCCCCAGTAAATATCTTCGTTTGGCTCAAACACATCAGCACGCCCTCCAGCGAAACCGAAGGTCTTGAAACCCATGTCTTCCAGCGCGCAATTGCCCGCGAAGATCATCAGATCGGCCCAGGAAAGCTTACGTCCATATTTTTGTTTGACGGGCCACAGAAGCATCCGCGCCTTGTCGAGATTGCCATTGTCAGGCCAGCTATTGAGCGGCGCGAAACGCTGGGTTCCTGCACCTGCGCCACCGCGCCCGTCCGCCGTGCGGTAGGTGCCTGCGCTATGCCATGCCATACGGATAAAGAAGGGACCGTAATGACCGTAATCGGCTGGCCACCAATCCTGAGAGTCCTTCATCAGGGCAAAAATGTCCTGCCGCACGGCATCAAGATCGAGCGTTTCAAACTCTGCCGCGTAGTCGAAATCTTCCTCCATCGGGATGGATTTCGCAGCGTGTTGATGCAGAACACCGACATCAAGTTTATTGGGCCACCAGTGGCGATTCGTGACTTGTATCCGGCCCGCGAAGGGGCAAAGGTTTTCACCGTCCATTGATCTCTCCCATCAGTATTCCATTGGATGAGTGGGAACATAGGGAAGACCGTCTGGCGCGTAAAATCGAAACTCACATGCCTTGCGATAGATTTTGTCTATTACGGGGTAATCGCCATATCCGCCCCAACCGGCAGAGCCGCGCGCAAAACCATGGCGAGGAGGGGGGCTTCTTCCCGCCGGGGATCGGCGCGCCGTGTGATAAGATGGATGGTTCTTGCAGCCGGGGGGATCAAGGGGCGCAGCACGATATCTGTTTCCACACCACGCCTTGCGAGTGCGGGTAACAGCGTTACTCCCTGACCTGCCGCAACGAGTCCCCGCAAGGTTTCGAGGCTGGTCGCCTGTATATCGTCACTGGTGCCCGATGACGCGTTACAGATCGCGCGGGTCTGATCGCGTATGCAGTGCCCTTCACCCAATACGAGCACACGTTCGGTGCAGAGTGCAGATTGCTCGACAGCGGCATTTGCAGCAAGGGGATGATCCGGGGGGAGTGCGGCAAAGAATTGTTCATCGAACAGAACCTGACTGGCCAATGCCGGATCATGCGGTTCTTCCGCGATCAATCCCCAATCCAGTTCCCGCCCCTTCACTGCCTTGATGATCGCCCCGGTCATGGCCTCACGACAGATCAGATCAAGGCGGGGGTGCTGTGCTTTCAACGCAGGAAGCGCCCAAGGCAACACGTAAGGGCAGAGCGTCGGAATGATTCCGATCCGGCGAGGACCAGCCAGTGGCTCTTCACCGCGCCGTGCTATGCTCATTATTTCATCTGCTTCGGATAGGATTCCCCGTGCGCGACTCACAACCGCATGTCCGATTGGGGTCAGGCTGATCGTTGCGCCCCGCTCGATCAACGCAGCCTGTAATTCACCTTCGAGCTTGCGGAGCTGCGCCGATAATGTCGGTTGACTGATCGCGCAAGCGGTCGCCGCTCGCCCGAAATGCAGATTATCCGCGACAGCGATAAGATAACGAAGTTGGGTAAGGGTCATGTGCCTTTCGTAAAGCTTCGCTTTTCAGGAGGCAATTCAAGCTTGTCTGCCTCGCAGGGCGAAGTATGAGAAATCTTGCCGTTATCGAACCGGATCGCTAAGTCTTTCGCAATTGCGAAGAAGTTCAGGGGACAACGATGCGAACGGTACTCGAACAGCTTGAAGAACGGCGACAGGATGCGCGGATGGGCGGCGGTGCAGCGCGCATCGAGAAGCAACATGCGAAAGGCAAGTTGACCGCCCGTGAGCGCATCGACCTGTTGCTCGATGAGGGCAGCTTCGAGGAATATGATATGTTTGTCGCCCATCGCTGTACCGATTTCGGGATGCAGGAACAAAAACCTGCAGGTGATGGTGTCGTAACAGGTTGGGGCACAATCAACGGGCGCATGGTCTATGTGTTCAGTCAGGATTTTACCGTCTTCGGTGGATCGCTGTCAGAAACCCACGCCCAGAAAATCTGCAAAATCATGGATATGGCCGTGCAAAACGGTGCGCCGGTGATAGGTCTCAATGATTCCGGGGGAGCACGTATTCAGGAAGGCGTTGCCTCGCTCGCGGGATATGCCGATGTATTCATGCGCAACGTCAAGGCGTCCGGTGTCGTACCGCAGATCAGCCTCATTATGGGGCCATGCGCAGGGGGTGCAGTCTATTCTCCAGCGATGACTGACTTCATCTTTATGGTCGAGGATTCGAGCTATATGTTCGTGACTGGCCCGGATGTGGTCAAAACGGTCACGAACGAGATTGTCACAGCCGAGGAACTGGGCGGAGCCAGCACCCATACGACGAAATCATCCGTGGCGGATGGCTCATTCGAAAATGATGTGGTCGCATTGGTACAGCTGCGGCGATTCTTTGATTATCTGCCGCTGAACGCACGGGATGGCGTGCCGGTGCGGCCCGTCTTCGACGATGCAAACCGGATCGAGAACAGTTTGGATACGCTGATTCCCGATAATCCAAACCAACCTTATGACATGCGCGAAGTGATCCTGAAGATTTCGGATGAGAGTGATTTCTTCGAAGTGCAGGCAAATTTCGCCAAGAACATGCTGACAGGGTTTATACGGCTTGAGGGGCGAACAGTCGGGGTTGTAGCAAACCAGCCGATGATCCTGGCCGGGTGTCTTGATATTGATTCCAGCCGCAAGGCCGCACGTTTTGTGCGATTCTGCGATGCGTTTGATATTCCGTTGCTAACGCTGGTGGATGTGCCCGGTTTTCTTCCCGGAACGGCGCAGGAATATAACGGAATCATCAAACATGGTGCGAAACTGTTGTTTGCGTTCGCAGAAGCGACAGTGCCGAAGGTAACAGTCATTACCCGCAAAGCCTATGGCGGCGCGTATGACGTGATGTCGTCCAAGCATATCGGCGCGGATGTGAATTATGCCTGGCCCACGGCGGAAATCGCGGTGATGGGAGCAAAGGGGGCGACAGAAATCCTGTATCGCTCGGAACTGGATAACCCCGACAAGATCGCCGCCCGGACAAAGGAATACGAAGACCGCTTTGCCAATCCCTTTGTCGCCGCCGAACGAGGCTTCATTGATGAAGTCATCATGCCACACTCGACCCGGCGACGTGTGTGCCGGGCCTTTGCTGCATTGAGGAACAAGCGGGTTGAAGTGCCATACAAGAAGCACGACAATATTCCGCTATAAGACGGGCGGCTTCATATAGATTATGCAGCGACTTGTGGTATCGGGCAGATATTCCCGGTGCTTGCCATGAACGCTTCGCTGCCTTCAACCTGTTGCAGCACTGCACAGGCAAGAACGCCCGGATCGGTAAGCCCGGAAAAGCGTGTGTGAATCTTGCCATCAACGAACAGCAAGGCGGAAGGCAGCGTATGTATCTGGTACTTCTCAACAAATTCAGGCGATTGATCTAAATTAATCTGATGGAAGCGTGCTGCAACACCATCAAGGTCATGCGAAAGCTTATCGAGATAATTATTCTGAACACCGCATACGCCATCTTCGCATGAATCATTATAAAAGCTGGCCAGTACAGGGCCGTGATTATCAGCAATCATTTTCTCAAGAGTTTCAGCTTGTTTGCTCTTTTCCATGACAACGATCCTTTATGTGTTACTCGGCAGTATGTTTGCCTCGTACATAAGCAACTGGGTTCACAGCGTTTGAACTCAAGCCAATTAGCGCCCACCTCAATGAAACGTCATCATCTGTGCATGAGCATTAACTGTTGAACAGGACAAGAACACCGATTGCTTCGCTCCTTTGGCCGCGCTAGACAATATGTATGTCTGATCCGTTTGCCGATGAAGATTTTGCCGCCGATACACGCCCGCTTTCTGCACGGGCGATGGCCGTTGCACCGCAATCTGCACCTGAGACCCCGTATCTCGATACGCTGAACCCGGCACAACGGGAGGCGGTGGAAATACTGGATGGGCCGGTGCTCGTACTGGCCGGGGCCGGGACCGGCAAGACACGGGTGTTAACAACCCGACTGGCGCATCTGTTGCGAACGGGCAGGGCGCGACCTAATGAAATTCTCTGTGTTACCTTCACCAACAAGGCTGCGCGGGAAATGCGGGAGCGGATTGGCTCTCTGGTTGGCCATGCGGTCGAAGGGATGCCTTGGTTAGGCACGTTCCATTCTGTCAGTGCGAAAATCCTGCGCCGCCATGCAGAACTGGTTGATCTGCAATCCAACTTCACGATTCTTGATCTGGATGACCAGATACGGTTGTTGAAACAACTCGTGCGAGCCGACGGGATCGACGAAAAACGCTGGCCACCGAAGACGCTGGCCGGGATGATCGACGGATGGAAGAACCGGGGTCTGACGCCTGATAAAGTACCAGCCAAAGAGGCCGAGCAATATGCGAACGGGAAGGGCGGGTTGCTCTATCTCGAATACCAGAAGCGGATGAAGACCCTGAATGCGGCTGATTTTGGCGATTTGCTGCTGCATACGCTCACGATCTTCCAAAAACATCCCGATTTGCTTGACCGCTATCAATCGTGGTTTCGGTATGTCCTCGTAGACGAATATCAGGACACCAATATCGCGCAGTATTTGTGGTTGCGACTGTTGGCCCAAAAGAACCGCAATATCTGTTGCGTTGGCGATGACGACCAGTCGATTTATGGTTGGCGCGGGGCCGAAGTCGGCAATATTTTGCGTTTCGAGAAGGATTTCGAGGGCGCGAAGGTGGTGCGGTTGGAGCAGAATTATCGCTCAACACCCCATATTCTTGCCGCTGCCTCCAAGATTATTTCCGGCAATGAGGAGCGGCTCGGCAAAACGCTGTGGACCGAAACAGGGGAGGGCGAAAAAGTCCGCCTCATGGGTGTTTGGGATGGCGATGAAGAGGCCCGCTGGATTGGTGAGGAGATCGAGGCGCTACAAAAAGGAACACGGGGTCTGGATGCGATCAATCCGGACAACATGGCCGTGCTGGTCCGGGCTACGCATCAAATGCGATCCTTCGAGGACCGTTTTCTCAGTATTGGCCTGCCATATCGCGTTATCGGCGGCCCACGTTTTTATGAACGGCAGGAAATCCGCGATGCCATCGCTTATATCCGTGTCGTTGCGCAACCAAATGACGGGCTGGCCTTCGAGCGGATTGTGAATGTTCCAAAACGTGGCCTTGGTGACAAGGCCGTGCAAACAGTCAATGAAGCGGCGCGCCTTCAGGATATTCCGCTGATTCAGGCGGCGGCGATCTTGTGCGAAAGTGACGACAAATCCCTGACCGCGCGTGCTCGCAACAGCCTGTCACGCGTTCTCACAGATTTCGCCCGTTGGCGCGAAACGCTGTTGAAAGACAAAACCGAGCCGTGGGAACTCGTCCAGACGATCCTCGATGAGAGCGGTTATACCGATATGTGGAAAAACGACCGCTCCGCCGATGCACCGGGGCGGCTCGAAAACCTGAAGGAACTTGTGCGATCCATCTCTGAATTCGAAACCCTGGGCGGATTTTTGGAACACGTTTCACTGGTGATGGACAACGCCCAGGACAAGGGATTGCCCAGCGTTTCGATTATGACCCTGCATGGTGCGAAAGGCCTGGAATTCGATGTCGTTTTCCTGCCTGGATGGGAAGATGGCCTGTTTCCCTCCCAGCGTTCCATGGATGAACTGGGCCGCAAGGGATTGGAGGAGGAGCGCCGTCTTGCCTATGTCGGCATCACAAGGGCGCGAAAACTCTCCACGATCACGTTCAGCGCCAATCGCCGGATATATAACCAATGGCAATCGGCCATGCCGTCGCGCTTCGTCGATGAACTGCCAGCCGATCATGTCGATGTATTAACGTCGCCGGGACTTTATGGTGGCGCTTATGGCGGAGCGAGCGCCTTTGGCGGCGGCTCATCTGCGATGGAAACACGGATGTCCAGCGCCGATAGCTACAACTCTCCCGGATGGCGGCGGATGCAGGAGAATGTGGCGAAAACAACCAAACGCAACCCTGTTGTTATCGATGCCAAGGCTTTGCCGGATTTCAAACTGGGCGACCGCGTGTTCCATCAGAAATTTGGCTACGGAGAGGTAATGGAAATCGAAGACGACAAGGTATCAGTCGAGTTCCCAACCGGATCAAAACGTGTTGTCGCATCTTTTCTTGAAAAGGCCGACAATGGGGAAACCGACATTCCGTTCTGATAATTTCGAATGCGCGTGGGAATGAACGGAGTCCTTTGGATAAATTTCTTTCCATAATTCTGATTATGGGATTACACCATGTACCAGAACATTGCGGTCAGCGCGCAATTTTGATTGTGCCGTCTTCGTTCAGCATCAGTTTATCTCCGGTATGAAAAGGCGGGTCGGGTAACAGCAGAACGGGAATGGTCGGCCACTCCATTTGTCGTGCCACCACGGCCCCAACGGGCAAAATTGCATCCCGTGCACCAAGGATCAGGGCTTTGGGGGCGAGATTGTTGTAGAAAAGTTCGAGTATCACGGCGGATGATGAACTGGAGCCGATCAGGTGCGGAATAACAAGTATCGTGCCGGTAATGCTCTCGCCCCGTTGTGGATGACCCGCGAGTGTGACGATGGCCGTTGCGGGGTCGATACCGCCCCAAAAACTGATGGGCGCATCAAAGCGCAGGACTGTCCCACTCGCAGTACCGGCTAGAAGGATTTCAGCCTGCCAACTCATCCCCAAATTCCCTCATCGCGAATAACGCGCCCTTCCTGCGCACTTGCCACGCAATCAGCGAGAGAGCCGAAGACGGGGAGATGACCTGTATTTCCCATCGCGTAATGGGCGAATTTCGCAGAATTCGTCATCATCACACCAGGGGTTTCGGGCAGGATCGGGGTAACGGCAATGCAGGTATCCACGACGAACTCGACGCCAAGAATCCGCAATGCCTTGTCTGCACCATCCGTTGCCAGTGCTTCAATCGTATGCCGACCAAGACAGATATAGACAGGCACGGCAAAGGCCCGGTCAGCGGCCAGACGCAGGAGCGCGCGGCATTCACCATCAGAGAAATGCGGGCTGCCAAGAGCAACGGTGTCGATGCGATCCGACTTTGCGAGGCTGAGTCTGTCGCGGGCCTCGCGCACCATGGCGGCGGTCAGGCGGATCACCTCTTCCGGTGGCTCGCCGCCCATGGCGGTCGCGGCATCGGGGGCTTCGGGGGTGATACCCGCAATATGGATCAACCCGACTGCGCCCGTGGAGGCAGCCCCGGCACAAAGAGCCTTGAGTTCATCATCGGTTGCACCGGGGGGCATCCCGTCAATCACGCACACGGTTTCCCCGGCCAGATGTCCGACCATAGCGCCAAGAACCGGAAAAAACGCGCTGTCACGCAACAACCCTGACGGCAGATCGCTTACATCAATCAGGAGTTTTGCGCGTCGGTTCCCTGTCAGATGCAAGCCATAATACGGCGCACGCCCTGTGATCGCACAAGCGATGTCGAGGAAATCGCCATAGCGATTGGTTCGCGCACCAAGCACGGTATTGGCAAAGGCCACCGCATTCGATTCGCCCCACGCGACCTGCTCCCCAAGGTCGGGGCGCATTCCGGCCTGATATGGCGCACAGGTCCAGCTCGGACGGCATCCCATCCGTTCATGGGCGACCATGAGGCGGTAGGCCATCTTACGGCGGTCGGGCGGCAACCGTGTCTGTTCGGGTTTAAGGAGATTCAGCGCCCCTACATTTGTGGTAGCCGGAACCCGAACCTGCGCACCGCCCTCCGCCAGTTTTTCGCAATATAAAACCCCGGAATCGCCGTGATAAAGACAGCCGTCGATATGCGAGCAGGTAATGGGTATCAGTCGCCCTGCTCCCAGCATCCGGGCGGCCTCCACAACCAATTCCATCGCCATCCGCGCCCCATCGCCGGATGCGCCGGAAAGAATTATGCGCTCTTCTTCGGTAAGATCCATGATTGGACCATGGCCGGAAAAGGATCATTATGCCACGTTGTATATTTGAGCAGCGCGACTCTCGAAGGCCTTTGTGACCTGCCGCAACGCAAGCTCAAAGGCCATGCCCGCCGCGCGCTGGAGAATACGGTTGCGAAACCGGAATTCGACATCCAGACCCATGGTACATGCGCCCTCCCCTCTGGGCGTGAAGGTGTAGAGTGTGACCAGTTTCTCGAAAGGGCCGTCGATTGCGGTGACATCGACTTTTGCGATGCCATGGTCATTCGGCGGGGTAAGCAGAACGCGGGAAGTGTAGCGTTCGCGAAAGACCTTGAACGACACGACAAGGTCAGCGAGCATTTCTTCACCCTGCGGGGTCTGTTTGCGGCCCCGCACTCGTGCGCCAGTGGTCCAGGGAAGAAATTCAGGATAGCTCTCCACATCCGCGACCAGCGCATACATCTGCCCGACGGAATAGGGAAGATCGCGGTTTTCGGTATGACGGGTCATGGTGGCGTGGCTTTCACAAGGCAAAGGGGCCGGAGGCGTGATGCCCCGGCCCCTTTGAATTTACCGCGATTGAACGGTTTCTCAACCGTCATCAACTTCAGAGGATGAAGTCATTGACGTCCAGATCACTGGCGAACACGCCTTGAAGCGTTACGGCACTGTCAAGATACCCTACGCTGACACCTTCGGCCCCATCAATCAGGTTCAGATCGGATATTTCGTTCACGCCGCTTACCGCCGAGAAGTCGAGTATGTCGGTTCCTGCCGCAAAGTCAGTGACGAAGTCGATTCCACCGAAATCAACAAAGACAAAGATGTCTGCGCCTGCGCCGCCGTCCAGCGTATCATTGCCGAAGCCTCCGATGAGAACGTCGTTACCGTCCTCGCCATACAGGTAATCATCACCGCCATCGCCGGAGAGCCTGTCGTCGCCCCGTCCACCGCCAATATAATCGTTCGAGTCACCACCGGAGATGACGTCGTTGCCGTTCTGACCGTTGAGGCGGTCGGTGCCGGTACTGCCCGTTATCGAGTCATCATGCTGCGAACCATAGAAGCGTTCGATATTGGCGTAGGTATCGCCCGCAGCGTCGCCGCCGGTACCGCCATTGGCGGCATCGAAGCTGACACCTGCCGAGGAGGCGCGGTAATCCACGACGTCGAAGCCCGCGCCGCCATCATTGACATCCGCACCTTCACCGCCGAGCAACGTATCATTGCCATCGCCGCCCAGCAGTCTGTCGTCGCCCCCTGCGCCATTCAGCACATCCGCATCGGCTGAACCGTTCAGCACATCACCGAAGCCGGAGCCGATGACGTTTTCGATGCTGACGAGCGTATCGCTATCGGCAGCGTTTGCACCTATGACCGTGCCAGAAGCGAAATCAACGGTGATCCCGGATTCTGCTCCGCCGTAATCAACGGTGTCATTGCCGTCGCCGCCGTCAATGCGATCAGAACCGCGTCCGGCAAGGAAACGGTCATCCCCTGCCCCGCCCGAAAGCTGATCGTTGCCATCGCCCCCGTCAATGTAGTCGTTGCCGTCACGGCCCACCAACACGTCATCGCCGTCAAAGCCATAGAGCTTGTCGTCACCAGCCGAACCGAACAGACCATCGGCCAGGCTCGTGCCAAAGACACGTTCGACATTGGTGAGACGGTCGCCTTCAGCGTCACCGCCGGAGCCTTCACCTGTCGCGAGGTCGATCTTCACGGCTCCGCTGGAAAGCGAGTAATCCACCGTATCGACATCACCGCCACCATCAATGGTGTCCGCGCCATCAGAACCACGGAAACGGTCTTCACCGGCATCACCAGAGAGACGGTCATCCCCTGCCCCGCCGTCGAGGACATCATCGCCCTCACCGCCGGAAAGCCTGTCATTGTCTGCACCACCATAAATGGCGTCGTTACCGTCGCCACCCTGCAGGGAGTCTGAACCGTTGCCGCCATTGATGTAATCGTCATCCCCGGCACCGTCGATTCTGTCTTCGCCATCATTGCCGTAGAGTTTTTCATTGCCGCTTGCGCCAGTAATGGTGTCGTCTTCACCGGAACCAAGCACACGCTCGATGCTGGTAAAGGTATCGCCATCAGCCTCGGCACCCTCGCCTGTTCCGGTAGTGAGGTTTACGGTCACAGCACCGGATGCCTCGCGGTAATCAACGGTATCAATACCTCGGCCACCATTTATTGCATCCGCGCCGGCATCACCGACGATGCGGTCATCACCACCACCGCCAAATGTAACGTCATCACCAGCACCACCGAGCAAAACATCATCACCAGCACCACCCCGTAACGTATCGTTGCCATCACCGCCGCCAAGAATGTCCTGACCTTGGCCACCCGACAACACGTCGTTACCGTCGAGGCCATAGAACTGTTCATCACCGGCACTGCCCGTGATTTCATCATTAAATGCGGAACCGTTGACACGCTCGATATTCCGAAGCGTGTCACCCTCGGCATAACCGCCTTCGCCCCTGCCCGATGCAAGATCGACGGAGACGCCAGCCTGAGAGGCGGCATAAGTGGCAAGGTCGTTACCTTCGCCGCCATCAAGCAGATCAGACCCGATATCGCCATGGAGCGTATCATTGCCTTCGCCGCCATATAGTTCGTCGTCGGCAAGAATACCGAAGCCGGTTTCGGCATCTGTCAGCGTGACATTGCGCAAAATCTTGGTTTGGCCTGTAACAAAGCCGGGGCTTTCACGAATTTCGACAGTATCAACACCACCCGTGCCGGTCAGGGTGATACGCACATCCTCAAAATCCAATCCGGTCGGCGTAACCGTGTGAACAAGCTCGCCGTTGAAGTAAATACCGTAATCACCGCTGTTCAGGCCCGGATTACCGTCATTGGCGAATGCAGTTTGGAAATCGAGTTGGAGCGTCTGGCCCTCTGTCGTTTCGAAACTGTGCGAAGCATCGTCACGCAAACGATTGTTTGTATTGCCTTCTTCAAATATCGTTACGGGAGCGCGCGGGTCGCGGTTGTCGCCATAGAGGTTGTCGTCTCCTTCGCCACCGCGCACGATGTCTTCGCCCACACCGCCATAAGCGGTATCGTCACCAGCACCGGCGTCGATCACATCCGTGCCGCTTTCACCATAGAGCAAGTCGTCGCCGCCCCGACCGTCGATCTTGTCGTCGCCGCTTCGACCTGCAATGATGTCTCGTTCTTCGGAACCGGACAGGGCGTCATCATGCGTAGAGCCATGGAGACGCTCGATGCTTGTAAGTGTATCGCCTTCAGCGTCGCCACCGGAGCCTGTGCCCGCCTCCAGATCGACCTCAACGCTCTCGCCGGACGCGCGATAGCTGGCCGTATCACGACCCTCACCGCCATCAAGTGCGTCAGCGCCTGCGCCGCCCACCAGCTCGTCGTCGCCTGACCCGCCATTCAGCGCATCGTCACCGGCATTACCGCTCAGAAGTTCATCGGCAGCACTGCCCGTGATCGTGTCATCGAAGGCAGAGCCATTGACGATCTCGACATTGGCGATGCTATCGCCCTGTGCATGACCGCCAGAGCCGGTTCCTGCCGCCAGATCGACATTCACCGCGCCAAAGGACTCGCTGTAATTGAGCGTATCGCGGCCTTCACCGCCGTCGATCACATCGGCGCCCTGACCACCGTCAAGATAGTCGTCTCCAGCGCCACCGTTGAGGACATCATCGCCGCCAAACCCATAGAGCACCTCGTCAGCGTCGCTGCCGGTCAGCTTGTCGTCATGGTAGAGTGTGCCGTAGACACGCTCGATATTGATGATGGTATCGCCTTCGGCATCGCCGCCCGAACCAACATTGTTCGCCAGATCAACGGTAACACCAGCAGAAGAATGGCGGTAATCAATCGTATCGAACTCGTCACCGCCGTCATGGCTGTCAGCGCCTGCACCGCCCACGAAGAAATCGTTGCCGTCATTACCGGACAACGTGTCATTCCCTTCACCGGCGTCAAAATGATCGTCGCGGGCGTCGCCCGTCAAAACGTCATCAAACTGCAAGGGGGAATTTTCCCAGACATTTTCAAAGTAGGATGTCGGAAAGCGAAAACCCTGCGTCTCTACAGTCGAGCCCTGTTCTACCTCAAAGAACAATGTAACAGATTGATCGCTGCCAAAATCGAAATCCTCAGGACGCAGCAGTAAGAGCCCACTTTTACCGTCCACGATGTCAGTCGAGAACAAATCCTGATATTCGCCAGAAATCCTTAGAGATTGGGTCTCTGCTGTAAAGTTCAGTGTAAATGCGACCAGTTTGCCATCGTGCTCCGCCGGAGGATTACCCGCCAGATCGTATGAATCAAAGGTTTGTGCCATTCTGTCCCGCCTTGTCGTGCCCTCTGCCCCCGCAGAGATTGCGTTTCTCAAGGCACAAGATCGCAACAATAAGTTATAAATGACTAAACATAAAATTTTATGATTTTTGATTTGGTGAATAAATTATTCAAATTAATTTAGTTAAACTGAACTATACAATACACAATGTCCCAAATAATTACTTTACACCGCCTCGGTTTTGATTGTTGCTTCAAACCGGGGATTTGGAGTGGCCGTACGGACCCGCAGGCACATAAAATTCGCAGAAAATTACTACGGGTATTTGCCAAAACCCATGAACAATGTCAGGCAAAAAGTGCGTGCGCTTTATCAAGTGAAGTGACCAGAGCATCCACTTCTTCTGTCGAATTATACATGCCAAAGGAGGCCCGACAGGTCGCCGTAACGCCTAGATGCTCCATGAGGGGCTGGCAACAATGATGCCCCGCCCGCACAGCCACGCCATAGCGATCAAGAACTGTGGAAATATCGTGTGCGTGCGCGCCTTCCATCGTGAAAGAGAAGATTGCGCCTTTTGTGGCCGATTGCCCCTGCACTGATAACCAGTTCAGACCGCCCAGTTGATCCCGCGCATAATCGCGCAGGGAGTGTTCATGGGCGGCGATGGCGTCCATTCCGACATCCTGCATATAGCGCAAGGCCGCCGCCAATCCGATGACCTGCACAATAGGGGGAGTACCTGCTTCGAATTTATGAGGCGGATCATTATAGGTAACGACCTCCTTGGCGACCGTGCGGATCATATCGCCACCACCATGCCACGGGCGCATCTCTGCCTGACGTTCCCGCCGGGCATAAAGAACGCCAACACCGGAAGGGCCGTAAAGCTTATGACCTGTGATGCAGTAGAAGTCGCACCCGATCTCCGCGACGTTTACCGGCATATGGACAGCGGCCTGTGAACCATCGATCATGACGACAGCACCGGCAGCATGGGCAATTTCAGTGATATGCTTCACATCGACCACGGTTCCAAGAACATTGGACATCTGGGTGATGGCCACGATCTTCGTGCGCGACGTCATGGCGGCTTCGATGACCTCCGGTGACAGATCGCCATTCACATCGGGATCGACCCAAACCAGCTTTGCGCCATGCCGTTCGCGCAGGAAGTGCCACGGAATAATGTTGGCGTGATGCTCCATGGTCGAAAGGATAATCTCGTCTCCGGCCTTGATACGCGGCTCAGCCCAGGCATAGGCCACAAGGTTGATGCTCTCGGTCGAGCCGCGCGTGAAGACGATTTCTTCTTCGTGTTCCGCGCCCAGAAAATTCTGAACGACCCCCCGCGCCGCCTCGTAATTCTCGGTGGCGAGGTTTGAAAGGTAATGCAGGCCACGATGGACGTTGGCGTATTCGCTTTCATAGGTACGGGTGATCGTATCAATAACCGGGCGCGGCTTTTGTGCGCTCGCCCCGTTATCGAGATAGACCAGCGGCTTGCCATGAACAGTCAGGCCAGTGGCCGGAAAATCAGCGCGGATTGCATCAATGTCATAGCTCATGGGTTCGCCCGCCTCTTATTGAATGAACTCGGTCGGCTTTTTCGACATGGAGCCGTAACAGCAGGCAACCCCATACGGATAGGGACTCACCGTCTATACGGGCACAGGGATGATGCTGGTCAGCACAAAGCTGAAGACCATTAACAGACCAATCATCGCCCCACACACGCGCGCAGTGCTTTGAAACCCGTGGGTCTCGGCAATGTAGGCCGCCAGCAAAACCATCGTCAGGATTGCTGCGCCAAACAGGAACAATGTCGCCAAAGGCGATTCCACATTCTGGATCGCCACCATCATTATGACCGGCAAAGGCGCAGTAACAAGCGCCCACCATGCCACAAGCGTGCGATCCGCGTCCTGATCGCCCACTCCCCCTGCCGCGCGAGCGATGAATCCGATGATCCGGGCCAGAACGTAATACTGGAACAGCCCGGTCATAATTGTTGCGAGATACTGGACTATAATCGGCTGTGGCCCCGATTCCTCGCCGCGATCACCAAGCAACGCAAAACCGAGCGCGCCGACAGCGATGCCAATACCCACCATAAGCAACCGTTCGCTCTCGTCAGGGCGGAGGGCGAGAACACGCGCCATCGACTGTCGCGGGGCGCTATAGCCTTCCGCAACCATCACACCAAGGGGCAGAGAAGAGTTATCCTGCGTCACGCGCGCTCATCCAATTGTCAGTAGTGGCACGCATCAGGTCTTGCAGGGCTTCGTCTGCAATCTCCAAAATCGCCTCATCAATGAACGCTGCAACCAGCAAAGCCTCGGCCTCACGTTCCGTACACCCGCGCGAGCGAAGGTAGAATTTCGCATCTTCATCCAGCGCACCCGTTGTTGATCCATGCGAGCAGATCACATCATCGGCGTAGATCTCGAGTTCAGGTTTGGCGTTGAACTCCGTACTTTCCGACAGCAGAACGGCTTGGCTGATTTGATAGCCATCGGTCTTCTGTGCGCCTTGTTTGACGAAGATTTTGCCCTGGAACACGGACTTTGCGTTACCGTCCAGAACCGACTTGATGACCTGTCGGCTTTCGCAATGTTCGGCTTCGTGGCTGAGATAGACGGTGTTGTCGATCAGGGTATCGTCCATTCCCATCACCCCCGCCGCCACATGGCCCGAACCGTTATCACCCGCCATGGTTACGATAGTCTCGTTGCGGATGAGGGCCGCATCGGCGCATAGGGTGAAACTCTTGAGCGACGCAGCCGCGCCAACCTTCACATAAAGGGCGGTGAACTGCTTGTCGGCCACTTCAGTCTGGGCGCGCAGGTGGTTGAGTGTGGCATCATCCTCGATGACGATCTCGGCTCCGGTGGTCAATGCGCCTGCACCCGATTCCAGAACCGTAACCGATGCGCCCTTGCCGATCAGCATTTCCAACCGCAGATGCGACGCAACTGCGCCCTCATAGCGCAGGTGGATCGGTTTATCGAGAGCAACGCCATCGGGGATGCGGATCGCAAGCCCATCAGTGAACAGGGCCAGATTCAGATCTGCGAAGGGGCGCTCCACCTGAAACATCGCGCCGGGGATGTCACGGTTCTGAAGGGTGTTGAAGACACCCTGCATCCATGGTGCACCCTCTGCCCCCGCGACATCGGCCACAGCCGACAGGGCCGCATGGTCGGAGCGGGACATATCGATCCGGCCATCTACGAAGACCAGACGATACGCATCCACATCGGCAAAGGCATCACCGCTCGCGCGTTCTACGGTGGCGTTGTCAGGGGAAAGTCCGCGAACGGGGGTGTATTTCCAATATTCCTGACGCCGGGTTGGCATTCCATGCGCTTCAAACCGGGCAAAAGCGCCCGCGCGGGCCGTTGCGCCCATCGACGCGGCTTCATCATTGGCGGTGAAGGCGTCAAACGCCTTGCGCCACGGGGTCATCGTGTTCACTGCATCCATGATCGGTTCCTCATGCGGCGCCGATGAGGTCAGCATAGCCCTCGTTCTCGACCTTCAGGGCCAGATCGGGGCCGCCGGTTTCGATGATCCGGCCTGCGCTCATAATATGGACAACATCGGGTTTGATGTGGTCGAGAAGACGCTGGTAATGGGTGATGACAAGAAAGCCACGGCCCGCATCGCGCATGGCGTTTACGCCGCTGGCAACCAGCTTCATCGCATCGACATCAAGGCCGGAATCGGTCTCATCGAGGATACACATCTTTGGTTCCAGCAGAGCCATCTGGAGGATTTCGTTGCGTTTTTTCTCGCCACCCGAAAAGCCGACATTGACGGGGCGCTTCATCATCTCAGGTGAGATATTTAGCTCCTTGGCCTTGGCGCGGACAAGTTTGAGAAAGTCAGGGGCGCTGATCTCTTCTTCGCCGCGCGCCTTGCGCTGGGCGTTCATGGCAGTGCGCAGAAAGATCATGTTGCCGACACCCGGAATCTCGACCGGGTATTGAAACGCGAGGAAAAGACCCGCTGCAGCGCGTTCTTCGGGGTCCATGTCGAGGATGTCTTCGCCATCAAGGCTGGCCGAACCACCCGTTACCTCGTAGCCATCCTTGCCGGACAATACATAAGAGAGCGTGGATTTGCCCGACCCGTTCGGACCCATGATCGCATGGACCTCGCCCGCCGGAACCTCCAGCGATACGCCTTTGAGGATCTTGGTATCCGGTTCTTCTTCAAGCTGGCAGTGAAGATTGTCGATCTTGAGCATTTCAGTTCCTCGGTCCCATCCCGGACGCTTGTGCGTCCGCTTTTGTCTTTGCCCGATGGGCGGCCAGTTGGGCCGCACGCACCGTTTCGATATTTTTTACGTTTGATCCCCGTGACCAGATAGCGGCGGTGACGATCAGAAACAATCCTCCGATCCATAACGCCCCAATCCGCGCAGAGGCGTGCAGGAAGATCATCGGCGTTGCGACCACTGCGAGTGCCATGGCCATCCCCGCTATCCGTTCGAGCAGATACGTGCTTCCCCATGCTTGCTGTGCCGCCAGCCCGTCCTCACCCCGCATTCGTGCATCCGCCGCAATAGCGTCCTGTATCGCGATGCCGAGTTCGGCGTTGGCGTTATCACCCCCACTGCCCATGCCTTCACACTCCGTAGAAGTTCAAAAGCAGGAATGTTCCAACCAGGAACCCGAACACGACCCCAAGGAACAGGGCTGCACTCAACACGAAAGGCCGTGTGGCAAACGGCAGGACGACCCAAAGCAAGGCCGCAACCGGCGCGCCGTAAAGGAAGATCGGCGGCCAGCTTTTCGTAACGAAATCCATCATCAGGAAGTCGCCAATATTGAACAGGATGCCCAAGGCGAACCCGCCGATGAACAGGGCAACAGCATCGGAAAAAGGCACTCGTTCGGCTGCCCCTGTATTCCTTTCAACCATCATCGACCCGCCTGTAATGTCAGGCCGATCCAGAAATCGGGGACACTTACCGTCATTCCCGGAGGGTCGAGAGCAAGCGTACCACTTTCATGGAACGTAGTTCTGATACCTTCATCATCGCGTCGATGGTGGACGACGCGACGAGAGAAACCGTCCACGATCAGATAATGAATAATTGACGGTACGGTAAAATAGCCAATCAGTTTTCGATCCGTATCGTTACGCGATGTGCTCTGCGACAGGACTTCCACAACGATTAACGGCTCCTTCGCGATGAGATCATCGTCATGTTGATCCGTCGCGCAGTCGATTACAACATCCGGGATGTAGGTCGTGCGATCCGTGACCACGACCGAAAGGCCGTCGATATAGGAAGCGCAAGGCGACTCGTTATCGGGCAAGCCGCCCTGAAGAGCAGCGTGGACATTCCCTTTGATCCTCGAATGCCCCCGCGTCCCCCCCGCCATCGCGACGACCTCGCCGTCGATCAACTCGACCCGCGCCACGTCATGCTCATTGGCCCAGACGAGAAACTCGTCCGAAGTCATGGGATAGGGAGGTTGCGGGTTGAGGCGGATAGTCATTTCTTTCCTACTGGAAGAGGTTCACTAGACACTGGTTGGATGTCTCAAAAGGCCATGTATTTTTGAGAGGAGGCGCATCTTCTGTAATCGAAGCATCACCCCACACTCCCCTCTAGTGAGATTGCGACCAGCTTTTGCGCTTCGACCGCAAACTCCATGGGCAGGGCTTGCAGCACTTCCTTGCAGAAGCCGTTGACGACCAGCGCCACGGCCTCCTCCTCGTCCATGCCGCGCTGGCGGCAGTAGAAGAGTTGGTCGTCATCAACCTTGGAGGTAGTGGCCTCGTGTTCAACGCGGGAGGTGTTGTTGCGACACTCGATATACGGAACTGTATGCGCGCCACACTCGGAGCCGATCAGCAAGCTGTCGCACTGCGTATAGTTACGGCTGTTCGATGCCTTGGGGTGCATCGTGACCTGCCCGCGATAGGTGTTCTGGGCGCGACCCGCCGAGATGCCTTTCGAGACGATGCGCGAGCGGGTGTTCTTGCCCAGATGGATCATCTTCGTGCCGGTATCGGCCTGTTGCGCGTTGTTGGCGATAGCGATGGAGTAGAATTCGCCTTGGGAACCGTCGCCGCGCAGGATGCAGGATGGATATTTCCACGTGATCGCGGAGCCGGTTTCCACCTGCGTCCATGACACCTTGGAATTCTTGCCCCGGCAATCGGCGCGCTTGGTGACGAAGTTGTAGATGCCGCCCTTGCCGTTCTCATCGCCCGGATACCAGTTCTGGACGGTGGAGTATTTGATCTCCGCCTCGTCCATCGTGATGAGTTCGACACAGGCCGCGTGAAGCTGATTCGTGTCGCGCTGGGGGGCGGTGCAGCCCTCCAGATAGGAGACATAAGAGCCTTCTTCAGCGATGATGAGCGTACGCTCAAACTGGCCCGTATTCTCCGCATTGATGCGAAAATAGGTGCTCAATTCCATGGGGCAGCGCACACCCTTTGGAATGTAGACGAACGATCCATCCGAGAACACGGCGGCGTTGAGGGTGGCGTAGTAATTGTCGCGGCTGGAGATGACCGAGCCGAGATATTTTTTCACCAGATCGGGGTGTTCCTGAATCGCCTCGGAGATTGAACAGAAGATAACCCCCGCGCGTTTCAATTCGGCCTGAAAGGTCGTGCCAACCGATACGGAATCGAAGACGGCATCGACCGCCACTTTACGGCCTTCGCCCGCCGCGCGCCCTGCCCCTTCAACTCCGGCGAGAATTTCCTGCTCCCGCAGCGGAATCCCCAGTTTCGTATAGGTTTCCAGCAGCTTGGGATCGACCTCGTCGAGAGATTTGGGCTTCACTTCGAAGCTCTTGGGCTGCGCGTAGTAATACTGGTCCTGAAAATCGATCTTCGGGTAATTGACCATCGCCCAATCCGGTTCGGCCATACCGAGCCAGCGCTGGTAGGCCTCCAGACGCCATTCAAGCATCCAATCCGGCTCGTTCTTCTTGGCCGAGATCAGACGAACGATATCCTCGTTCAACCCCTTTGGGGCATAATCCATCTCGATTTCGGTATTCCAGCCGTATTTGTACTTGCCGCTCAGTTCATGAACTTTTTGTACAGTTTCGACTTCCACGCCCTCGCGAACGATCAGATCGGTTGAGTCATCCATTGCTCGTCCCCTTGAGCTTTTCGGTATCGATGTCGAGTATTAATCCACGCGCTTTCGCCATCCAGTCGCGGTAGAGCGCCCCCCAAACGTCGATGAAACGTGTGATTTCTTCTTCGGTCGTTGTTGGACCAATGCTGGCCCGGATAGCACAGGAGGCAAGGGCGCGGTCATAGCCCATTGCCCGCAGTACCCTGCTTTCGGATACCTTGCCAGAAGAACAGGCTGAACCAGCGCTGACGGCAATCCCCTTAAGGTCAAGCTGCATCAACTGGGTGGAAGCCTTCCAACCCCGAATCGCAAAACAAGTCGTGTTGACCAAGCGTGGCATATCCTGACCGATTTCCTCCATATCATCCGCAATCGTGGCGATCATGGAGCGGATATAGGCGCTCATTTCCAGAACTGCCTTGCCCGCCGGGTTTTCGCGCGCCGCTTTCGCCGCCGCGCCCATGCCCGCGATACCGATCAGGTTTTCGGTGCCGGAGCGGTGGCGCATTTCCTGCCCTCCCCCCACGATGAAGGGCTTGAGTTCGCAGCCAGCCTTTACGATTAGGGCGCCTGTTCCCGCAGGACCGCCAAACTTCTCGGCGGTAATCGCTGCATAATGAGCGCCTGATTCTGCAAAGGCGAAGGTATTGCCAGCATCATCATAGCGGCCAACAGCCTGACAGGCATCAGTGAAAAAGTGGGCATCAAAAGCTCTGGCTGCACCTGAAATGGTTTGCAAATCCTGCATTACGCCGGTTTCGCTGTTTGCGGCCTGAACGCAAATCAGCGGAGCATTATCAGCCTTTGCACTCAAGAACTGGCGCATCTGGCGAATGTCCAACCCGCCGCTTTTGTTCAGGGAAAGGGTCAACTTGTTTGCGGCAGAACGTTCAGCGGCCATGAGCACCGCATCATGTTCGACTGCCGGCATAAAGATCGAAGTCCAACGCGGATCGCGCAGCACCCAGTTACATGCTTCTGTTGCACCCGATGTGAAAACCACCTCACCCGGCGCGCATCCTACCAGAGCCGCAACCTCCTCACGGGCCTCGTCAATCATCGCCTTGGCGCGCCGACCGCCGGTATGAATGGAGGACGGGTTGCCCACGATATCCATCGCAAGCATCATAGCCTCCCGCGCTTCACGGCAGAGGGGAGCGGCTCCATTCCAATCAAGATAGGCCGACTCAATCACGGGCGTCCTCTCCAATGATTTCCGCCATACCGATGAAATCCGGTACTGCCGGGCAAGGAACAATCTCGGTTGCGATCACATCCTCCAACGTAGTTTGCTGAAGGAAAAGGTGAACATGGGCTGAAAGACGCTCCCATAAATTATGGGTCAGACAACGCGTCCCAGCGACAGAACACCCCTCGCCAACTTCGCCCGAACATTGGGTTGCCTGTAGTTTTTCTTCAACTGCCGCCATGATCTGCGACACGGCAATATCTTTTGCAGGCCGTGCGAGTGTGTAGCCACCTCCCGGCCCGCGCATACTGTCAACCAGACCAGCCCGGCGCAGCTTGCCGAAAAGTTGTTCGAGATAGGCAAGAGAGATTTTCTGACGTCCCGCTATTTCGCCCAAGGCAACGGGTTGCCCGTCCGCATGGAGAGCAATATCAGCCATTGCAGTGACCGCATAGCGGCCTTTCGTGCTCAGTTTCATTCGAAAGCACACCTGAAATGCCCGGCAAACCGGAGCTTGGACTTGACCTTGCAGTTGGAACAGCGGTATCGCCTCAACCTGACAGGCCTGTCGTGAATTTAGAATCGTTCTAAGATTTCCGACAGGAGAGGTCAAGATTTGTCGATGCGGTAACGCATCGCCCATGAGTTAGCCCGGTGGTCTATGCCTGAAGTTCATTTCGCTGGTCCTGAGGGACGCCTTGAAGGACGTTACCACCCGAATCCGGGCGATACGACACCGATCGCCCTCGTGCTGCATCCGCATCCGCAATTCGGCGGCACGATGAACAACAAGGTGATCTACAACCTTTACTATACATTGCACGAATTAGGGTTTTCGGTCCTGCGCTTCAACTTTCGCGGTGTCGGGCGCAGTCAGGGTGAATTCGATGCTGGAATCGGTGAACTCTCTGACGCAGCATCTGCACTGGATTACCTTCAGGAGATGAACCCGAATGCCCGTCAATGCTGGGTGGCCGGATTTTCCTTTGGTGCGTGGATTTCGATGCAATTGCTGATGCGTCGCCCGGAGATCAGCGGATTTGTCTCGGTCTCCCCCCCGGCAAACATGTATGATTTCAGCTTCCTGGCACCATGCCCTTCATCCGGCCTCATTATTAATGGCGATGCCGATCGTGTGGCTCCACCGGATGATGTGCTGAAATTGGTACAGAAGCTCCAGGCGCAAAAAGGCATCACGATCACGCATCAGATGGTCGAAAAAGCCAATCATTTCTATGACAAGGGCATGGACGATATGATCGGCCAGGTCAGCGAATTCGTCAAAACCCGGATGGATGCTTTGGACGCGGGTGGCGCGGGGCGCTGAGAACGCCGCCTGTTACCGGGCCGCTGCACCCTGTCGTTCCCGGCGCGCTGAGGGGTAATCCCCGGCTGGACCGCACCGCCAGCCAGGCAAACGCCTGCGCTTCCAGCATATCGCCATCCAGCCCTGCCGCTTCGACCGGCTCCACAGGTGCTTTTACCGCCTCGGCCAGCATCCGCATCATTACCGGGTTATGCCTCCCTCCCCCACAGACCAGCCATCGCGACGGAGGTGACGGCATATGTGCCGCACTTGCAGCGATGGTGCGAACAGTCAGGGCGGTCAAGGTTGCCGCGCCATCCTCCAGTGACAAGCCATCCATACGCCCCCCCGCAAGAGAAAAACTGTTGCGATCCAGAGACTTCGGGGGGGTGCGCGCAACATAGGCATCAGTGGCGTTCTGGCTCAAGCGGTCTTCAGCCACCTGTCCCCCTGCTGCCGCTGCGCCGTCACGATCAAGCGGCTCGCCAGTCTGGCGCGCCATCCAGTCATTGAGCAATGCATTACCTGGCCCGGTATCGAAGGCAAGCAGTGCACCCTCTTCCTCTGGCAGTGATTTGCGTGGATCAACCCATGTGACGTTAGCGACTCCCCCGATATTCAGGAAGGCCATCGGTTCACGCGCCCCGATATGTTGGGCGAGGGAAAAATGGAAGAAAGGTGCCAATGGCGCACCCTGCCCTCCCGCGACCATATCCGACGATCGGAAATCTGCTACAATCGGCAAACCCGTGAGATTCGCCAGCGTATCGGCGTTTCCGATCTGGACAGTTCGCGCGGCATCGGGATCGTGAAAGACCGTTTGACCGTGAAACCCAATAACAGCGGCATCCACTTCCAATCGTGCACGCAGGGCCGTGATGGCCGCGAAATGAATATCCGTAACCACATGAGCGGCCCGATTGAGATCGTCAATTGAGGCTCCACCCGCTGCTTCGTCAGCCATAATCTTTTCCAGCAACGCACGGTGTGACTGGTTATAAGCAGGAGCGAGTTCCAGCGATGACCCAAAAGCCTGAATCCCGACACCGTCCGTCAGCAGCATCGCCGCATCGACCCCATCCATCGACGTGCCGCACATAAGGCCCATGGCCCAGATAGAATCAGCGGTTGTCATCGGGGTTCCTCCACGCAGGGTTTAGCGTTAGAACGCGCGGCGAAACTAGGGACCGACGCCATGACTTACCAGCCGAAATCAGATTTTCTGCGCATTATGCAAGAGCGCGGGTACATGAAAGATTGTACCGACATCGAACGGCTTGATGCCGTAATGCAGGGCGGTGGGATTCCTGCATATATCGGGTTTGATTGCACTGCCCCCAGCCTTCATGTCGGGTCACTGCTTCAGATTATGATGCTGCGATGGCTTCAGAGGACGGGACAAAAACCTATCGTCCTGATGGGCGGCGGCACTACAAAAGTGGGCGATCCGTCGGGTAAGGATGAGTCGCGCAAGCTACTCGACAATGCGGCCATTGCAGAGAACAAGCGCGGTATCTTCTCGGTTTTTGAGAAATACATGGCTTTTGGCGGCGGCTCAACCGATGCGGTGATGGTGGACAATGCCGATTGGCTGGATCAGTTAAACTACATTGATTTTCTGCGCGAATACGGGCCGCATTTCACGATCAATCGGATGCTCTCGTTCGATTCCGTGCGATTGCGCCTTGATCGGGAACAGCCGCTGACATTTCTGGAGTTCAACTACATGCTGTTGCAGGCATATGATTTTGTGGAGCTATTCCGGCGTGTGGGATGCAGATTACAGCTTGGCGGGTCGGACCAGTGGGGCAACATCATCAATGGGATGGAATTGGGGCGTCGGGTTGAAGGGGCAGAGTTGTTCGGCATCACCACACCCCTGATCGCCACTGCCGATGGCACAAAAATGGGCAAGTCGGCGGATGGAGCCGTCTGGTTGAACGCCGATATGCGCAGCCCTTATGAGTTTTGGCAGTTCTGGCGCAATACCATGGATGCCGATGTCGGACGCTTCCTGCGCCTGTTCACCGAATTACCACTGGATGAGATTGCGCGGCTGGAGGCGTTGGACGGTCAGGAAATTAATGAAGCCAAGAAGGTGCTGGCCACAGAAGTGACAACACTATGCCATGGGGCAGAGGCAGCGAAGCAAGCGGCAGCGGCGGCACAGGCGACCTTCGAGCAAGGTACGTTATCAGAGGATCTGCCAACGGTGACACTGACGGCGGCGGATATTGGCGACGGGATTTCAGTCGGGCAGTTATTCGTGCGGGCTGGCCTGTCCAAATCAGGCAAGGAAGCCAAGCGGCTCGTGGTCGATGGGGGCGCAAAGCTTGATGATAAGGGCGTAACTGATCCAGGTGCCATGATGACAGCCGATGATTTCGCAAGCGGCCCGCGCAAACTGAGCGCAGGGAAAAAACGTCACGCCTTGGTTAAAGTCAGCGGGTAGCCATGGCTAAACCTGAAGTGCGGCTACCGCTGCCTCGACACCGCCTTTCGTAAAGGGTGCGCCCATCTTTGTCAGGGCCAGTTCTATTGTCCCCAATGTGCCGAGAATCATCGGCTCATTGACATGACCCATATGGCCGATACGGAAAGTGGAATCCGCGTCCATGCCAATACCAAGGCCAAGCGTGACATTAAGATCATCTTCACAGACACGGCGCACGGCCTGAGCGTCGATATCGCCGGTCAGGATTGTGGTGACGGCGTTCGAGCGTGCGACTTCTTCCACGATATTGCATTCGATAGAGCCACCCTGCCCCCAATGCGCGACCGCAGCACGGACGGCGCTGGCGATGCGGGCATGGCGGGCGAAAATGGCATCCTTGCCTTCTTCGGCCATCATATCCAGCGCCTCGCGCAGACCATAGATATGTTGTACCGGAGCCGTTCCACAGAACAATTTATAGTACATGTCCGGTTCGGCACGCGGCAGCCAATCCCAATATGCGCTGCTGCAACCCCGCTCTCGCCGGATCGTCATCGCCTTGTCATTTGCGAAAACGAAGCCGAGTCCGGGGGGCGTCATCAGGCCTTTTTGACAGGCCGCAACCATCACATCCACGCCCCAGGCGTCCATATTGAAAGGCACGCAGCCAAAACATGCGATGCAATCGACCATTAGCAAAGCCGGATGCCCGACAGCATCCATCGCCCGCCGAATTGCTTCAATATCGTTCCAGACGCCCGTCGCCGTATCAACCTGCACGACCAGAATCGCACGGATGGCGTGGTTTGTATCCTCGCGCAGTCGCGCCTCAACCATTCCCGGATCAACTCCGCGCCGGGGTGGAGCCAGCACTGTATGCACAACTGCACCCATCTGCGCCGCCATATTTCCCCAACCAACAGCGAAACGACCCGATTCGAGCACCAGCACTTCATCACCCGAATGGATGGTATTGGCGAGCGTACCTTCCCATGCGCCATGGCCATTGGCGATATACATGATCGCTTCGCCAGTGGTTCCAGCCAGGGCCTTGAGATCGGGAAAAAGGCTGTGCGTCGTCTCGATCAACGGCCCTTCATAGATGTTGACCATGGGCACGTTCATCGCGCGCATTACCCGGTCTGGGATTACCGTCGGGCCGGGTATGGCTAGGAAGTGTCGTCCGGTCTGCATCGTTCTTTCCTCAATCCCTGGGCCGTACTCGTGCTACGCCAATCGCACAAAGCGTCATAAAGCCAAGCGCCAGCAGGACATTCCAGTTCGCCATGCTCAGGCCGAGAAACTCCCAGACGATCTCATCACAACGCGGAACAGAGTTACCTCCGGCAGCGGCCGCCGCCAGAGCCGCCGGATCGAAAGTGTTAGAAACCGTACTGCCTGAGCAGGTTGGCAACCCTTCCCACAGCTTTCGCTCTACGCCCGAATGAAATACCGCAGCGCCCGCTTCAAACAAAAAGCCGAGCGCAGCTATCGCGCCGAATGTTACCCTGCCAGCCCGGCTTGCAGTCAACGCGGCCAGCAACGCACCCAGAATGCCCACCCCAAGGCCATAACGCTGCCAAATGCACAAAGCGCAAGGGGCCAACCCTTCAACATATTGAAAGTAAAGCGCCGCAGCAAAGGTCATTGCTCCCGCTAGCGCTGCACTCAGGAAAAGTGTTCTAGACGACATATTTCAACACCACAAATCCTCCAATCAAGACGGCGAACGCAAGAAGCGTCACCAGCCCAAGCCGTCGTTCGATAAACGCCCGAACCGGGGTTCCAAAGCGACGCAACAAGGCAGCGATCAGGAAAAAGCGGAAACCACGCCCAAGCAAGCAAACGATAACGAATAACGCGAAGTTCATCTGGAGCAGACCACTCACGATAGTCGTCACCTTGAACGGAAACGGTGTAATCGCGCCGATAGCGACTGCAAGAACGCCATGATCGGTGTAAAGAGCCTTAAATTCCTCGTAGCGGTCAGCCTTGCCATAGAATTCAAGCAACTGGATACCCACTGTATCGTAAAACAGATATCCAATGGCATAACCCAGTACAGCCCCCGCCACCGAAGCCAAAAGCGCGACTCCCGCCACCAGCCATGCGCGATGCGGGGCGGCAACGATCATCGGGATCATCAGGGCTTCTTGCGGGATGGGAAAGAACGAGCTTTCCGCAAAGGCGATAATCGCAAGAATGAAGAGAGCGTGAGGCGATTCAGCCTTATCCACCGTCCAATCGTACATCCGCCTTAGCATCACATCACTCGCCTTTTTTCGTGCAATGATCGTGTACGCGCTGGAATGATTAAACGAAACTGCTTTGTACGCTTGCACGAACCGATTTCATCGCTATTTTACGCGTCG
>CALFFK010000090.1 GCA_937957975.1 uncultured Neomegalonema sp.
TGCCTGTCGTCCCATTTCCCGGATTGCCCCGGCGGCCTCCCGTGCGCCTGTATCAGAGGTATTGTAGTGCAGCGCGACATCACACCCCTCCCGCGCAAAGCGCAAGGCCAGTGCCTTGCCCAACCGCGCCCCTGCGCCGGTAATGAGGACTGCCTTTGTCATGGGCTGACATCCCCACGAGAACGGGTGCTTTTTTGAACCGGGAAGCTTTCTGCTTTCACTGGAGTGACAAGGGATGGGGTCATCCGACTGGCGGCTCCAGCCGTCCCTCGCTTACCCGTACCGCAGAGCCACCCACACGTACGGCTGTCAGTGCGCCATCTTTGCGGTCGATTTCGACAGTTATCCGCGAAGGACGCCCCATCTCGATTCCCTGATGCAGCACGAGGTCAGTCTTGCCATCCTTCAGCACTCCACAGGAATCGAGATGCGCAGCGAGACAGGCCGATGCCGAGCCGGTGGCCGGGTCTTCGGGGATGCCGCCATGCGGGGCGAACATGCGGCCCTGATATTCTGCGCCGTTCTCACCCGTCGTATAGAGATAGAGGCTGTGTGTTCCGCACCGTTCTACCAATGCTGCGAAAGCGCCGCCATTCGGTACTGCACGGGCCAGCGCGTCGAGGTTGCGTACAGGCACAAACACGAAGCGTGGCCCGCCTTCGGCCACGCCGGGGCAATGGCCCGCCATGCCGATGTCGGCTTCATCCAGCTTCAGTGCCGCCGCTGCATCGGTTTCAGGCACTGGCTCGGCGACCATGAACGGTGTGATCGGGGTTGTCAGGGTCGCCTTGATGCGCTTGCCCTCGCGGCAAACCACGACCGGAACCAGCCCCGCGCGTTCCTCCAGTGTCACGATTGTTTCGAAATCGCCCTGCCCGGCGGTTTCTTTGGCCAGCATGATCGCGCAGCCAATGGTCGGATGCCCCGCAAAGGGCAATTCGCCGGCTGGTGTGAAGATGCGGACTTTTGCGGTATGGGCGGCATCGTCCGGCGTCTGGACAAAGATCGTTTCGGAGAGATTGAACTCCCCTGCAATCACCTGCATTGCAGCATCAGACAACCCGTCCGCGCCCATGACTATGGCAAGGGGGTTGCCGCTATAGCGGTCTTCGGTGAAGACGTCATAAGTGCGGAAGGCGAGGGTCATGGGCGGCTCCGATTAAACCCCCGGATCTGCCAATCCGGGGGTATCGCGGGACAGCGGCCTCTTATGCGACGCCCTGCTCCTGCGGCTGGTTTGTCAGGCGGATCGTTGCGGCCCCAAAGGGGGTTTCGATGGTGATTTCCGCGTCTCCATCCGTTGGATTGACGCCTGACTCGATAACGGCCTTTTGTACCGCTTGCGCGCCTTCCTCGGATTGCAGGAACATCATCACGAATTGCTGGCGCTGGCGCTCGAAGATTTCATCGATCCGCATCAGGCGCTGCGTGACTGCGCTGCGAAGGCGGGTCAGCAGGTCATCGAACAGCGAGAAAGATTCCGTCTTGTATTCGTTCAGCGGATCTTTTTGGGCATACCCGCGCAGACCTACGACTTGCCGCAGGTGTTCCAACTGGATCAGGTGGCTACGCCATTCGTCGTCGATGGCGCGCAGGATCAGCTCTTTTTCTGCTGAACGCATCCGTTCTTCGCCGATGGCTTCGGTCTTCTCGGTCGCGATGCGATCGGATTCGTCATACAGCCATTCGCGGATTTCCTCATCCGCCACACCTTCGCGTTCGGCCTGCTCCTCCACCGCAAGACGCTGACCGAAGACATTGGCCAACTCGTTGGACAGACCCTCCACATCCCATTGCTCTGCATAGGACCGTTCGGGAATGTGGCGCGAGACAAGATCGTCGATCATCTGGTGGCGCATGTCCTGCGCGGTTTCCTGCACATTCTCGGCTTGCATGACTTCCAGCCGCTGCTCAAAGATCGCCTTGCGCTGATCGTTCATCACGTCGTCATATTTGAGGACGTTCTTGCGGATGTCGAAATTGCGGGCTTCCACTTTGCCCTGCGCGCGTTCGATAGCCTTGTTCACCCATGGATGGATGATCGACTCGCCCTCCTGAAGGCCAAGGCGACGCAGCATCGTATCCATGCGTTCGGAGCCGAAAATGCGCATCAGGTCATCTTCAAGCGACAGATAGAATTTTGAGCGGCCCGGATCACCCTGACGGCCCGACCGGCCACGAAGCTGGTTATCGATACGGCGGCTTTCGTGGCGTTCGGTGCCGACGATATAGAGGCCACCTGCTGCAAGCGCCTTCTGGCGCAGTTCCTCGACCTGACTGACGATCTCGGCCTCGCGTGCCTCGCGTTCGGCCCCTTCAGGCATGTCGCCCAACTCGTGTTCCACCCGCATCTCGGCATTACCACCGAGTTTGATGTCTGTGCCGCGACCGGCCATGTTCGTCGCGATGGTGATCGCGCCCGGAACACCGGCCTGTGCCACGATCTGTGCTTCCTGCTCGTGATAGCGGGCGTTGAGTACCGCAAAGACCTTTTCCGCCGCCGTACCGTCATCGCCATCATAGAGCGGCTTGAACACGTCCGGGTCGGTGTAATCCTTGATGCGATAGCCCCGCTCGATCAGGATATTGGCCAGCAGCTCGGATTTCTCGATGGAGGTCGTGCCGACCAGCGATGGCTGGCCCTTGGTGCGGGCCTTTTCGATCTCATCAACGATGGCCTCATATTTCTCGCGGGCTGTGCGATAAACCTCATCATCCTCGTCAATACGCGAGATGACCACGTTGGTTGGGATCGCCACGACGTCGAGGCCATAGATTTCCATAAACTCGTCTGCCTCGGTCAACGCCGTGCCGGTCATGCCCGACAATTTGCCGTAAAGGCGGAAATAGTTCTGGTATGTGATTGATGCGAGAGTTTGGTTCTCCGGCTGGATCGCCACCTTTTCCTTGGCTTCGATAGCCTGATGCAGGCCTTCCGAAAGACGACGGCCCGTCATGGCGCGGCCTGTAAACTCGTCGATCAGCATGACCTCGCCGTTCTGGATCATGTAGTCGCGATCTTTCAGGAACAGCTTGTGGGCGCGCAGACCCTGGCCGATATGATGCACAACCGAGACGTTCTGGGGGTCGTAGAGCGACGTGCCTTCGGGCATGACGCCCGCGTCGGCGATCAGACGTTCAATTTCCTCGTTGCCCTCTTCCGTCAGGGTTGCCGTGCGCGCTTTTTCGTCAATCTCGTAATGATCTTCGCTCAGGCGCGGGATCAGCTCATCAATAGCCATGTAAAGGGCGCTCGAATCCTCCGCTGGACCCGAAATGATGAGCGGGGTGCGTGCTTCGTCCACGAGGATCGAATCCACCTCGTCCACGATTGCGTAATTGTGACCGCGCTGGACCATCTGATCGATCGAATATTTCATATTGTCGCGCAGGTAGTCGAAGCCCATCTCGTTATTGGTGCCGTAGGTGATGTCACAGGCATAGGCCGCGCGGCGCGCTTCGTCATCCATGCCGGCCAGAATCGATGCGACACTCATGCCGAGCATGTTGTAGACCGGGGCCATCCATTCAGCATCGCGGCGGGCCAGATAATCGTTCACCGTAACGACATGCACGCCCTTGCCGGTAAGGGCATTGAGATAAGCGGGCAAGGTCGCCACCAGCGTCTTGCCTTCGCCGGTTTTCATTTCGGCGATCTTGCCATCGTGCAGAATGAAACCGCCCAGAAGCTGCACATCAAAAGGCCGTAGGCCCAGCGCGCGTTTGGCGGCTTCGCGCACGGCGGCGAAAGCTTCGGGCATCAGATCATCAAGCGATTCGCCATTCGCGACGCGGCCCTTGAATTCATCGGTTTTGGCGCGCAATTGTTCATCCGACAGGCCGACAAATTTGTCCTCCAGCCCGTTTGCCCCCAGCGCAACCTTCATCGCGGCCTTGACCTTGCGGTCGTTTGAGGAGCCGAAGACCTTCTTCGCGATGGTGCTCAAGCCAAGCATCAGGAACAGCCTTTCCACGGACAGGCCAGCGGCCCCCGCGCAATTGCGTTGCAAACCCGCGCCGAAATCCCGACGCGAAAACTCTCGTCTCTTGCCCCGATTGGCCGGTCACGGGCGAAAGTGTAAAGCGCGATCAATAAGGCGTAAAGTGCAGGAAAACTCGCACCCTGGGGCGAAATTTCCCGTTCAATATGATCGCGTTTCCCACGGAGCACCATTATTTGCGGCATGGTCAGGACTGCGGGAGACTTAGGGAGGGGTAGGGGGGATGTCAATGTCACCCAACTACCCGGATCGGGTTGATCTGAAGTCCGGTTTGGCTGACCGTCGCCAACAGCCCAAAGGGAGCGGGCGACTCTGCCGCACGAACGGGGTTTCTGGAGCCAGCCTTTGGTTTCCTTCCTTCAGACCAGCAACCAGTCGTCATAGGTCGTGTTGCCAAAACCGTTATCGGACAGATAGTCGATCATCTGGGCTTCGCTCTGATAGTTGGCGTATTGGATATTTCCATCGGCATGCATCAGGGCGTGCAGATAAGCGGTTCCATCCGCCGTCTTGAAGTAGATCTGCTGAAGTCCATCCCCATCGTAATCCTGATCGCCGTTTTCGAGCAGGATCAGATTGTCGATGCGCAGATCATTCTCGAAACGGCGGGCGCTGTCATGGTCGCTGCCCTTCTGGACGATTCCGGCCTCGACAAGCGGATCGAGATAGACACCAACCACGCGTGTTTCCCCGCCTTCGCCGTGATCGCCAAGATCAATGGTGCCTCTTGCGTCAGGCCCAAGCGATGCCCATCGTCCGAGCTGGGAGTTCACAAAGATAAATTCATCGTCATTGTCGTTCTGGATGTCGGCTTCACCAAGCTTTTTCCACCCTTCTGCTGTCCCCAAATCATTTCCGTCAAAGTCCCGCAATGCAGCGAGGAGAGTAGCGAGATCGCCGCCTTCCAAATCCGCAGAGGAAATCGTTGGGCCATGGGCGAATGCTTCGCGCCCATAAAGAACCACTGCACCGGACCCTGTTTCCAGCAAAATATCATCGAAGCCGTCGTTATTGATGTCGCCCGCAGCGGCAACATCGCCGTCGAGACCGGCATTGCGCTGGCCTTGCACGGTGAAGCCGTTCCTGCCGTCCAATTCGGAGACATCCACCGTCGCAGGGAAGCCCGATCTCTGGCCGAAGATCACATAGGTCTCGCCGCCATCACGTTCCCCATTGGGGCTGGCAAACGGCGCTGTGAAAGCGACATCATCCAACCCGTCGCCGTTAACATCGCCGACACCTGCCGCCGACGTTCCTGCACTGGACCCGAGGTCAACGGCGTCAACTCGAAAGCCATTCGTGCCATTCAGCGCCGTGAGGTCAAACGTCGCCGGAAAGGCCTCATTGCTTCCAAAGACCACATAAGCGCCGCCCGTGGTCCCTTGCGTTTCGTTTTCTTCGAAGGAGAAGATGAAATCGTCCAACCCGTCGCCATTAACGTCACCTGCTGACGAAATCGAATCGCCAATCCGATCACCCGCCTTCAGTCCGGGGATGCTGAAACCGTTCGTTCCATCAAGGTCGGCAAGATCAAGGGCTGCCGGGAATCGTGTGTTACTGCCAAAGACGACGTAATTCTCTCCGGCATTGCTCTTTTGGCCGGGATCGGCCAGAGAGCCGATGAGGACATCGTCAATCCCGTCTCCGTTTACATCTCCGGCGCTTGACGTGGTGATACCCACCAGATCGCCCTGTTCGACTCCGTTGATGCGAAACCCGTCCCGGCCGTTCAGGTCAGCAAGTCGAACGTCCGGGCGTGTTGCTGCCCCTCCGCCGAAGACTACAAAGCTTGCACCGGCCTGTGATGCGGCAGAGGGCGCGCTGACAATGACATCATCGAAGCCGTCATTATTAATATCCCCGGCGCCCGACACTTCAACGCCAAGGTGGCTTTCGATATCCGTAACCTCGATGGCAAATCCATTCGATCCGTTGATCCTGCCCAGATTCAGATCGACCGGAAAACGATTGGTGGAACCGTAGATTACATAGGCCAGCGCCCCTTCATCCTGATGCGTATTGGCACCGATGATAATGTCGTCGATCCCATCACCATTAACATCCCCCGCGGGAGAAATCGTTCCGGCACCGTCATTGCTGTTCGCCCCGTTGATCCGAAATCCGTTCAAACCATCAAGGTCTGCAAGCGACAGGGATTGTGTGGGAGGTGTTTCATCCCCGAAAATAACGTAGGTGCGCCCGCGTGAATCGTTGGCGGAGGGTGCAACGAGCATGAAATCGTCGATCCCGTCACCATTTAGATCGCCTGCCGAGTCGAATTCCGTGAGCGTGAGTCTGGAGTCGCGATCACGGTCTTCCGGATCAATCCGAAAGCCTTCTGAACCTGACAGGGGGAGAGAGACAAATGCCGGGAATGTCATTGTTAAAATCCGTACCGTGTTAAGAATATAGCTCTTGTAAAGAGTATATGTCAGCTGCGACCATGGTTCAACAGTTGCAAACCGGGTGTTAACTGATGCGGTGGCTTTTGAAGACAGAACTACATTTCGATGTGACCCGCTGGGCCGTCTGCACTAGCTTCCGCAATGATTCGCAATAACAGATTCGAGGATTATCCATGAACTACCGCCTGAAAGGGGCTGTCGCCCTTGCTTTCGCCACGACCTTTGCGACTGGGGCTTTCGCGCAGGAAGTTCCGGAGGCGGAGCTGAAAGCCGCGCTTGAAAAATATGACGGCAGTGAGGTTCTTGCGACAGTCGGTGACCAGAAGGTCACGTTATCCGATGCAGCGATGATCTACACCACCCTGCCAGCCGAAGTCGGGCGGGTACCTGCCGAACAGTTGATGAGTGGTATTACGGATCAACTGATCAGTGAGACAGCACTGTATGAAAGAGCCCTTGAGGAAGGGTTGGATGATAGTAAGGAGATGAAAAATCGTCTCGCTGCGATCCGTCGTTCCGCGCTTGCTGAAGCATATCTGACGAAACAGCTTGAAGAGCGGATCACCGAAGAAAGCCTGCGTGAGCAATATGACGCAATGACCAAGGATTTCGAGGGTGAGAAGGAAGTAAACGCCCGGCACATCCTTGTGAAAACCGAGGCCGAAGCGAAGGAAATCGTCGAGGAGCTGAAAGATGGCGGTGACTTCGCCAAGCTTGCGGCTGAAAAATCGACTGGTCCCTCCGGCCCGAATGGGGGCAGCCTTGGCTGGTTCGCCAAGGAAGCCATGGTCGCGCCCTTTGCCGAAGCCGCATTCTCGCTGAAAAAAGGGGCGATTTCTGCACCTGTGCAGACCCAGTTCGGTTGGCATGTCATCAAGGTCGAGGACACGCGGATGCAGCAGCCACCCCCCTTTGAGACACTCGCCCCGCAAATGCGGCAGCAGGCATCACAGGTTGCGGCTCAGGAAATAATCGCCGAAGTGCGCGAAGGCCTGGAGATCGAGAAAGAGGAGGATACGCCGCCCGCCTTCCTCGTGCGCCAGCCTGAGATGTTCAAGTAAGGTTGTTTACTAGTGGATTGTTTCTGACGAAACGAACCCACTGGATTATGACTGCCATGCCCGCGAAAGCGGGCATTTTTCAGTTTTGGAGGGTTACCGCTTTTCGCGGAAATGACGACAGGGACGCGGGGGAGCGAGACCATGAGCGACACGATAATCTCACCGCTTGCACCGAAAGTGAGGCCGGATATAGCGCCTGTCGCAGGTGTGACGCTGGCTGCCGGTTCGGCGGAGGTGCGTTATAGGGGGCGCACTGATGTGATGCTTGCACGGCTGACACCGGGGTCATCCATTGCGGGCGTCTTCACCCGCTCATCAACGCGCGCGGCGCCGGTGTTGTGGGATCAGGAAATCCTCGCAGAATCGCGTGGGGCATCCCCCGATGACAAACCCCTCGTCATTATTGTCAATTCCGGCAATGCCAACGCTTTCACGGGCCGCGCGGGGGAGGAAAGCGTGCGCGCCGTTGCCGCCGCTGTTGCTCGCACAGTTGGCACCGATGAACGCGCTGTCTATCAGGCATCTACCGGCGTGATCGGTGAACGCTTGCCCCATGACAGGATCGAAGCGGTTCTGGGCGCGCTCGCTGATGCGCTGTCGCCCGATGCATGGCATGAGGCCGCAGCGGCGATTATGACCACTGATACTTTCCCGAAACTGGCGAGTGCGACGACTGAACTGGATGGGAAGGCCGTCACGATTTCCGGCTTTACCAAAGGGTCGGGTATGATTGCGCCGGATATGGCGACAATGCTGGGCTTCGTCTTCACCGATGCGGCGATTGCGCCTGAAGCCTTGCAAACCATGCTGCACGAGAGCGCCCAGGGCAGTTTCAACGCCATTACCGTCGATAGCGATACCTCCACTTCCGACACGGTGCTGCTCGCCGCGACCGGAAAGGCCGGGAACGCGCTTGTTACCGATGCGAGTGATCCCGCCATCGCCGGATTTCGTGCTGCCTTGAACGATGTTATGCGCGACCTCGCCCACCAGATTGTGCGCGACGGTGAGGGGGCAACGAAATTTATCCAGATCGACGTGACCGGCGCAGAATCCGTTGCTGCCGCTCATGCTATTGCCCTGTCCATCGCCAATTCACCGCTGGTGAAGACAGCGTTTGCGGGGGAAGACCCTAACTGGGGCCGCATTGTCATGGCCGTTGGCAAATCCGGCGAAGCCGCCGACCGGGATAAGCTGACCATCCGCTTTGGTGATATTCTCGTGGCCGAAAACGGCTGGGTCGCCGAAACCTACCGTGAGGAAGACGGCGCGGCCTATATGAAAGGCGCAGAACTCGTTGTGACCGTCGATGTCGGTGTTGGCACGGGGCGTTCGACCGTCTGGACCTGCGACCTCACCCATCGCTACATTGAGATCAACGCGGATTATCGTTCTTGAGCGATCCGATCACCCTGTCATTGGTGTGAGCCACGATGAAGATTATTCTCGTCTCTGCCGTTGCCCTCGTGGACCCCGATGGCCGCGTTCTGTTAGCGCAACGGCCCGAAGGCAAGTCCATGGCGGGGTTGTGGGAATTTCCCGGTGGGAAGGTCGAGCCGGGGGAGACGCCGGAGGCGGCGTTGATCCGTGAATTACGCGAGGAATTGGGCATTGATACCGAGGAAAGCTGCCTTGCGCCCTTGACCTTCGCCAGCCATGCCTATGACGATTTCCATCTGCTCATGCCGTTGTTCGTATGCCGCAAGTGGCAGGGAACTCCCCGCCCACAGGAAGGCCAGATCCTTGAATGGGCACGGCCAAACCGTTTGCGCGATTACCCGATGCCGCCCGCTGATATTCCGCTGATCCCGATGCTGCGTGATTTGCTTTAGAGGCAGATGGCGCATTCGATACCACGGGGTCGATAGGCTCCGCGCGGTGTCGGCATGATCTCCAGAGGTTCCGGTTCGATCACACGAAAGGCGCGCGGTTGGGGTTGGGGCAAGACCTCTGGTGGCGATACCGTGGTGGTGGTGGAGGCGGGTACGATCTCACTGTAGAGGGGCGTTTCGATGAAAGTTGGCGCGACCTCCTCATAAACAGGTGGGGTGGCGGCATAATCCGGTGCGACCTCCTGATAGACTGGCGGGGTGGTGGTATAGCCTGGTGCAGCCTCCTGATAGGCGGGCGGGATGGCGGTGGCGGTAATGGTGCTCGCCACAGGGGGCGTGCGGCCCTGCGCCTGAAGGATCGCTTCGCGCACGGGTACGACCTTTGCCCAGGTGCTGGTCGTCCCTTCAATTTGCGAAAAACCGTTTGCGTGGACTACGGCAATAAGATCGCCTTTTTCATCAAAGACGCAAGAGCCTGAAATGCCACCAATCACTCCTTCCGCCGCAATGCCATCATCAGAATCATGCAATTCCACCCACCAGAATGGCGGCACGGGATCGTCTGTATAGAGTGTGCCGGGAATGACTTCGCCATCCCGGTCACGCGCAGGGAAGCCATGGATTTCGACCGCTTTTCCCTGTTTCGGAGCGGGGTAGTCCTGCGCGTCGAGTTGTGCGGGGTTAATTCCGAGAAAAGACCAATCCGACAAGGCATCCGAAACCGTGATCGCGTCCTTTGGCCCGACCAGCGGTGTACCGTTTGCCGTTACATGCGCCGCCGAGATATAGCCGCGCTCGCCAAAACCCAGAAAACCGCGCCGGTTCAGCTTGCAGACTGTCCCCCATGAAGCCATGCCGTCGCCGCGATAGAAGACGCGTTCCGCCCTTGGTGACACGTTCTCTGAACATGCCGTCAGGAGCGTCAACATTAGAACAGCAGAGGAAATGCGGGCCATTCTGGCCTCCTTCGACTCGGTCTCAGTAATTAATGTTCTTTTTATTGACTTGTTTTGTTCTAGTCAATAGAGGTATTTTGGAAAGGGAGAGTCCATGGCTTGCATCATAGCTGAAGATCGCCGTCGCGGGCGCGGGGCTGTTTCGAATGCCACCGGGCGGTTCGAGGTGGAAACACGCGAGATCGTGGATGACGGGTGGGAGAGCGCCGCCGACCTGCCGCCTCTTTCCGTCGAAATCACGCGGGAAGCGGCGAAATCAATCATCGCGCGCAATACCTCGCCAGACCTGCCTTTTGACCGTTCGATCAATCCGTATCGTGGCTGTGAGCATGGCTGCATTTACTGCTTTGCTCGGCCATCCCATGCGTATCTGGGGCTGTCGCCGGGGCTGGATTTCGAAACGAAGCTTACGGTGAAACCGGGGGCCGCCGATCTGCTCCGCAAGACTCTCGACAAGCCCGATTACACGCCTGCACCGATTGCGTTGGGCGCGAATACCGATCCGTATCAGCCTATCGAGCGCGAGCATGGGACGACACGGCAAATCGTGGAAGTGCTGCTTGCGTATAGCCACCCCTTCGCCATTACGACGAAATCCGCACTCGTTACCCGCGACCTTGATCTGTTGCGCGAGGCAGCGGATCTTGGGATCGTGCGGGTGGCAATGTCGGTGACAACGCTTGACCATCGCCTTAGTCGTGCGATGGAGCCACGATGCAGTGCCCCCCATGCCCGCTTTCGCGCGATGGAGCGGCTGGCCGGGGCGGGCGTGCCGGTGATGGCCATGACTGCGCCGATGATCCCGGCGCTGAACGATCACGAGATGGAAAAGCTGCTCGAAACCGCGCGCGATGCGGGCGCGACCTCCGCCGGATATGTCGCCCTGCGCCTGCCGCGTGAGATTGCCACGCTGTTCCGTGAATGGCTGGAGGAACATTACCCCGACCGCGCCGCCCGCATCCTCGGCCATATTCGCACCATGCATGGGGGCAAGGATTACGATGCCCAATGGGGAAAACGCATGACCGGAACCGGCCCCTACGCGCAATTGATGGCGATGCGGTTCAAAAAAGCCGTCGCCCGCCTTGGGTTGCAACAGGGGCGTATGGGCCAACGCTGTGATTTGTTCCGCCGTCCACCTTGCCTGGGCGATCAGCTTGACCTGTTTGCGGTGGGGTGACTGTCAGGCGGCGTTCGGCGTTATATGCCACTCGACTTTCAGGTTTGCCCTGACCGCAAGGGTAAAGAGCGCTGAAGGCGGTCGATTTCAAATCCGGCGTCACGGCGGGCATTATCCGGGAAGGACCGCAGGTTTTCGAGCGGGTTTCCGAGGAAAACCACTTCTTTCATAACTTTAGCCTTTTCGGGGCGAATCCGGGACTTGCTGTATCGCACAAGACGGCGATACACGGAACGCGCATATCAAACCCCGGACCTTGCCCCATGCCCTATTCTTCCTTCGACCGAGAGATCAAGATTGCACCGTCTATTCTTGCTGCGGATTTCGCGAATTTCGGCCTTGAGTGTGAGGCCGTGGAGCAGGAAGGGGCCGACTGGGTGCATATTGATGTGATGGACGGGCATTTTGTGCCGAACATCACTTTTGGCCCCGCCACGGTGAAGGCTCTGCGTCCGCATGTGCGCAAGGTGATGGACGTGCATCTGATGATTGAGAATCCCGATGATTATATCGGAGCCTTTGCGGAGGCGGGCGCGGATATTCTGACAGTGCATGTGGAAGCATGTCGCCATCTTGATCGCACCCTCGCCGCAATCCAGGAATTGGGGTGCCGGGCCGGGGTTGCGCTCAATCCGCATACGCCCGAAAGCGCCATTGATTACGTACTCGACAAGATTGATCTGGTCTGCGTGATGACAGTCAATCCCGGTTTCGGTGGCCAGAGCTTCCTGCACAGCCAAATCGACAAGGTGAAGCGCTTGCGTGAGCGCATCGGCGAGCGGGAAGTGCATATCGAGATTGATGGCGGCGTTACGGCCAAGACTGCACCGCTGGTCGCCGCCGCTGGAGCGGATGTTCTGGTCGCCGGGTCAGCGGTCTTCAAGGGTGGCTCTGTAATGAATCCCGCCGCTTATGGCCGAAATATTGCCGATATCAGGGATACGGCTACGCTTGCCGGATTTCAGGTAAAACCAGCATAGATTCGCGAGGACCATGGCGGCCTTGTCGTCAGGTTGGCTGGAAACAGGCTAACCTTGTACCGCCAGCAAATCGAGATGACCGATGGTGCAGCGGCTCGCATTCCGTCGCGCATCCAGCCAGTCCTGCGCTTCGGTCTGCTCACACCCCGCTTCCACCGCCGCCGCCGCCACCCCATCAGCCAGTGCCGTCATCAAGGTTCCGTCGCGCGCTTGATCCAGTCGCCATGGGGAAGGGGCCAGCGTCACGGTGTATCCTTCTGCCTCCAGCGCACGGGTCAGAACGGATGCGCCCATCGGGCCGACAGCGGGCCCAAAGCCCTTGTCGCGTTGCTGGTGGGTATCAAATGCACGGGCAATGGCCAGATCGGCGGGGTGCGCTGGCTCCCACGCTTCTCCGCCATCATAGGTCAGGGCGGCATAGACGATGCGCCCTTGGGCGGCGCGTGCAAACCGCGCGATCCAGTCTTCGGAGACAAGATCGAACAGGGCCGAAGCGGTGATCGCATCCGCCTGTCGTGACAACATTGTTTCAAGGTCTGTGGCAAGATCAGCGTGCAGTGTGGCCGCTTCGGGTATCAGGCGGGCAGCTTCTTTCAGGAGCACGGGGTCGTTATCGGTGAGAATCCAGCGTGCGTCTGTAATGTCCAATGCACGAGCCGTCGAACCAGTGCCGGACCCAAGGTCGATAAGGGTTGGCGAGGGAGGCAGGGCATCAAGGAAGGCACGGCGCAGGTCCGCATGGCGCGCGCGGTCATCTGCGGCTTCACGCAGGGCGAGCCAGTTGAGTGAAAATCCGCTCATTGCAAAGCCTCCGCCACGATCCGCGCCGTTTCATCCCACCCGTGCCGCGCGCGGGCAAAGGCAAAGCTTTCACCCCCCATGCGTCGTCGCAAGGCCGTATCGCCCAGTACATCGCGCAGGGCAATTGCCAACGCCCCGGCATCGCCCGGTGATACCAGTCTTGCGACAGGGGCCGTTTCCGGCAAGGCACCAGCGCGGCTGGCCACGATGGGCAGACCATGGGCCATCGCCTCCGCGACGGCCATGCCATAGCCTTCGTGCAGTGAGGGGGCGATAAAGGCGTCGGCCCCGTCATAGGCGTTGGACAGGTCGCTCGGTGATACAGGCCCGTGCAGATTGATGCGCGTGCGCAATCCGGCCCGGTCGATCATCGCGGTAATGCGCCCGACTTCGGCGTCGTCGCGATCCATCGCGCCGAAGATCGTGCAGGTCCATGCAAGGTCGGCGCAATCCGCGAGTGCCTCGACCAGAAAGCCGTAGCCCTTGCGGGGGGTCACGGAACCGACCGCTATGAGGTGCGGTTGTTGGTTGCCATTCAGCGGGGCCGCCCTTGCGCGGTCAAGGCCCGGTTCAGCCACGGTGATCCTTGCTTCTTCTACCCCGAACCGCGCGATTAAATCGCGGGCGGTCAGGGGACTGGTGACAATGATATGCCGCGCATGGACAAGGGCCGCGCGTTCAGTCTCAAAAGCCTGCGCGGCCTTTGTTGCGTCCAGCCCGGTTTCGTCGCAGAGGGGATGGTGCAGCAGGACATTCGCGTTCATTCCTTCGGCAAGGGTGGCAGGGAATGCGCCATAGGCCAGCCCGTCGATCAGCAAGGGATGGGCAGCATTCGCCAGCAGCGCCGCAGTCTCGCGCAAGTCATTGGCATCCGGCGCAGGAAAGGCGGCGGGCAGCGGCACAATGCGATGTGTGATGCCTTGCCGCGTCCAATCGTCCATGATGCGGCGGGCATAGACATACCCGCCGGTTGGCGCGTTCAGATCGCCCGGAATGGCAAAGCCGATCAAACCGCGACCGGCCCCTCGTACCAGGCCCGCGCGACATGGCTTTCGCCCAAAGTCACACGAATGCGCCCGATCCCATCGCCCCCTGGCCCCAGAGCGCCGGAGCGGGCGGCATCGGCCATCGCATCGAAGATATGCTTTGCGACGACTTCCGTGGTCGAGTTTTTGCCTGTAAAGGCCGGGTGCTCGTCAAGATTGGCATAGTTCAGCGGTGCAAGCGTGGCCTTCAACGCATCATGGGCGCGGCCTATATCCACGACAATTCCGTCTTCGGTCAGATCTTCACGGAAAAAGGCCACATCGACCACGAAGGTCGCACCGTGCAACGCTTGCGCCGGGCCGAATACATCGCCCCGGAAACTATGCGCGATCATAATGTGGTCGCGGACTTCAACAGCATACATGATTCAGAACAACCTTTGGCCGCTGCGGTCGTTGCGCTCGTTTTCCCTCGACTCGTTCAGCATGTCGGAGATCAGCGTGGCTGATGCTGACCCAAGCGCCTGCGGATCGCGATAGGCTCCGGGCGAGATTGCGAAGGTTCCGACCCCTATCCGGCGCGGGCCATGCACAAAGGTCAGGGTCGAGGATGCAAGGGGTTGCCCTGGCTGGATCAGCAGATGTGCATGGGTTGGCGGCAATGCGTCGCCCGGTGCAACCGCACGGAAACTCGAATCGGCGCGCAGACCGGCTGGGAAACGCAGGTTTTGCGCTATGGCCACCGGGTTTGAACCCACATTCCCGGCCCCCTCAATGATGATGGGATAATCCGGCCAGCCCACTGTCGTATCGTTGAACAGGGGGCGCACGATGACCGATTGCGAAACGCTTTGCTGCGCGCATCCGGTCAACGCAAGGGCGAAAAAGAGAGCTGTAGATAGCTTCATTGCAGGGATCTCCTGACTTCTTTCCGTTTCAAATTCTCATATAGGGTCTTGGCCCTGGCTTTGCACGAACAACGGCGATCACGACCCCGACAACCGGAGTGCGCCCGCCTGATGAGAGATTACCGCACAGATGAAATGGATGTTTTGCCCGGCGAGGAAATCCTCACTGTTTCTGTTCTCGCGCGCGATGACCTCGATTCAGGCTTCCGTGATATGTGGCGTGGGTTGGACGACGATCTGGCCGTGCCGAATCCCTTTTTTTCGGAATGGTTTCTTGGGTCAGCACTCGATTATCTAGATGCAGAAGATGCGATCCGTCTGTGTTGCGTGACACGCGCCAATGGCGATCTGGTTGCCCTGTTTCCGTTTGAGATTGGTGCACGCTATGCCCGACTGCCCCTGTGCCATATAAAAATCTGGCAACATTCCCATGCCTGTAACGGTATGCCCTTACTACGCAAGGGGTGGGGATTTGCCGCTTTTTCCGCAATTCTTGACTGGCTGGATGAGCGGCCTTTTGGTGCGCGTTTCCTGCGTTTGGCGCAATTGCCTTATGATGCCCCGGTCGAGAGAATCGTGAATGATGCCTGTGCGCTGGCTCATCGCGCCCCGCGTGAACAATCGCGCGTTGGGCGGGCTGTCCTGACAGCGGCCAAAGGGTATGGCGCGCTTGTGGCCGGGGCAATGTCCGGCAAGAAATACAGGGATTTGCGGCGACAGGAACGCCGCTTTGGCGAACTAGGGGCGGCGCGGTTCATTGACCTGCCCACTTCTGACATGGCTATTGCTCAGGCCACCGAAGACTTTCTGGAACTGGAAGATGCGGGCTGGAAAGCCACCGCCCCCCATGGCGAGTCGCTGGCGTGCAGCGAAGAGGAACGCATGTTTTTCAGGGAAGCGATGCGCCGGGGAGCGTATGAGGGGGCTGTGTCCTGCCTTGTGTTGGCCCTTGATCTCGAAATGACCGCGATGCTGTTTACCCTGCGCTCTGGCAGGAACCTGTCAGCATTCAGGACCAGCTATGACAAGCGCCATGCCGCTTATTCGCCGGGGATACGTTTGTTGATGGAAGCCACCCGGCGTACGCTGGATGAACCGGGAACCGCACTGTTCGATTCATGCGCCCGGCCCGGTCATCCGGTTGTGGATCGGCTCTGGCCCGGACGGTTGCCCATTGTGCAACTCAATATACCCACCCGCCATGCAGGGGATGCGGCCTTGCTTGATCTCGCCGTCATCGTCGAGCGCACCAGGCAGCGTGTGATCGCCCGTCAGGCATAGGCTCGCAAATTTTTGGAATGGCACCCCGGCGAAGGCCGTCAGACCTTTGCCGGGGTGCAGTGTTTATTTCTGGACGAACAGAACTGCCGGTTTCTTTTGTTCCGCATCCAACGTGACCTTGCGGAACTCCCGACCGTTGATTGTGACTGCATCAACGATTTCGCCTTCTGACGAGGTGCGGGGTTTTGTTTCGGGGGTTTTGCCGACAATGCGCGCGTAAGTAGCCGCTTCCAGCCCCGCTACGCTTTGACGGGCGATACCATAATCGGCGGCAATGGAGGCAAGGTCCAGGCTGAGATCAGCCGGACGCTTCAGGGCCATCGCCGCATCATCTGCTGTGGCCGTCGCAGCAGGGCACAGGATGAAAACGCGTTGTGCGTCAATGGCGCCGCGCGTGCAAACAGGGGCAGGGGTCGCTGCCGTCGCCGCCACGGGGATGACCGGCGCAGGAAGGGGCGCGTCGTTTGCGCAACCGGCGAGAAGGACGGCTGCTGTTGCGAAGGCTCCGGCGAGGATAGGCGATCTCATGAGTCTCTCCGTACTGGATGTGCGATGTACGATTAGACTTCTTTATTAATAACAATTGATTAAAGGTCGGGACTGCCCTGCCTGAATGATACCAACCGAATTTACCGGTGTTCTTTTTGCCGCTCCTGTGCGCCCAGCTCTCAGAAAAGCTGGGGCAGCGGAATGCCAAGCACTGTGCGGCGTTGGCGTGGTGGCAAGCGACCTTGTGCCTGAAGGATAGCCTCGCGTACAGGCACGACCTTTGCCCATGTGTTTGTGGTTCCTTCGATGATCGAAAACCCGTTGGCATGGACCACGGCGATCAGATCGTTGCTGTCATCGAAGACGCAGGAGCCGGAAATCCCGCCGATTACCCCTTCGGCTTCGATGCCTTCGATGGAATCGCGCAATTCTACCCACCAGAAAGGCGGCTCCGGGTCATCAGCATAGACGACACCGGGAATAACCTCGCCATCACGGTCGCGGGCCGGGAAGCCGTGGATTTCAACCTCCATCCCCGGCCTGATTTCAGGGTAGTCATCCGGGTCGAGCTTGCGCGCGTCGATACCGAGAAAGGACCAGTCAGAGGCGGAATCCGAGATCGTAACCTCGTCTTTCGGACCTACCTTCGGAGTGCCGTTATCTGTGACATGCGCCACTGAGACATAACCGCGCTCACCCAGCCAAATGAAGCCACGCCGGTTCAGCTTGCAAACCGTGCCCCACTCTGCGCTGCCATTGCCGCGATAGAACACCCGCTCGGCGCGCGGGGAGACGCTCTTGCCACAGGCGGCGAGGGTCGCGAGCAGAACGATGGTGGAAACGACTCGGATCATAGTGGCCTCTTTTCAGTCAATTTGGCCAAAATTATGCGTTATACAGTTAACAAGTCGCGCACCTTTTCGATTGAGTTCATCCTTCGTAGCGTTTGGGTGGCACAACCTCGCAGGATTGCAGCGTTCCAAGCAGATCGAGAGTGAGGCGGGTTCCCTCCGATGCTGATGCCGGTTCCACGAAGGCCATGGCCAGATTTTCGCCGGTACGATGGCCGAATGTCGCAGAAGTGACAGTGCCGACAATCCGCTCGCCCATCATTACGGAATCGCCCGGATGGGCGGGCAAAGCGGCGGTGTCGAGGCGCAGGGTGACGAAACGGCGGCGAGGGGTTGCACGGCGCGCCAACAATGCTTCGCGGCCCGGAAAATCCGGTTTATCGAGTTTGACGAAACGGTCCAGTGCACTCTCCAAAGGATCGAATTCGGTGATGAGATCGGCTTTCCAATGGCGATACCCCATCTCGATCCGCATTGATTCTATCGCATACCCCCCGAAATGCGCGATGTCGTGCGGTGCGCCCGCCGTGATAAGGGCGCGATAGGCGGCTTCAGCTTGCCCAACGGGAATATGCAATTCAAAGGCATCCTCGCCCGAAAAACTGACGGCCATTGCCACGGCTTCTGCGCCGCCTACCCGCACCTCTGCGCAGGTCAGGAAAGCAAAGCCCGCCCAGTCCGTATCGGGGGCAGCCTGCGCCAGCACGGCCCGCGCCCTTGGCCCTGCGATCAGCAGGATGGTGTGTGTTTCAACTTTTGGTGTGATCGTGATTGAGCCGTCTGCGGGCAGATGTGCGGTCAGCCAGTCGAAGTCGTGGTGTTCGGCGGCGGCGGCACTGCCCCACCAGACCTTGCCCTCGTTCAGCAGGGCCAGCGTCGCTTCACCCAACACATTGCCCTGATCGGTAAGGAAGTAGCCTAACCCGACCTTTCCGATACGCTTTGGCACGCGCCCACAAAACAGCGTGTCGAGCCACGCGGGGATGCCTTTCCCCGAAATCTCGATACGGTTGAAGCCGTTCACTTCGGCGATGCCGACACGGGTATGGACGGCTTCGACCTCGCGGGCGACCGTCTCGTGCCAGTTTGGCCAGCGATGGGTGTGATCCGGTTCGAAATCCGGTGCAGGCTTGAACATCATCGCCCGCTCCCAGCCATTCACCACGCCGAAATCTGCACCTGCTTCTGCGAGGATCGGGGTCAGGGGAGTGGTTCGCGATGGGCGACCGGCGGGGCGATGTTCATGCGGGCGGTGGAAGCGGAATTCGTTTTGGTAATCCTCGATGGCTTTCAGGGCCGTGTATTTCTCGGTGGCGTAAGTGCCGAAGCGGCGTGGATCGAGCGCCCATGTGTCGTACTCTGCTTCGCCATGCACCATCATCTGCGCCAGCAACCAGCCATGGCCTCCGCCCTCGCCAACCCCTGCGCGCAGGCCGGTCAGCGCCCATGCGTTGCGTTTGCCGGGGATGCGCCCGACCAGCGGAACACCATCGGGGGTGTAGGTGATCGGGCCGTTGACGATGGTGTGGATGCCGGTTTCGGTCAGGCAGGGCATCCGCCTGAACACGTTCTCCAATACCGGTAACACCCGGTCGGGATCATCCGGGCAAAGCGCATTGGCGAAATTGGGGTCGATCCCGTCAAGACCCCATGTGCGGCAATCCTGTTCGTAGAAGCCAACCAGCAGACCGTTTTTTTCCTGCCGTGAATAGAAATCATCAGTGGGGCATCGGATGAGGGGCACACGATGGTCCAGTTCCTCGATCTCTGCGATTGGCTCGGTTAGGAAATACTGGTGCTCCATGGATGCGACGGGCAGTTCGACGCCCATCATCTTTCCGATTTCGTTACAGCGATAGCCGCCCGCATTGACCACATGCTCGGCGTGAATAGTGCCCTTCGGAGTGTGGACGATCCAGCCATCGCCGGTCTGGGTGAGGTCGGTGACAGGGGTATGGCGATGTACTTCGGCCCCGGCCTTCCGTGCGCGACGGGCGAGAGCCTGACAAAGCTGTGCGGGATCAATATCGCCATCAAGCGGGTCCCAGAGTGCGCCCTTGATACCTTCGGTCGTGATGAGGGGGTGGCGGCGTTTGCACTCTTCGGCGTCGATCAGTTCGAACTCGACGCCCATCCCCCGCGCCATGGACTGGAAATGTTTGTAGCCGTCGATATGCCAATCTTCAGAGGCAAGGCGCAAACCGCCGTCGCCGTGATGGTAGTTGATGGGGTAATCGGGGTCGTTGGCCAGTTCTTCATAGAGCTTGATGGAATGGGTTTTGAGACCCACCATTACCTGAATACCGCCGAAATTTGTGACCTGAGCCGCCGAATGCCATGTGGTGCCGGAGGTCAGTTCGTCCCGCTCCAGCAGCATCGCATCGGTCCAGCCTTCTTTGACCAGATGATAGAGCGCGGAGCATCCGCCGATGCCGCCACCGATGACGACGACGCGTGTGGTGGTTCTCATGGTTGCCTCCGATATATACGCGGGGTGATGGCATCAGAATGTGCGGGTTACTGCAATGGCGTCGCGGACGATGCGGAATTATCGAATGATATGTTTGCCTCTTCCGTATCGGGGGCGAGGATCGTCAGGTCGCCCGGCATGAGGCCGGGGGTCCGGGCCAATCGGGGCAACAGCATCGCATTGATGCTGTGCCGGAGTTGTGCGGCCATGCGTTCTGGCAATGCCCCCAGCGTATCGCGCCGGGCATGGAGGGCAAGCCGCCGGGAAAATGCGGGCAGGGGCAGTCTTTGCACTCGAATAGCGGTTTCGGATTCGGGCGTGCCAATGGCGGCGAGTGCGGTCGTTACGGCCCATCCGCCACTGCATCCGACCATGGCGAAAAGGGCACGATTGGTGGTGAAATCATAGCGGTGATCCGGTTTCAGCCGCGCCCGCCTCAGCGCCGCCTCGATCTGTCGCCCGATGTAGAGATCGCGGGCATAGCGCAGGAATGGCCGCTCTGACAGCGTGGCAAGATCAGTCACGTCATCAGGATCGCGCGAGGTTGCCAGCACGAAGGTGTCGCGCAGGATGTCATGGCTTTCCACCCACTCAGCCGGTTCGCTGGCATCGACGGCTAGGATAAGGTCGGCGGCGCGATTGGCGAGGGCATCGTGGTTTTCGTGGCTTGCTCCGCTGGAGATCGAGAAAGCGATATTGGGAAAGGCGCGACCCAGTGCCGCCAGCCAATGCGGTGTGACGGCGGCATCGAACTCCTCGATTGTAGCAACCCGCAAGGTCATGCGCGGGGCTTGATCGGCAAGGACGAGTTCTGCTTTGGCGGCGCTCACGTCGTCGAGTATCGCAAGGGCGCGGCGCAGGAATAATGTACCTGCCGGGGTCAGCCTGAACATCCGTGCATTGCGCTCGATCAAGCGTGATTCCAGCGCGGCCTCCAGATTGGCGAGTTGTTGCGATACTGACGATGCGCTCATCCCCAGTCGTTTTGCGGCGCGCGTGACTGATTGCGCTTCGACGATGGCGACAAAGATCTGGGCCGCGCGAAAGGTGAAGGCAGGACGATCAGGCATGGCACAATCATTGTTTCGTTTTTCCCGGATCATCACACTCCCGCTTGTGAAGGACGCAATCAAGCGAAACCATCTGCTTGACAGGAACGAGGTGCGCCCATGACCGACGCCACAGAACCCGCTCGCCGTTCGGGTCGCTCCGCCCGCGTAGCCGCCCGAAAGGCCGGACCCGTCTCTGCCGCGCCGCCGGGGCAGGCGGGTGGTGCGTACCGGCCCCTGACCGATGGGCAGATCAAGGCAATTTACGACACGGCCCTGCGATTGCTGGCTGAATTGGGGATGGGGGAGTGTCCGCCGGTTCTGGTGGAGGCGGCTTCTGCGCGTGGAGCAAAGTATGAGGGGGGACGGTTGCGGTTTTCCCGCGCCATGGTCGAGGATATTGTGGCGGGGGCGGCGAAATCCTTTGTCTATCACGGGCGTGATCCAAAGCATGATTTCGAGATCGGGGGTGAGCGGGTCTATTTCGGCACCGGGGGCGCAGCGGTGCAGACGCTGGATATGGAGACGGGACTCTATCGCCCCTCCACGCTATGCGATCTGCATGATTTTACCCGGCTGATTGATACATTGCCGAATGTGAGCTGGTTCACCCGTTGTTGCATCGCGACCGATATACCGGACAGCTTCGATCTTGATGTGAACACGGCCTATGCCCTGATCCGCAATACGACCAAGCCGGTCGGCACGGCCTTTACATTGGGTGAGCATGTCGCGCCCATCGTGGGGATGTTCGATGCGGCATTGGGCGGTGAAGGCCGTTTCCGTGCGCGCCCTTTCTGCAAGGCCCATATCTCGCCTGTCGTCTCACCAATGCGATACGGTGAGGATGCGGTGGAGGTGACGGTTGCCTGTATCGAGCAAGGCGTGCCCATCAATTCGATCATCGCGGCGCAATCGGGGGCGACGGCCCCGGCGACACTGGCCGGATTTCTGGCGCAATCACTGGCCGAGACGCTGGCCGGGCTGATCCTCGTGAATGTTTTTGCGCCAGGATATCCGGTGATCTTCTCAAACTGGCCGCTGGTGATCGACCTGCGAACGGGCGCGTTCTGTGGCGGAGGCGGGGAAAGCGCGGTGCTGAACGCGGCATCGGCGCAGGTGTCCAACTGGCTGGGCCTGCCTTCAGGGGTTGCCTGTTCGATGGCCGATGCAAAAGCTGTGGACGCGCAGATGGGGGCGGAAAAAGCGTTATCGGCGGTGACGGCGGGGCTTGCCGGGGCGAATATGGTTTATGAAAGCTCAGGGATGATGGCGTCGCTTCTGGGGGCCAGTTTCGAGGCATTTGTACTGGAT
>CALFFK010000091.1 GCA_937957975.1 uncultured Neomegalonema sp.
ACCACAAGTGAAGAATTATTCCCGTCAAATCCGGTTTTATCTGACGCCACGATCTTCCCGGATACAACATTACTGGACCCCTTGATCGCCACGCCGGTTGCAAGCCCACTTCCCGGAACGATCACCTATGATACGCTGGAGGGCAATTCACAGACGCAGACATTCGACAGCGGCTCCATCGCTCCAACCGTTTTCGACCCGAATACGATCGCACCTCCCCCCTACGGTATTATTGTCCCGGTACCACCGCCCCCGCCGCCACCACCACCTGCGGCCACCACTCCGATTATTACCGGCACAACACGCATTGAAGACGTAAGTGTTGATGATCTGCTACGCGATCCAAGCCTGATTGATCGGATCGGTACGCCGGGTACAACAACAACGACAACAGCGCCCGGTTCCTGAGTGGGTCAGCGCGATTTACGCCACTCCCACGGAAACAAAGAACCCCTCTGATTCCAGAACTACCCGATTATACAAACAATAACAGGCATCAATCCCGTTTGCCCTGTATCACCTGGTTCAGGATCATGGCGCAGAACAGGATCGCAAACCCCGCGAGAATTCCCTGCCCCACCGATGAATATTGCAGTGCCTCCAGTACATCCTCGCCCAAACCCTTCGCACCGATGAGGGAGGCGACCACGACCATCGCGAGACTGAGCATGATCGTTTGATTCACGCCCGCAAGGATGGACGGTGCGGCCAGTGGCAGATCAACCTTGGTAAGTAGGTACCATTTCGATGCTCCATAGGCGATGGCCGCTTCGCGGATAGATTCCGGCACGCCGCGCATCCCCAGAACAGTCAGTCGCACAACCGGCGTACCACCGAAAATCATGGTCGTAATGACGGCGGCTGGTTTACCCACGCTAAAAAAAGCGATGACAGGGATCATAAAAACGAAGGATGGCATCGTCTGCATGAAATCCATGATGGGCCGGATCACTGCATAAACCCTTGGGCGACGCGCACAGAACAGGCCCAGCGGAATACCAAGGGCAATAGAAATGCACGCGGCGGTTCCCAGTAGCGCCAGCGTCGTCATCGCCTTTTCCCAAAACCCGAACAAACCCATATAGAACAGGAAAAAGGCCGATGCGATTGCTCCGCCGATCCCCGCCGATAGCCATGTCAGCAGGATGATAAAACTGGCGATCACCGGCCATGGCGTCTTTACAAACAACACTTCGAGGGCATCGAGCACGACGCGGATTCCATAGCTGATCGATGCAAAGACCTTCTCGCCCGTGTCGCGAACAAAATTGAAAAATGCTTCAACCCATTCGATAGCCACCAGCCGAATTGATGGATCGGTCGGGAAGTCCGCCAGCCAACCCACTGCACCGGGAAAGGCGTAATGGACGATACTGGCCGCAAAGATCAGCACCACAAAGCAAATGCTGATACCTGTGCGCCATGGGGTCAGACCATGACGCAACGTGCGGTCGGATAGCCATTCTGAAAACCGATTCTCCAGCGCAGGATTGGCGATAATCCCCTCAATCAGCTTTACAATGGCGAGAAAACCAACCCCGAACAACGCGATCTTGAAGGCGTTTTCTTCGGCTACTGCCGCTTCGGCCTGAATATCAGCGATGGCCTTTTCCAGCGAAGCGATGGTGCGTTTGAACACGTCCACATTGGCCGCACCCTTGCTGATTGCGGATTCGAGCTGCTGATACCGAAAATCCAGCGTCCCCTGTATCTGCGCAATCCGCTCCCGTGCATCGGCGCCCAGATCGCCAAAAAGGCCCCGCGCAAGCTGGATGACGCCAAAAGTCTCCAAAATCGTGAACGGAAGCGCCCATTTCCAAAGGCTTCGCATCCCGAACCAAATCGGCCCCAGCAACGCGGCAATGAGATTGAACGTCCAGGAAAATTTCGCCGTCGAGCCAATCTTACGGAACTGATGGCGATAATAGTCGGGGTTCGTGTCCACAAAGGTTGCGACCAGCTCGTCACGGTTCTCGGCACGGGCATCGGCCAGTTCTTCGGCGCTTTCGGTCGTCAGGACGGAATCGACGGCACTCATGATGTCTCTGTTCCCTCAATGACGGTACGAAGCAGGTCTGCACGTGTAATAACGCCGATACGATTTCCGGCTTCGTCGCTAACCGTGAAGGGGTTCTCGTCGGAAATGGCGTGTTCGATCATCTGGCTGAGATCAGCCCCTTCAGGGAAGGTCTTCGCATCCACCGCCAGCGCACCATGGGTGGCTTCAAAGCCAACAATATCCTGCATGATCGCATGGGCGCGCACGACTTTGAGCCGCGAGATACCAGCAACAAAATCAGCGACGTAATCATCAGCCGGATGCATCACAATTTCCTCCGGCGTGCCGATCTGCACCACTCGCCCATCACGCATAATGGCGATACGATCACCGATGCGCACCGCTTCGTCGAGATCATGGGTGATGAACACAGTCGTCTTGTTCATCTGTGATGCGAGTTTCATAAATTCGTTCTGAAGCTGTCGCCGGATCAGTGGATCGAGTGCGCTGAACGGTTCATCCATCAACAGGATTTCAGGGTCGGAAGCCAAGGCACGGGCCAAACCAACCCGCTGTTGCATTCCGCCCGACAATTCATGCGCGAATTTGTTGCCCCATCCGGTCAGCTCGACCATATCGATGGTACGCTCGGCAATCTCCAGTCGATCATTCTTGTTAATGCCACGGATTTCCAGCGGCATAGCCACATTATCAATTACAGAACGATGTGGCATCAGGGCAAAGTTCTGAAAAACCATCGCAATATGTTCGTTGCGATAACGGCGCAGAACATCGGCTTTCATGGCCATAATATCCTCGCCATTCACGACGATGCGCCCTGCCGTCGGTTCAAGCAAACGATTAATGTGCCGCACAAGCGTAGACTTGCCACTGCCGGACAGGCCCATGATGCAAAAGATTTCACCGGGGCGGATGCTCATGGTCGCATCCGCAACCCCGATCACACAGCCATGCTTTTCGAGAACAGCCTTTTTGGTTACGCCATTCGCGCGAATATCGGCGAGCGCCACATCGGCACCACTACCAAAAATCTTCCAAACACCATCAATCTCGATGGAAAAGCCGCTTTTGTCAGAAGCCGTCACAAAATCTTCCTAAGAATTAATAAAAAGCAGTCTTCAATCAGCAAATGCCTGACGGTGAAGTATGCCATGCCCACAAATGCGGGCATGACAGTTTCAGCCGATCATCCGTCGATCATTTCCGTCAGTTCTTCGACACGCTTCAGGATCGCTTTCAGCTCTTCCATAACCGCATCATTCGACATGGTGGCAGAACCACCACCGATGCCCAGCCATTCGTCAACGCGATCACCATTTGCAGCGACCCATGCCTTCGCAACATCCGCCGCGTCCTTGCCACCTTCAATCTCAAAGGCAAAGTTCGACACATCGTCACCTGACAAGGCAATATTCTTCACCAGATCGGCGATAGCGGGCGAGCGCCCTTCCAGTGATTTCGAGTATGCAATCTGCACCTGCTTCAGCGCATCCTCGGTCATCACTTTCGAATTCTCGAACCAATCAGGGTCTTCGCTTGGCTGAAGTGCCTTATATTGGTCAGGATCAAAAGCAGGCTCTTCCAGCCGCACGATGTCATGCTGGAACCAGATCGCATGGGGCGAGTAGCAATAGAAGGCGTAGCCGATGCCTTTGCGGATCGAGTCACCAACCGTTGCTGTCATCACCGACTGGTCGGCACGCACTGGCTCCATGAATGGCATCAGCCCGTAATCACGAACCTTGACCTGATTGACGTTGGCCGAAGCCCAACCCGGCGCACCGATCCAGATTTCGCCCTTGCCATTGCCATCGCTATCCATCAATTCGGCGATTTCAGGACGTGCCAGATCGAAGATCGAGGTAACACCGTTCTTCTCGGAAAACTCTTTCGAGACACAGAAGCTTTGCTTGCCCTCATACGCGTTCCCGGACAGTGCGACATTGCCAGTGCCGTCCACATATTTGTCGGTAAAGCTTTTCTGGTTCGGCAGCCAGACATCGGGGTGAATATCAATATCGCCATTGCCCGCATCCATCGCCGCGAAGATCGCCGCGTTGTTGCCCGGCACAAGGGTTGCTTCGCCGCCAATTTTCGATTCCACAATTTCGGCGATCAAATGCGCAATGGCTTGCGCCCCCGTCCAGGATGGCGCACCAATATTAACCTTTTCGGCCAAAGCACCCGAAGTCGTCATGGCAAAGGCACATACGGCCCCCAAGAGTATTCTTTTCATCTTTCTCTCCCTGTTATCCTTATACGTGAGCGCAGAAAAAACGATTCTGCCAGCTTTTTGTCGCCAAATTCCCGGTGGCGAAGCGTGGATAATAGCCCCATAAGCACCATTTTTTGCAACCACGGTCAACAATTCGGATATTCCGCAATGATCGCCAAACACCTGCACGCCACCATTACCAATGGAAGCGTTACAGCCAATGCCGGTGAAGCGCGACGTTTCTCAATACATTTCATGGCTTTGGCACTGACAAAGATTGCAGACGGATTGATCGATCCAAAGATCGTGCTCTCGTGGTTGCTGTCTACGCTTGGCGCCCCCGGATACATCATCGGAGCACTTGTGCCAGTGCGCGAATCCGGCGCGCTTTTGCCACAACTCCCCCTCGCCCGTCTGATACAACGTCAGCCCCGGCGCAAGGGATTCTGCGCCATTGGCTCACTAATACAGGGCGCTGCAACGTTGGGAATAGCGGCAGCATCGTTTCTGACTACCGATGCGACAGCGGGATGGTTGGTCCTCGGATGCCTCGCCATTTTGGCGATTGCACGATCCTCGTGTTCGGCAAGCCATAAGGACGTCCTAGCCCGCACGGTCGAGAAGGGTACACGCGGGGCGCTGACGGGCGCAGCAGGGACCATCGGCGCAATGGCTGTCTTTGCTTTCGCTGCCGCCATCGGAACCGGCATCATCCCGCGCGAGACCACGACGATTACACTGGTGATCGCAATAGCGGGCCTTTTGTGGCTGGTCGCCGGATCGGTCTTCCTGACGCTCGATGAACCAGAGGACAAAACAGCGAAAAAAGCCCGTATCGGCATCATCGACCTTCTGACGCCATTGCGCGAAGATCGCGAGTTACAAACCTACATCGTCACACGCGCGCTGATGATTGCAACCGCACTCGCCCCGCCCTTCCTTGTTATGATGTCAGGACAGGGCCGCGAGGGGACAGAGGCCGTCGCACTCGGACCGTTAATGGTGGCCTCGGCCAGTGCGACAATTCTTTCTTCCTATGTATGGGGTCGTTTGTCTGACCGCTCCAGCCGCAGAACGCTGATGCTTTCCGGCATCCTCGCGTCTCTTACCCTGGGCGCGGCGGCGCTTGCCGGATGGGCTGGAAACGGGGTCAGCATCTGGACGGCAGCGGTATTTCTGTTCATGGCACAAATTGCATACGAGGGGGTGCGTTCGGGTAGGAAAATCCACCTCACCGATATGAAGACCGATGGGCGCAAGGCGATTTACACAGCTTTGTCGAACACCTTGATCGGGGTATTGCTGATCTTCGGGGGAGGTTTCGGTCTATTGGCCGACATCTTCGGCCCCGCAACTGTATTGGCCCTCTTCGCCGTGATGGCCGCACTCGGCGTACTGGTCGCAACCCGTCTGTCGGAAGTACAATCAGCTAACAAAGGTTAACGCAAGGCGCGCACGGCTTCCACCAGCCGATAAGCCGGGGTTGGCTTGGGCAACAAAGGAACATCAAACCGGCGGATCACCTCACCGGAACGGTTGAGATCGCCGGAATGCAGCACAAATGGCACTCCCAGTTCCGACAATCTGTCGGCAACTGGTTCGCAGGTAACACCCGCGCCAAGATTGACGTCAAGTATGGCGACATCAGGTACACGATGCGCGATGAGAGCGAGGGCGCGATCTACGGAACTGGCCGTAATCGTTTCCATCCCTGCATCGCGCATTTCTTCTTCCAGATCCCACAAGACCAGCGCCTCGTCATCCAGAAGCAGGACCATCATGTCCGCGCATTGCGACTGCTTCAAAATTTTACTTGCTCCAGGAAAGTGGGGGCCGTGACCGTTACCACCAACCCATCGGGTTGCCAATCATATGTGACATTACCTTGCGAAAGCGCCATCAACTTGGTCATAATACCTTGGCCAGACCCTGAATTGCCAGAAGCATGCGTAACAGGTGGTCCTCCCCGCTCGGTCCACACGATTTTTAATCGTCCATTCTGCCCATCAGTAGCGACGATAGGCTCCCACTCGATTTCGACTACTCCGGAATCGTTCGACAAAGCGCCATACTTTATGGCGTTCGTGGCAAGTTCGTGGAAAGTAAGGCCAAGAGTGGACACGACGTTCGGATCGACACGAACCACATTGCCACTATAGCGGATGCGCTGTCCTTCGGGATCATAGGGTGCAAGCACAGAACGGATGGCCTGTCCCGCCTCTATGGACCCTAGGCTCGCCTCATCCAGCGTTGGCTCATAAGCACGTCCAAGAGCCTGAATACGGTCATTTATTGTTCTCGCCTCTTCCTGCATCCCTTGCGCGCGCCCGGTAATATTGACGATGGCCCCAATTACCGAGAACATATTTTTCATCCGGTGCGAGAGTTCGCGTGACAATGCCTTTGCATAGGCTTCTTCCGCGCGGGCGGCGTGGACTTCTGACACATTCCATTGACTGCCGAAGAAATAGAGCAGCTTGCCACTATCGTCATAGATCGGCCCCAGATGCAGCGCATTCCAGAAACTGGAGCCATCCTTGCGGTAGTTCAGAAGTTCCACGACAACGACCTTCTCGGCCGCCAGAGACTCACGGACCAAGGCAACTTTTTCGGGATCAGTAGCCGGTCCCTGAAGAAAGCGGCAATTGCGCCCGATAACTTCCTGCTCGGAATATCCGGTAAGCTCCAGAAACGCACGATTGGCAAAAACTATAGGGGCGTCTGGTGCATTAGGATCAGAGAGGCAAACCGCCATCCGCGTCTGCGACATCGCCTGTTCAAACAACACGCCATTTGCGCCAGAGAACTTGTCTTCTGCATTATTATCGCGAAACCTTTGCGGGCTATCATCATACGCGCGATGCACCTGATCCGTTTCTTCAACCACTCAAACACCTCCTGATTCTGTGCTTTTTATTAACCCATACGGACGTTATCTGAAAGCCACTGAAGTTTGAGCATATTCTTGGCGTACCTCAAGCCAAACACGCCTTCATACAGTTCACAAACCTTGGTGTTGTTCGACCTAACACAAGAAACATGCACACTGCATTTTCCGAAACGATTCGACGGAAACGCCACCGATGACCGACATCGCCTCTCGCGTCTATTCCCATAACTGGAAGATTGATCCAATCGTCCGGTCGGTTATCGACACTGACTTCTACAAGCTGCTAATGGCGCAAAGTATTTTTCGCCGCCATCGCGATACAAATGTGACATTCAGCCTCATCAACCGCACAACCTCCGTACCACTTGCCAACATCATCGACGAAACGGAATTACGTGAGCAACTCGATCATATCCGCACGCTGCGCCTGTCGCGCGGGGAATCGACCTGGTTGCGTGGCAATATGTTCTATGGCGAACGGTTCATGTTCTCGCCGGATTTCGTGGCGTGGCTGGAGGGATTTCAGTTCCCTGAATACGATTTACAGCGCAAGGGCGACCAGTACGAACTGACCTTTGAAGGCTCCTGGGTCGAAGTAACGATGTGGGAGATACCGGCCCTTGCAGTCATCATGGAACTCTATTCGCGGTCGGTGCTGAAAAACATGGGCCGCTTTGAATTACAGGTTCTCTACGCACAGGCAATGACGCGGGTGTGGGAAAAAATTCAACGTCTCAAGATGCTTGACGGTCTGCGCATCGCCGATTTTGGTACCCGTCGCCGCCATGGCTTTTTGTGGCAGGACTGGTGCGTTCAGGCGATGAGGGAGGGAATGGGCGAGAAATTTGTCGGCACATCCAACTGCCTGATCGCCCTGCGCCGGGAAGTCGAAGCCATCGGGACCAACGCGCATGAATTGCCGATGGTCTATGCCGCCACCGCCGAAGACGACGATGCGCTGGCCGCCGCCCCCTATCGCGTGTTTGAGGACTGGCAGAAAGATTACGCCGGAAACCTGCTCATCATCCTGCCCGACACTTATGGAACAGACGGTTTTCTTGACCGTGCGCCAGACTGGTTGGCCGAGTGGACTGGTATTCGGGTGGATTCAGGCGATCCTATCACCTCTGGCGAGCGGATGATCGGTTGGTGGCAATCGCACGGACAAGACCCGGCGGAAAAACTGATGATTTTCTCGGATGGGCTGGACGTAGACAAGATCGAGGAGTTGCACACCCATTTCCACGGGCGCGTCGGGCTTGCCTTTGGCTGGGGTACATTATTGACCAATGATTTCCGGGGGTTGGTTCCGAATGGAGGGCTGGAGCCGTTCTCCCTCGTCTGCAAGGCAGTCTCTGCAAACGGGCATCCGACCGTCAAACTCTCCGACAACCCAAAGAAAGCCATGGGACCAACAGATCAGATCAACCGCTACAAACGCGTCTTCGGCGTTGGAGAGCAGGAAGAAGCAGAAGTCGTGGTGTGAAATCGTTTGAGACGTCAGCTATACCCCGAATGTAGCCTGCGAAAGCGTTTATGCCGGGTCAGGTTTTGGCCAATTGCCAGCATTTACTCCACCAAACTCAGCTTTTGAAGGATTAAGAAGTGCTGCAATAATAGCTTCATCAATCTGGATATTAGCATTTCGGCCAAGTTTTTTCGCTTCTGGAAGTGTCAAGAGCCGCTCTACCGCACTCATTTCGCCGGACTGCGCCAATTCTTTCGTTGCTGTTATCAAAGCGCTGTCGAGCCATGTTCCTGAGTTCAGCGTGCTTGCTTCGCGTGCAATTGCAAGCAAGCATGACGGATCTGTCTCCACAACACGACCACATGCGATTCCACCACTATCAGCTACACTACTGTAGGCACTGGCAAAATAAACAGCGAGACCAATAGCCAGAGTTGTACGAATTGAGCCACTAAAGTAATCGGCGATCAGGTTAAGCCAAAGAGTGTCAGGAAATGCGCGGCTCGTGGCGCAATTCCTGACTCATCTTGATCGCCAAATACTCTAACGCTCATCGCATTCCCCGATGCATCGTTTTCTTGCGCGCCCGTGTCACTGTTGTCCCTTCCTCGCTGCCATCATGGAAAGTGCCGAACCAACGGTCCCATGGCATTTCCTGATTACCGTAATTACATTCGTAATAGCGATGGTGAAGCTGGTGATAGAACGTCCCCAGCGCCAGTCGTCGCTTGTCGCGCACCAATAAATCCTCATATCCGGTATGG
>CALFFK010000092.1 GCA_937957975.1 uncultured Neomegalonema sp.
GGAACGACGATGATCTCCGCCCCCGTTTCCACCAGGGTTTCCGCGACATCCGGGAACCATGCGTCCTCGCAAATGGCAACGCCGATGCGCACCCCGGCAATGGTCACAGGGCCAGGGGCAGGGCCGGGAACGAAGAATCGCTTTTCGTCGAACACACCGTAATTGGGCAGCTCATGCTTGCGGAAAACCGTATCAATCCCACCATCACGCAGCAGATAAACGGCATTAAAAACAAGGCCTTCTTCGTAAAGCGGACACCCGATCAGAATGGCGGGACCATCCACCGTGACCTCGGCCAATGCCACAATCTCACGCCGGCACGTCTCGATAAAGGCAGGTTTGCGCACCAAATCCTGCAACTGATAACCGCCTATAAACATCTCCGGCAAGACCAGCAAATCCGCGGCATCCCTGCGCGCATCCTCAAACGCATCCCGCGCTTTCGCCGCATTTCCGGCAACATCGCCAACTGTCGCATTAAGCTGCGCTGCCGCAATTTTGATCCGATCCATCCGTTAGGTCTCCAGTCGCAGCGGGTTCCGTGAGCACATGGAGTGATAGCCCCCGGTAAACAAGGCGGCAATGCCTGCGTGTGCCTTCGGCAACACGGGTATGAGAGCCGAACGGTTCATCGTTGCGTTGCCCCGGCGCAATCGAATAAGCTTTGTTCCACCGGAGGGTGCCATTGCGCATTTTCGTTAGGTGAAGGCTGATAGACACATGAAAAACCTGCTGTTGATCGGAGCCATGGCCCTCTCATTGGGTATGGCTGGAACGACGGGCGTGAGCGCCGATACAAAGGCGAAACCGCCTGAGCAGAGCAGAATTACCTATAAGGACGGGGGCGAATACACCGGCGATTTCGTCAACGGAAAGCAACACGGGAAGGGTAAATTCATCCTGCCTGATGGCTACGAATACGAAGGCGACTGGATCGACGGCCAGATCGAGGGTGAGGGAGTCGCAAAATATCCCAACGGCTCGACCTATACCGGCGCATTCGTCGATGGCGCTCCCCATGGTATCGGTACAATCGTCTACGAGGATGGCGGTGAATATACAGGTGAATGGGTCGAAGGCCGTATCGAAGGCAAAGGCAAGGCCCAGTATGCCAATGGCGTAACGTACGAAGGTGAATTCAAGGATACTGTGCACCACGGCAAGGGCAAGATGCTCACGAAGGCCAAGTACGAATATGAAGGCGACTGGGTTGATGGCCTCCAGCACGGCGAAGGAACCGCAAAATACCCCAACGGCACCGTTTACAAGGGCGATTTCCGTGAAGGACTGCGCCATGGCTCAGGGGCGATCACCATCGCCGAAGACGGCTTCGAATTTACCGGCACATGGCGCAAGGGCCTGATGCATGGCAAGGGAACTGCGAAGTACCCGAATGGTAAAAACTTCAATCTTTACGAAGGTGAGTTCGTCGAGGGCAAGCGTCATGGGTATGGCGTAATGCGCTATGCGACGGGCGAAGTTTACGACGGCTACTGGGAAAAAGGCGAAAAGACCGGGAAAACTGCCGAAAAGAAATCTGATGAAAAGCCCGATGAAAAAATTGAAAAAACTGACGCAGAAGAAACCGACAGCGATGAAGGTGAGTCAGAAAAGGCCGAGGTAAAAAAGGAACCGGACGACAAGGAAAAAGCAACGAATTGATTCATCTGGCCCTACAAAATATCGGCCCCGGCAACACTTCTTTGCCGGGGCTTTTCTTTTCAATAACAGCTACACGATTTTACAATCAACGGCGCTTTCACAGGCCGTTATTACGCGCAGCGCAGCTCCGCCTGTGGAATGACCCCAAAAGGCAGGTGTAAATCTGCTGATCTTACAACTCGCCCGCTTCTTCCAGGACTTTTCGGGCAGTGCGGAAACATTCGAGAGCCTGCGGCACCCCGCAATAAATACCAATGACATGGATGATCGCACGGATTTCATCCTTGGACACTCCGTTCGTCAGAGCACCACGGCAGTGGATTTCCCATTCGTTCATTTTGCCAAGCGCGCCAATCATGGAAAGATTCATCATCGAACGCGTCTTTGCGTCAATAACGTCATCCCCCCACCCGAAGCCCCAGCACCAGGCCGTCATTGCCTCCTGAAACGGACGATTAAAATCGTCTGCTGCATCCATGTTTTTTTCGACATACGCAGCGCCAAGCGTTGCTTTCCGTTGTTCAAGTCCCTTCAGGAACATTGCCTCATCCATCAGCCTCTCCTCCAAATGATTGGCACAAGCATAACCCCACAGACCACACCAGAAACAATTTATACACTTTTCCGTAAGGGGGAGATGAAACCAATGGGAGAGGTGATACGTTCACCAATAAGCCATTCTGGCCGACCACAACCAAATCTGGAGGTTCCGCCCATGCTTCGGAAAATCACGCTTTGCTTCGCAGCTCTGCTTGTAGCATCACCCGCCTTGGCCCAGTCGGTCACAATTTCAGAATCCGCATCGCAAGCCCTGCCGTTAACGCCTTATGTCGGCGAGCAGACCGGGATAACGATCGAATCGACATCTATTGGCATCGAGAACGAACCGTCGATTATCGACACTCTCCCGCGCATCACGCCAGCATTGGCCGCAACCCTTATAGCGGACGATATCACGGACATACAGAACACCTCGCCTCTCGAAGAGGACGTGTCGATCTACGTTGTTGAGGAAGGGACTGTTCTACCCGCTTCCTCCTGGAGTGCTACAGACACCGAGGCATGCAAGACATCCGGCGGTATCGAAGTGCCACTACCCGGAAACCGGATTGCCTGCTTCAAGTTGTAAGATCGACCTTCAAACCACACCACGACGCGCAGCAATGTGTCATCGTGGATAAGGCCAAACCATCAGTTGCAGGGCCAAATGGCAAGCCTTTGGCCCTGCTCCGCGCGAAATCAAAATGCAGACGCACCCAGCCGCGTGAGTTTATGTCAGCCAAAGCATCCCGCCAGACCAGCGGGCAGGATGAGCGCTCCCCCCGCTTCGTATAAAGCACGGGTCAGACCCTCACCTTTACCTGACACCGTTATACTGATTGCATTATGCGAAAGGATCGCAACGCCATCAGGCAGACGCGTGACAAAATCAGCGGCAGGAAACAGAACAAAGGCTCCCGGCGCATCGTTGGAGAGCAGCATTGTTCCGGCAAGCACCGCAATCCACCCGGCGACGACCAACGGCACTGTCCAAAAAATTCTAGTAATCATGGATATGCTCAAGGGAAAACGGGCCTTCTGAGAACTCTCTCAGCCGGTCGGCGAGATCGGCCACTTTCAAAAATACCAGATGGCGATAGTCACCGTATCCCTGTCGTGAGAAGGTAAATAACGCATCGGCGGCTTCCGGCGTCGCGGACACAGCGGTTAGAAGAATGTCGTCATTACCTGCAATCTCGACAAAATCCGCGCCTTTCTCCGCCATGCCAACGAGCAGATTGGTCAGGGCGCGATAGCGGGGCGTCTGGATTTCGATACCTGAATCGGTTTGTCCGATGACAACCACGCCCTGCAAATCACGCAGCGTATTCTCAGGGATACCGCGCACGATCATCCGTAGGGTCAAGGCATCTGCACCAACGTTTGCAACAGCGGCGGCAATGACGCCAGCATAAGCGGATTTCGCGCCATATTCGATACCAAGGGCAAGGCGACGTTCGCGGTCGCGTAGTGCATTTGTCTTCGCAGTATCGAGCGCGGCAATGTCGTTATCAAAATCCCACTTGTACCACGGCGTCTGTTGCAGGAAGCGGGCATAATCAGCCGCTTGCCTCGCTGAAAGATTATCCAGCGGAGCACGCTCCGTTCCACGCAACCCTGCGAAAAGACGGCCAATCGTTTCTTCGTAAACCGCCTTGGCAAGCAATTCGGCTGTAAAGCTGACGCCGATTACGTAAACTGTCTGCTTTATCTCCGCCGTATCGCCGCTCAAGGCTGCACTGCGCTCGGACAATGCGCAGAGCGATGACCAAAAGCCACGGATCGTGCGAAGATAGCCAAACCCGTGCGGATCGCCACTCTCGATCACCTTGGCATAATCATCATAGGCATGGACGATATGCCATTCAGGGTAGGTCATAAGCGTCTTCGTCTCGGCGCGGTGATGCTCCACCGGAAGGATCGGGTCATAGGCGCGCGGCGGCCCTTCGCCACGACACATCGTCTCAACATAAAGGACGGGTGCAAGAAGCAGCAGGGCGACGATAAACGTCGCCAGAACAAGCCGTTTCACCCATCGCCAAAGAAAGCGCATCAGCGGCGATCCAGCTTCAATGCCGCCCAGAGCGCCACTACACCGAGCAGGATATGTGGCAGGTTCGCGAGGAACCGGAAGAGCGTGAAAGACATGCCCTCGGAAGCATTCGTGAAGATGCCGAAATCGAGATAGCCATAGCCGGTAAAGAACCCGAACACCCCATCACCAAGATAGAGCGCCCCGAAGATCAACAGAAAGGTCCGCGCTGCCTTATGCGACATGCGTGCCGCCACCAACGCCCACAGGGCGGAAGCGACGTGCAATGCATCATCGAACAGATCAAGGGCGAAGATACCGAATGCCCTGCCCTCCGCATCCGTCAGGCCGGGAATGTAGTTCAGGCTCGCGGCCCCCATCAGGATCACGAAGTAGCCCAATGCAATCTTTTGCAGGATAGTCATAACGGCTCCAGATATTGATCCCACAGGGCATTGCGGAACAGAAGGTCAGGGTCGAGGTCACGCTTTGCGGCGGCGAACTCTTCGGCGCGCGAATACGCGCCTGCGAATTGGGCCGGGGTCGGATGTGGACGGTAGGGAAGATAGTACGTTCCTCCAATACCGATGATGCCATCCACAAGTGCGCGCGTCATACGGGCCATATCCGCCTCGCCACGGACGGTCTTTTCCTGACTGAAAGACATCACAGCGGCAATGCGCGGTTCAGTGGCATACGCAAGAACACTCGTCGGGTCAGTATCAATATAGCGGAGGGTGACGTTCAGGAATTCCTGATACGACGCGGGGATGATCGCGCGGCAGATTTCCAGAAATTCAGGGAACTGTGCCGGGGATATGAAATATTCGTGCAGGATATCCGTACGGTTCGGATCGCGGTCATTCAGCGTGGCCACAGGCTCATTAATGAGACTGTTGCGCGTAACCGGGCCGCCGCCAAGGCTTTGGCCCAGATCGCTTTCCATCCACCAGCGCCAGCGTTTAATACGTTCATTACCAAGCTGTGCGCGGTAGACGCGACTGGCCAGTTTGGCCATGACGCCGGAGCCGCTGACGGCGGGCAGGTCGTTCTGGTCGTCAGCCGGACGATACGTGACCATCAACGCATCACGCATAAAGCGTGGTCGCTCGACGTTCAGGCGCCCATAGGCCATCGTGACGCCCTCATCCTCCAGTGCAGAGGAGAAAGCGTTGCCAAATTCCTCTGCGGGCATGGTCGTGAAGCCTGGCTCCAGGCGCGTGTTGGCGGCGGTTTCCAGTTCCATCGACGTGATCGCACCGGTCAGGCCGTAACCGCCCATGGTCAGGCCAAAAAGCTCCGCATTTTCCTCGCGTGAACAGGTGACGAGATCGCCCCCCGGCACAATAATGTCGAAAGAACGCACGGTCGATCCCATTGGCCCAAGGCGCACCGGCCAGCCATGGGCATTGACGCAGAAGGTCGCCGCGACGCCAAAATCATGGTTCGATTGCATGACCTTTGGCGAACGGCCCAACGGGTCGAGGGCCGCAATAACCTGCGACCACCGCGCCCCGGCATGAACGCGGGCGATGCCGGTTTCGCTGTCAAAATCGACCATCCCGTTATCATAGGTAATGGCGTGGCCATTCCTTGGGATCGCCTGTGCGCCCATGGAGTGCCGCGCTGCACCAACATTGATCGGGCGACCGGCGGCGGCGGCATCCTTCATCTCTGCACGGATCGCAGAAACCAGCATATCACCAGGATTATCCGTCAGGATCATGTGGCGATGGATCGTCGTTTCGCTCAACTCGCTGGCATCATTCAGCGTGTTCGATGCGCCGGAAGCCGTGATTTTTTGGGTTCCGTCAAGAACGGGGTTTGCCGATTGCATGGTCCGTGAGCCTACTACCCCAATGGCCGCTCCAGTCATCAACAGGGCTGCACGGCGCGTAAAGGCTCCCACGATCAATTCTCCGGTTTAATCCTCACAGCGTTTCGCCGCTTCAATCCCCGCTTGTGAAGGCGGGTGAGTTAAAGAATAGGAAACTATCTCGCCATCTTCCAGACGCGCCGCCATCAGCGTCATCCACTCGCGGTCTGGCAGCAGCAATTCAATAACACCGTCACAATTGCGCACATCGCTCGTGATGAAATCCTGTCCGATCCGGTGATTCGAGAAGCCGGGCCTTGGTGTTGCGATGGGGACCAGCGCATCATCGCGCAGGGTCACAATCTTGAGGATACCAGACAGGTGCGGCGTTTCGACATACGCGATGTCATTCACCCCATCTCCGTCAAAATCCGCAATCGCAGCAGGGGCCAGCCAACGATTACGTCGGCCGATATGAGGCGTTGCGGCCCGTTTGACGAGCGCCGGACCAGAGGTCGCCTCATAAACCGCGAGTTGAGCGCCGGAAGATGCTTCGGATTCCACCACGACAATCTGTAATCCGGTCTCACCAGACAATCGCGCAAACCGGGGTGTTATGTCTTCGAAAACTCGGGAATCCGGCAGAACGACGCGCGATACAACCCGATCACCGACCAGAAATTCAAGCGCGCCGTATTCTATGTCATCGCCAAGAACAGCATGGGCATAACGATCCGTGGGGGCCGTAAAGCGGGCTTCCACGACTGGCGGAACAGGTGATGCTGCCATCACCATCAAGCTGACAATGGCAAGGAAAGCTACTCTCAAAGCTGCTTCTCAGGCATTTTCACGATGAGGCCGTCCATTTCCGCCGTGACCGGGATCTGACACCCAAGCCGCGAATTTTCGTTCGGCTCATAGGCGAAATCGAGCATGTCGGTTTCCATGTCTTCCTGTGCCTTGAGTTTGTCCTGCCATTTCGGATCGACATAAACATGGCAGGTTGAGCAGGCGCAAGCACCCCCACAATCACCCTCAATCCCCGGAATACCATTATTCACTGCGCCTTCCATCAGCGTATTGCCGACGGGTACATCAGCGGTGTGTTCGGTTCCGTTATGCTCGACATAGGTAATACTGGGCATGGTCGTCTTTCCTGAAAGATAGGCTTTCCGGCATTTGGCAACGCGGAGGCGCGGGGTCAAGGGATTACTCTGCCGGAGCGACCACTGGTACCAGAACCGTCTCGTACCCTTCAACCGGATGGCGCGGTATAATTCGGGCGAGGCAGAGGGACACGAAGGCCATTACCGCGCCAAGGATGAAGACCGCTGCGGGAAGTGACAGATAGAGATAGCCCAGCGCAGC
>CALFFK010000093.1 GCA_937957975.1 uncultured Neomegalonema sp.
TTATTTTTTGGTGTATCAGAGGCGCAGCACGGGAATAGTACATCACAGATAATGATGGCGGGTTCGAATTCTAAAATAATACCGCAATAAAATATCTTAGTTATATTGCCAAGATTACAGCCATACGGATTTCAATAAAAAATTGCGCAATCATTAATGTAATATCGTGTTTTTTTATTCTACAAACAGAAAAATAGGCAAAGAAACCCACCCCCCATTTGTACAAATTTTTATAATACACGCCTGACTACCCAATAAATCAGGCGCATTAATGTCAAATTTCAACAAATTCAGATAATTTACAGAAATCTACTGGTCGCCGTGACAAGCCATGCCCGCACGGAATGTCCAAAAAGAAAACTCCTGCTAACACGTCCTCGTGCTGGCCACGGAATCCCTTTTCCGTTACCGTCGCAATAACCCTAATGAACCCTTTCAGGATCGCGCCCGTGAAGTTCTTCATAGATACCGCCGAAATTGATGAAATCCGCGCACTTGCACCCTCCGGGCTGGTGGATGGAGTGACGACGAACCCTTCGTTGATTGCCAAATCGGGACGTGACTTCAAAGAGGTGGTGGCCGAAATCTGCGCGGTGGTCGAGGGGCCGGTCAGTGCGGAAGTCACCGCCATCGAAAGCAAAGCGATGATTAAGGAAGGTCGCGCATTGGCGAAGATCGCGGATAATGTCTGCATCAAGCTGCCATTGACCTTCGATGGGTTGGTTGCCTGTCGTGCGCTGGTCGATGACGGACACCAGACCAATGTAACGCTGTGCTTTTCGGCCAATCAGGCGTTACTCGCGGCAAAGGCCGGCGCGACATATATCTCGCCATTCATCGGACGACTGGATGATATGGGCATCGACGGGATGGAGTTGATCGAGGAGATCCGCACCATCTACGACAATTATATGTTCGAGACGCAGATCCTCGCCGCTTCCATCCGCACCGTGAACCACGTCAAGTTAAGTGCGCTGGCCGGGGCCGATGTGGCAACGATACCACCTGCCACACTCAAGACGCTGACCAAACACCCACTGACAGACAAAGGGCTGGAAGCTTTTCTGAAAGATTGGGAAAAGACCGGACAATCGATCCTCTAAAAAAGAGGACGGCAATAATAAAACTATAAGAATAGACAGAGGGATCGAGGCATGAGCACAGAAGTAACAGGCAGTGAGGCACTGGAGCACACACCAAGGCGCGCCAAACTGGGGCGCAATACTGTCCGCAATTACATCCTCGAAAATCCGGCAGTGGTGCTGGATGATGCGGAAATCTCATCGCGACTCGTGGAACTGGCCGGGGAACGCTACGGCACAAATGTCGTCAGTATGCAGACTGCCGTGATGGCACGGATGCGCGAACGGCTGCGCGTGATCGAGATCGAACGCGAGGAAATGCTGGACGCGGCGGAAGCAAATCTCGTCTCAATGAATCAGGTCCATGATGCGATCCTGCACATGCTTGAAGCCCCCTCCTTTCAGGATTTCATCGACATCGTTGGCAGCCAGTTCGGTGAATTACTGGTTGTCGATTCCGTGCGTCTCTGCGTCGAGACGCCCCCGGCGAAGGACGCCCAGCGCGCCGGGGACATCGGCACCCTTTGCCCCATCGCGCCGGGGTCAGTGAACGCCTTTTTCCACGGCGCACCATGGGGTGTGGCGCTGCGCGCGGTTGAGGAACCGACACGGGCGCTGCATACGGACGGAAACATTGAGTCCGAGGCACTCGTTCGTCTTGATTTCGGCCCCGGCTCGCAACCCGGAATCCTGTTGTTCGGCGCGCGCGACCCGGATCGCTTTCACGAGGAACAGGGCGGCGATCTTCTGGTCTTCCTTGGGGGCGCAGTCAGCCGCGTCATGCGGCACTGGCTGGACGAGCCAGAGATCGTTTGACGGTTCGCCCCCTCGTCGAAGACTGGCGGCGCGCTCTCATCGCGCGAGGGGGCAGTTCGGCCACATTGGATGCCTATACCCGTGATGTGTGGCGGTTTCTTCGGGCGCTGGGCGACCCTGAAATAATGACCGGCGACGACCTTGGCGCGCTGACCCAGCAACAAATACGGGGCTGGATGGCCGAGTTGCGACGCGAAGGACTGGGCAAGGCCAGTGTTGCACGGGCACTATCTTCAGTGAAAAGTTTCTACCACCATGCCAGTGAGACCCATGGCATCCGCGCCGATGTAGTTCGTGCCGCGCGTGGCCCTCGCGCGCCCAAGCCCCTGCCCCGCCCACTGAATGAAAAAGATGCGGCGACAGTGCTGACCATGACAGGATTGGACAGCGATCACGAATGGGTCGCCTTGCGCGATACAGCGGTGCTGACACTACTGTACGGCTGCGGGTTACGACGGTCGGAGGCGCTGTCCTTATGTGGTCGCGACGTCCCGCTGGGCGAAATATTGAGGATTACCGGCAAGGGGAAAAAGGAACGGCTCGTTCCGGTCCTGCCCATCGCACGCGAGGCCGTGGATGCCTATGTCGCGGCCTGCCCTTATCCTTTGGCTCAGGACAGTCCACTCTTTGTCGGGGTGCGCGGCGGAGCACTGAATGCAAGGATCGTAAGCGGAGCGATGCAGACCATCCGCGCAGCAATGGGCTTGCCGGACAGCGCAACACCCCACGCCCTGCGCCATTCCTTTGCCACGCATCTATTGAGCGCGGGGGGCGATCTGCGGACGATCCAGACCTTGCTAGGCCATGCCAGCCTCGCCAGCACCGAGCGTTACACGGCAGTTGACGAGACGCGCCTGCTGGAAGTCTACGATCAGGCGCATCCCAAGGCGTTATAACACCCCGATCTGGTTGCTGATTCTTTCTGGAGTAATCGGCGATCAGGTTGAGCCAAAGAGTGTCAGGAAATGCGCGGCTCCTGGGGCATTTCCTGACCCATCCTGATCGTCGAATACTCTAATCCAGCCCTTCGGCCTTCAACGCCGCTTCGATGCGGGGAATGTCTTCGGGGTTGTTGAGTTCCCAGAAAACACGGCCCCGGCCCTCCACTTCGACACAGCGGATGGGGATTCCATTCTCCAGAAAACGAAGCTGTTCAAGCCCCTCCAGTGTTTCCAATGGCCCGGCCTTCGCCGCTGCGTAGGCGCGCAGAGCGGCGGGGGTATAGGCGTAAAGGCCAACATGGTGGAAAACGGGCACAGGCTCATCCGGTACGGGGGGCTTGGGCAGAAACGGGATAACTTCCTTAGAGAAATACAGCGCGGACATATCCGCACCAAAGACGGCGGTAGTGCCACCAACCCGGCCCGCGCGGCGATCCTCCATAAAGTTGGTCCAGGTCTGGATGTCACAGCGCAGGACAGGGGTGGCTACTGAGCCGCCCTTCGCCATCGCGGCGATCAAATCTTCGACGAACCATGCAGGGGTCAGTGGCGCATCACCTTGCAGATTCACCACAATATCCGGCTCCTCGCCCCGAACGCGGATGGCATCGACGCAACGCTCAGTACCATTGGCGCAGGATTCGGCGGTCATCGTCACATCGGCCCCAAAGGCGCGGGCAGCCTCTGCGATTCGATCATCATCCGTGGCGACCGTAACAGCATCAACACCCCGAACGGCCATCGCCGCGCGCCAGCTTCGTTCGATCAATGTCATCGCCTTACCCGACGCTCCCGTCAGGGTAGCCAGGGGCTTGCCGGGATAACGGCTCGATTTATAGCGGGCGGGTATGACGATCAGTGTTGACATTTCGGGTCTCCAGACGAGGTATACGTCCTGTTATCGCAGCCTGTGCTACGGGTCATCCTGCTATCGCTTGTCGATGGTGCAACACGTCCCTAAATCAGACGGATTATGCCTATTACCCGGATCGCCCCGACTATGACAAACCAGAGCACGGATATGCAGTGCCCTCCCCTCAAGCGCGCAAATGCCGGTGACGGGTTGGCTTTCCGCTCCTGCTTTGGATCATTCGCGACGGGCGTGTCGGTCGCAACCTGTATGGCAGACGGTGAAACGGGTACGGCGATCACGATTAACTCGCTGACTTCTGTGTCACTCGATCCGCCACTGGCGCTTTTCTGCCTGGAAAACAGTTCAGGAACGCTGGCCTCGTTTTTGAGGGCCGGGCATTTCGCACTGAATATCCTCGCTGAAGATCAACAGATGATCTCGAATAGGTATGCGCGCGATCACAACCCGGTCGAGGGGGATTTTGATATGCACTGGGGGTCCGGCGCGCCGATATTGAAGGGCGCACTGGCCGTGGCAGATTGTGTGTTGCATGATGTGTATGGCGGCGGAGATCATCGCATTCTCGTCGGACAGGTAGTCGAAACCGGCTGGCGCGCGGAAGCGAGGCCACTGCTCTACTATCGTGGCAGTTATGGCAGCATCGGTGATTCAGCATCCTGATTGGGCAACAGGACAAGAGTGCCTAACGCTCCCGACTCGACTGTCTTGCGATCCGTTGACATCGGGACCAGATCGCCCTGTCGCCATAGGGGCGCTAGGTTACGATAGTATTCCGACAGCGGATGCCCGCTCGCCCCGGTCGAGACGACGAACATGGAGCGATCCAGATCCGCCAAATCGAAGACAGCGCGCATACCCGCCGCATGGACATTGGCATAGGGTTCAGGACCAGTATGACTGACCGCACCACGGTTGAGCGTGTAATTGCCGCCGCTGGTTTCATGTACGATATTCACGAATGGTGCGAGCGACAGCTCAATTCCGGCGATTGTCGTACCAATATCACCTAACGTCCGGTGCTTGTGCATCGCGCGGTGTGCTTCACCCCAACGCCATGCGTCGAGATCACGTCCGTAGCGTTCCTCCAGGGCATCCAACGCCACATCGAGGGCGCGCCCCGCCATCTCGCGACAGCTTTCCGCTGGCAGCGTCGCAGTGTCATCACACCACTGTGAGGCATTCTCAATATCGCGATAAACCCGCTCGATGAACAAAGGGCGCGAACCCTGATAATATTCAGCCAGTGGTCCAAGCTCATCATCTGCGATCAGATCACCAAGCGCATCAAGCCATGCCGTGAAGATCAGGCCTTCCGGTGCCCGTTCGCTCATTTGTCCATTCCAATCGCGCAAGCGGTTCAACGCCTTCTCGCGCAAGGGATGGGCATCGGGAGCATTGCCGCTGCTCCAGAGATCTTCACCGATCAACGGGGCGATGGCACGGGCCATTTCGGAAACCGAGTCCATCTGAAGCGCACGAAAGCTTTCGACGCTATGGGTTTCACGCGCACCAAGCTGCTTGATAATGCGATTCAAGCGATAGGGGGCATCCCAGTCAAAGGAAAGATGCCGGGGAAACTCGGCATTACCCACCCGGTTATTGGCATTCGCTACGGCGCCCGTGGCCGGATTGATTGTGCGCGGCAGAGCAGACGATTCGATCCAGCCAACCCAGTCATGGTCATCATTCCATCCCGGCGATGGCAGGCGGCCCTGTATGCGACTGGTCAAACGGCGCAGCGGCACCCGGCCTGCGACGCCCATGCCTACAGTCGAAGCATCGGCAACGACAAGGTTCAGGGCTGGGGCAACGTAATCATCCGCTGCACGCAAGGCTTCGGCCACAGTGCCAGCACCATTGAGGGTCATCAAGGCTTCGAAGCTGGTGTCATCATCCGACAGCGCGCTCCAGGACAGGGCCGGAACGTGATCGCGGGGGGTGACGGCGGCGAGACCGGCAACAGTGATCGGCAAAACAGGGCCGTGTCGCGTATGTCTGACAGACATTCTGACCGGAGCGGCAGAGCGAACACGGATCGTTTCGATCCGGGTTTCGAAATTCTCCCACCCGTCTGGTGTCTTGTAACGGTGGGGATAGTCGGGATCGACCTTCTCGATAAACACATCCAGATCGTCGATCTCGGCGGCGGTGATACCCCAGGCAATTCGATCATTACGCCCGATGACGATGGCGGGCAGGCCGGGCAGACTGACCCCTATCAGCTCAATCCCTGGACCGCTGATCTGCACCGGATGCCATATGCCGGGGGCCGTGAGTGGCAGATGGGGGTCAGAAGCGAGAAGCGGGGCACGGCTGGCAGTATGTCGGCCATCCACAGCCCATGCGTTCGACGCCCCGGCGGCGCGCTCGTCGGTCAGGTTGCCCAGAGCGAACAGGGTATCTTCCGGCAGCACATCCGATGGCATGGTTTCGGCCTTCACGATGGGCAAGGTTCCAACGCCCTGCCCCGGATAATCCGGGAAGAGATCGTGAACCTGTCGCGGCTCCAGCCCAAGAACAAAGCGCCCGCGCTTGACCTCCTTAGCCAGAGCACCGCGAGAAATCTGAAAGGCCATACCTTTCAGAATCGATAGGGAATCAGCGGGGGTCCAATCATCAATCTCGCCGCCAAAAACGAAAAACTCCGGCGCTCCACGACCGTTACCCTGATCCGCGTTTTCACGAATACGCGCCGTTACGCCTTCAGCATAGGCATCAAGCACAGCACGCGCATTGAATGACAGCGCCGCAAGCGAGCGTTCTGCATGACCATCCAGATCCATCGCGCGCATTAATCGGTCGGTCGAGAGTGCGCGAGCGCCAAACCTCTCCGCCAGACGGCCTTGGGCGAGTCGCCGCGCCACATCCATCTGCCACAGGCGGTCCACGGCATGAACGTAGCCAAGGGCAAACCATGCATCATGGGGCGTTTTGGCAAAGATGCGCGGAATGCCATGGGCATCGCGCACAACCTCGATTCGGGCGTCGATCCCTGCCATGCGTTCGGTTCCCGACAGTCTCGGTAACGAAAGCGAGGCAAGCATATAGACAGCGAGCACACCGCACAGGGTGAGAAGAAGCACCCCTGCCAATCCTTTTCGCAAGATGCGCCATATTCCACGCACGTATCGTTCGCTCCTCTAAAGATTTCGCAGGAATACAGCCTTGACCTCCGGGGCGGCACAGCCATGGTGTCGCAACAAGGTTATCAGAAGCCTTAGACTGCCGGTTCCATGCGCCAGTATGTGGATCGGTTTCAAGACCATAAACCACAGGAGTTCAGAAAATGGCGAAAGTTTCCTTCATCGGTCTGGGCGTCATGGGTTATCCGATGGCCGGATACCTCGCAAAAGGCGGGCATGACGTCACGGTTTACAACCGCACGGGATCGAAGGCCGAGGCATGGGTAAAAGAGTATGGCGGCAGCCATGCTGCCAGTCCTGCGGAAGCCGCGAAGGATTGCGATTTCGTTATGGCCTGTGTCGGGAACGACGATGATTTGCGCTCTGTTACCACCGGCGATGGCGGCGCATTTGGCGCAATGAAGAAAGGCGCGATCTTCGTGGATCATACGACCGCCTCCGCCAAAGTCGCGCGCGAGCTTTATGATACCGCAAGGAACATGGGTTTCGACTTCATCGACGCCCCGGTTTCGGGCGGTCAGGCTGGTGCCGAGAACGGCCAACTGACCGTCATGTGCGGGGGCGACGAGGGGCCGTATGCCAAAGCCGAGTCGGTGATCGACCTCTATGCAAAATCATGTCGTCTTCTTGGAGAAGCAGGCGCAGGCCAACTGTGCAAGATGGTGAACCAGATCGCCATTGCCGGATTGGTGCAAGGTCTCGCTGAAGCACTGGAATTCGCCAACAAATCGGGCCTGGACGGGCGCGCGGTGGTCGATGTCATCTCAAAGGGCGCAGCGCAAAGCTGGCAGATGGAGAACCGTTTCGAGTGGGTTCTTGATGGGCAATACGAGGATAACAAGGGCTTTGCAGTGGATTGGATGCGCAAGGATCTGGGTATCTGTCTCGAACAGGCCAAGGAAGTCGGCGCGCGATTGCCTGTCACCGCGCTGGTGGATCAGTTCTACGCCGATGTGCAATCAATGGGCGGGAATCGATGGGATACATCCAGCCTCGTGATGCGATTGAACAAGTAGGGGCTGCCCTGCTCCGTAAACCCGGCTCTGTCGCACTCACGCTTTCATGCACGGGCGCGACAGGATTTATGCGACTGACACCACAACCTTGCCAGTCGCACGACGTTCAGCAAGCAGGGTAAGGGCTTCCGGCGCGCGGTCGAAGGGGATGATGTCTGACACAAGAGGTTTGATCGTCCCGTTTGCGGCCCAATCCAGCAAACGGGACAGGCTCTCGCACACCGCGTCAGGGGATTTGGGAAAATAATCGCCCCACCAGAACCCTATGACATCGACATTCTTCACGAGCAGATGATTCGCCTTGAAAACAGGAACATCGCCGCTGGCAAAACCGAGGGGCAGGACGCGGGCTTCAAAGGCCGTGATGCGCATCATCGCCCTGGAAAGATCGCCGCCAACCGGATCGACGATCACATCCATACGCGCATTATCAGTACACTGTAAGACAGTGTCACGCAGGGCATAGCCGGCCAAATCGAAATCAGACGGATCAAGAACGTGTTCCGCCCCCATCCTTCGCGCCGCATCGTCCTTTTCTTCACCCCGCGCAAGCGCAAAGACACGGGCACCCATCCGCACGCCAATCTCGACCGCCGTGAGGCCGATTCCCCCCCCGGCTCCACCAACAAGCAGCCATTCTTCCGGCTGAAGACGCGCACGCCGCGCCAGCGCAAGCTCCGACGATCCATAAGCAATGGGGATTGCTGCGGCCACAACGGAGTCCACTCCCTCCGGCACTACAGCGCAGGTGGAAAGGGGCGCGAGGACAGCCTCTGCCAATCCACCATGGCCACAATATGCAACGACACGGGAACCAACGAGGGCCGAATCGCCCCCCTCCCCCACCGCTTCAACGATGCCGCAAACCTCTGCTCCGGGGGCAAAGGGAAAGGGCGGTGTGGACTGATATGTGCCATTCAGCATCAGCAGGTCCGCAAAATTGATCCCGCAAGTAAGAACACGGATCAGGGCTTCTCCCGCCCCTGGCGCAGGCAAAACCGCTTTTTCGCACGCCAGATCTTCGGGAAGACCAGGCTGATGAATCGTCCAGTGTTCCATACGTATGAAATCTCTACAGTTTCAAAGCAAACCGGACGTTTACCATTCCGGCTTAATATATCGCACCGGGGAGCGAATCCCGGTGCTATTAGAGAACCAGATGTCCGCGAGCAACTACAAGAGAGCGACAAAGAAATACGCTGCGCGGATCGATCACATTGATGGCGATACCTCAAAGGGATTCGTACTTGTGCCGGTCGGGACAGATTTCGTGACAACAATCACGCAGGCCAGCGGGTTCCTCAGTTTTGAAACCGATGATGGCGAAGAGACCTATCTGAGTCTTCATTCCGTGAAACGCATCACGGAACTTATCAATGAAAATTCCCGTCAGCGTCAGGCAGAAGATGCCCGCGCCGCTGAGGAAAAGGCCAAAGCGCAAGCCAAAGCGGACAAGGAAGCCGAGACAAATCAAAAGAAAGCCGATCCACGCGACCGCTCCGGCGAACGGACCTCGCCCTTTACCCGCAATGAGGAATTCGAAGCGCTCGACATACTCGGCCTTGGGGAATACGCAACAAGCGACGAGATACAGGGGACATATCGTCGTCTCGTAAAACTGTATCATCCTGACCGACTGCGTGGCCTTGGCGTCTCGGATAAAAAAATTGCTTATGCAGCGGAACGGCTGGCCGAAATCAACAATGCCTATAAATTGCTGTCCAAGGTCGCGAAAGCAGCCTGATCCACGCGTTGACCCTGTTATCCCAACGTGTAGAGTAAACTCCACATTGTCCGGCAATCCCGGATACGGCACATGCGGCGCGGCCACACGGCTCATCCGCCCGATACGGATTTCACTAAATGACAGCTCCAGTACAGCTTATGAACGGCAAGCGCGGCCTCATCATGGGGGTCGCGAATAATCGTTCGATCGCTTGGGCCATCGCAAAGCAATGTGCGGATCATGGAGCGGAACTCGCTTTCACATTTCAGGGTGATGCGCTCAAGAAACGCGTGGAACCGCTGGCCGCGAGCGTTGGGGCAAAACACGTATTACCCTGCGATGTAACCGATAGTGCCTCGATGGATGCGGTTTTCGATACCCTGGAAAAAGACTGGGGCCGCCTCGATTTCGTGGTCCATGCCATCGCATTCTCTGACAAGGCCGAATTGACGGGCCGTTATGTCGATACGTCTGCGGACAATTTCGACCGGACGATGAGCATCTCCTGTTACAGCTTCACGGCGGTCGCCCAGCGGGCCGAAAAACTGATGGCCGATGGTGGCAGCCTGCTGACGCTGACCTATTACGGTGCCGAACGGGTGATGCCTCACTACAATGTGATGGGTGTCGCAAAGGCTGCATTGGAGGCCAGCGTGCGGTATCTTGCCATGGATCTTGGCAAACAGAATATCCGTGTGAACAGCCTTTCCGCCGGACCGATGAAAACGCTCGCCGCTTCGGGCATTGGTGACTTCAGATATATCCTGAAATGGAACGAGTTTAATTCGCCACTACGCCGCAATGTCAGTCAGGACGATATCGGTGGAGCCGGCCTTTATCTCGTGAGCGACCTGAGTTCGGGCGTGACCGGCGAAACGCACCATGTCGATTGCGGTTATCATATCGTCGGCATGAAAGCCGAGGATGCGCCGGATATATCAACGATCTGATGCGCTCCGATGAGATCGCGGCGCTGCTGGATGCCGGCAACCATGATGCAGCAGGGCGGGCGCTTGATAAGGCTCTGACACATCTGCATGGATCGGGTGAGACACGCGAACTATGCGCACTTCATCAACTGGCCCTGCGATATTGGCAGGATGATGCAGAGCAGACTGCTTTCCATTGCACACATGCTTACATCTACGCGCTGGAGGCTGGCGATGAGGTGACGACACGCGCACTACATGCGGCATTGGCGGAACAAGGAAGAATATGATTGCGCGCAACGTGATCGCGCTCTCCCCTTACCTAAACTACGCCGCGAAGGCATCCTTGACGTAACGCGATAATTCCTTGGCCAGACCGGCATTCTGGGTGTCTCTCGCGCAATAGAGATTACAGGAAATCTGCGGTAGGGTCGGCAGCTTCGCGCTGCCTGGTACCGGCGCAATCTTCACGGCATCCCCACATCCAACCAGGGTCGTTACGCACATATCCGCGCTGGTTGCGGCAAGGGCGGCATCATCGTTATCGGTAATAACGCCGTTTTCCCATCCAATGCCCGCCTCCTCCATCGCGCGGATCGTGATAGGGCGAAATGAACAATGGGAAGCGGACGCAAAGCGCAGGGGGCGCTGTGTATAGGCTCGCCCGTTAATAGCCCCGTACCAGAGCAAGGGCAGCTCGTTAATCGTCTCGGCATCGGGATCGGGGTGATCTTCGGTCGTGACGATCACATCCAGCTTGCCTGCCCGAAAATCGGCCAGAAGAGTGGTCGTATAGGAACTGACAAAACGGACATGCACGCGCGGAAAATCGTTGTCGAACCGGCGCAGCACCGTTGGCCCATGCGGGTAGATCAGGTCGCAAGGAAGACCCAGAGACACCTCGCCCTCGAATTGCGGAGCGACCATGCGCTCCACCGCAGCATCATTCAGGCCAACAATCTTGCGAGCATATGTGGCGAGTTGCTCCCCCTCCGCCGTCGGCGTGACACCCCGTCCGCTACGATTCAGGAGTGACAGATCCAGAGCATCCTCCAATCGCTTGATCTGCATGGATACCGCCGACTGGGTCAGGTGAAGCCGGTTCGCGGCCCGTGTAACGCCACCTGCGTCGATGACCGCCAACAGACTGCGAAGTGTTGCGACATCAAGATTACGGTACATGGGGCACTTCCATCTCTTATCGTGATGTATTTAATCACATCAATTCGTTTCCATTATGATTGATCGCAACCCATAGTCATTCCGTCAAGTGATGAACACGACGCAATTCATTCTAATTCGTGGAGGAAAACATGTCTTTTCGTGATAACTGGTTCACTGCGATCCTTTGGAAGGCCGCGCATGGTGGTGTTGATCGTTACGCAATTGCGCGGGAACGCGCACGCTTGCGTGAAATGAGCGAAACGGAATTATCGGACATCGGAATTTCACGGCGCGAGGCCATTGATGAATCGATGCGGCCCTTTTGGCAGGGAAGGCGTTGTCACTGAGTCAGATATAAACCTGTGAGTGTGGCCTATAACTTGAAAAGATCACCCCAATAAGATTTTAATGTTCTGATATGGGACATAACGGGGATAGAACCATGAATTTTCGGATCATAAGAAAACAGGTCACGTCCTTATCTATTGCAGGAGCCTCGCGTAAATTCCGTTCTTTCGGCTTTGGAACAGCGATCTGTGCATTGATCGGCACTACCGTATTTGCACAGACAACCAACGATTTCATGGACCCCCTAAATGACGAGCGGGTCCGAATTGAACAACGCAAAGCCGCTCCCACCAGCTCTCCGGCCGCTCGCGAAAAGCCCGCCCGACCCACCAACGCCACGACACCTGAAAGAAGGTCCGAGAGCCTGCTCGCCCGCGCCCGTGACAATACGACTTCGGGGGCGGCGGCAGCGCAGGATCGTGCGACGGGATTCTGGGCAAAGATGCGCAACGCCCTTTCTGATGTCTCGGCAAGCCTTGGACTGCCGACATTGGGATTGCTTGGCATTCTCGGTTTTCTGCTTGCCGGTCTGGCCACGTTGGTTGGCTGGACCCTGTTCCGGGGCAAGGGGAGATCTAAAATCAGTCGGAAGGAATCCGACATCTACGCCTCAACCGGTCAATCAACGCAACGGCGTCAATTGGGGGACGCCATTCCCTTCGCGGCATCGACTGATGTGAAACCAAAGTTCGAAGAGACGATGCCCGAAGATTTCGATACGATCTTCGAGGAAGAACGCTCCGCTGCTCCCACCCCACAGAAAAGCACCGATTCTTCGGCCTGGCGCAAACCGAACCTTGATCGTTTACGCGCGTCCATCAAGGCAGACTGGAAAGCCGACAAGGTGCGGTCCAGCGCAGAAAGCGAAGAACCCGCGCGCGCCATGACCTCCACATCGACCACAGATACTGATCAGTCGGTTTCCCACTTCAATGACGAACAGGACGGTTGGGAAAAATGGGACGAGCAGGTCAAGCCTGATGATGACCCCTGGGGTGAAACCCTGACGACAGGCGATGACACCGCGTCCCAGCAAGACGATGCAGCCATCCAGCGGATTCGGGCCTTGCGGGAATCCCTTCGGGCATCCTGAAACCACCGGCTTTCACAGCAGCATCGCCTCCGCAAATACCAGACGCCAAACGGGTATTGCGGTAAATCGAACACAATCCGCAAGCTGTTCGGACATTCGAGACCCTGTTCGGCGCTGGCATAAACAAGGATTATGCCAGCAACTAACGGACGAGGCGTAGCCCGCGTCATATCAAAACGTAAACACCACTGGAACCTGACAACAATTGCACATCAGAAAGTCCATCACGCTTTACACCCTTTCTTCCGATTGTCTGTTGACGCGACGATGTCGCCCTTTAGGCTGCATTAGTTCGCCACAGAGACGGCAAAACGATCAACGACAATTCGGGAGACAGTCGATATGAGCATGATGAAGAAAATCACGGGCGGTGCGCTTGCCGCTGCCGTGCTGCTCGCCGGGGTGGCGACAGCGCAGGAAATGAAGTTCTTCCGTATCGGTACGGGTGGTGCTGGCGGCACATATTTCCCCATTGGTGGAGCGATTGCCAACGCGATTTCCAACCCTCCCGGTTCGCGCGAATGCGACAATGGCGGTTCCTGTGGTGTTCCCGGCCTTGTGGCCATCGCTCAATCGACCAACGCTTCAGCCCATAACGTGACCGCGATTCAGGCCGGTCAGATGGAAGCGGGCCTGACGGGCGCAGCAACGCTCTACTTCGCTTACCACGGCGAGGAAAAGTTCAAGGACAACGCCAAACCGGACCTGCGCGTTATCGCCAATCTCTTCCCGGAAGATCTGCACCTCGTGCTGCCAAAGGGCGCGAAACTCGATGGCCTGAAAGACCTTGCTGGCAAGCGAGTGGGTATCGCACAGGCCGGTTCAGGAACGCAAATCGCGGTGGAGCTGATCCTTGAAGCCCACGGCCTGACCCGCGATGATTACGATGAAGCGGAGCTTAACAACTCCCAGAGTGCCGAACGTCTGGCCGATGGACAGCTTGATGCGTATTTCTATGCTGCTGGTACGCCGGTTGCTGCAATGATCCAGCTCGACAACACAAAGGGCATGGAACTCTATTCGTTCACCGATGAAGAGATTACCGCCGGTAACAAGCGGGTTCCCTATTACATCCGTTCGAAAATTCCGGCGGGTACGTATCCGGGCGTCGATTATGATGTGGATACCCTTGCAGTCAGTGGCATCCTTGCGACAAGCGCGAAACAGGATGACGAACTGATCTACGAGATCACCAAGGCACTGTGGAACAAGAATACCCGCAAGCTGCTCGACAATGGCCACGCCAAAGGCAAGGTAATCACGGCTGATACGGCTCTTGATGGTATTGCGGAACTTAACGTACCGCTGCATCCGGGTGCGGAAAAGTTCTATAAGGAAGCGGGTCTGCTGAAGTAAGCAAACCGCAGGTCGTACCCGCAGAAACGGGTATTTCTCACATTCGGAGAGACCCCCGCATATGCGGGGGTGACATTTTTCCCTTTATGATCGCGAGTCTTGCATGAGCGCTGATGCCGACCGAACCCTGACCGCCGATGAACTGGCCGCGATCGAAAAGAAATACGATTCTGCGCTGAATACGCGAGATAACGGGCCGCTGTTGAGCCGCGCACTCTATGCGGTTTCCATCGCTTTTGCGCTCTATCACCTTTACACGGCGGGCTTTGGAACGCCGGTGGATTACCTGCATATGGGGATTCACCTTTCCGGCCTCTTCATCCTGATTTTTGCGGGATTTCCGCTGTTCCGCACCGCTTATTCGTTAGTGCGTAAACCGGATCAGTGGTGGCGGTTTGGCAATGTGCCGCTTTATGACTGGGTATTCATGGCGCTTGGAATTGCGGCGGCAATGTTCCTGACGCTGTCCTGGCGGGGTCTTGACCTGTTCGGTATCAGGATACCGGAACAGGCACTGCGGCAGGGCGACCCGACGACACCCGATATTGTGCTCGGCACAGCGTTGGTCATCCTGTCGCTGGAAATCGCGCGGCGCACATTGGGGCCGGTGCTACCAATCATCATCAGTGTCTTCATCGCTTATTCGCTGTTCGGACAGTCGATCCCTCTCGATATTCTGCGCCATCCGGGGGTGGATTGGCGTCAATTCATCAACAATATGTATTTCCCGTCTGAAGGAATTTTCGGAGTGACGCTCTGGGTCGTTTCGACAGTCGTGTTCCATTTCGTATTGTTTGGCGTGGTCGCACAGCGGATGGGGCTGGGGCAGTTCTTTGTCGATAACGCGATGATGGCGGCGGGCCGGTTTACCGGCGGTCCTGCCAAGGTATCAGTGGTATCCTCGGCATTTTTCGGCACGATTTCGGGATCGTCCATTGCGAACACCGTTTCCACCGGATCACTGACGATCCCCAATATGAAAAAGATGGGCTATCCCGGCCATTTTGCGGGCGGCGTAGAGGCGGCCTCTTCAGCGGGGGGACAGATTACGCCGCCGATAATGGGGGCGGCCAGCTTCCTGATGGCTGAGTTTCTGGAGGTTCCGTATACCACCATCGTGGTCGCGGCGATTGTCCCGGCGCTGATGCATTATGTGGGCGTCATGTCCATCGTGCATTTCACAGCATTGAAACTGGGATTGCCGAGCTACCGCAAGGACGAGTTGCCAAAATTCCTGCGCGTCTGGCGCGATGGGTGGCATACGATTATCCCGCTGATCGCGCTGTTATTCGTGCTGTTCAATGGCTACACGCCGAATATGGCGGCGTTCTGTGGATTGCTACTCTGCGTGATCGTAGGGTTTTGCTCACTGCGCAAGCCATTGACGCTGATCGTACCTGCATTCTTCGCATGGTTCATCATGTCGAAAGCGGCGGATGGCGGGTTCTCGCCGGTGATGGCCGGGTTCCTGCTGGGATTGACGGCGCTTGCACTGCTGCACCAGCGCGAGCGTGAGCCATTCAACGCACTGTTCGACAGTTTGCATGTCGGAGTTCAATACGCGCTGGCGGTCGGCGCTGCTGCCGCTGCGGTCGGGATTGTTATCGGCGTTATCAATACGACCGGGGTCGCGTTCCGGGTCGGGTTCATGGTGACGAATGGCGCGGCACAGATGGCCGAGGTCATGTATGGCGCAGTGGGCTGGATGCCGGACTGGATTATGACGCAGGAGTCGTTGCAACGGTTCCTGTCGCTGGTTCTGGTGGCGATGGCCTGCATCCTCATGGGGGCAGGACTGCCAACAACAGCACTCTACATTATGCTGGTCTCGGTCGCACAGCCCGCGTTGGCGCAACTGGGCATTCCTGCGCTCGCAACGCATATGTTCGTGTTGTATTACGGCGTGATTTCAGAGATCACCCCCCCGGTCTGCGCGTCGGCCTATGCTGCGGCGGGGATTGCAGGGTCTAACCCATTCAGAACCGGCGTGACGGCGTTCTCGCTGGGGGTTGGAAAACTGTTGGTTCCAATGGTGTTCGTCTATGCGCCGACTATGCTGATCGTGCTGGACGAGTATTTCACGGTGATGTCGTTCTTGCAGGTTTCGATCACCTGCGCGTTTGGGGTCGCCATGATTGGCGCCGCCTACAGCTCATATTTCACGGCCCCCTTGAAAGGCCTGTGGCGCTTGTTGATGGGAATTGCCGGTATCCTGCTGGTCGCACCAAATTGGCAGACGGATATTGCAGGGATGCTCGCCGCCGTGCCGGTGATCCTGTCCCAGATCGCGGCACGGCGGGCATTAATGGATCAGGTGGTCGCGAAATAACCGAACATCGCCTTATTGCCCTCATCGTGCCGGTAAAAGCGCATCGCGCGACGGGCGCTGTCATAGACATAGCTTGGTGTCGGCACGGCGGCGACGGCTTTCGCAAGAGGGGCTGCGGCGGTTGCGTTGCCAAGGGATGGCAAAATCGCAGGTGCTACGGAAAGTGCGGCAGTTCCTTTAAGGAAATCGCGCTTGTTCATAATGGTCACTCCAGATCAAGGGGCATTGGCCCCGAAGAAATCCGCATATGGTAAGTAGAACCGAACCATTCAACAGTGTGGTGACGAATTTATTGTTATTTATTCAGTGTGGCGGGCAGCAAAGGTGATTTTTTCACGCAAATTACAATGCAGAATTTTTAGTTTCGATTCATCTTGCTTGCAGTGGCGTCTTCGGGAATTTTAGGCATCAGACAACCGGAAAGCACCGCCATGAGCCATCACGATCAAAACCTTGATCCCGCCGCTGAACTGCGCGCCAATGTGGCTCGACCGTTCGAAGAAGCCAGGGCGATGCCACGCAGCGTTTATACTTCGGAAGCGTTCTGCGCGCAGGAGATCGAGTCGATCTTTCGGAAGCAATGGATCGCGGTCGGGCGCGTGGATGGGCTGTGCGAACCGGGGGATTTCATCACTTACGAGTTGGCCGGACAACCGATCATGGTGCTGCGCGATGCGGGGGGTGCGCTGCGGGCGCAGTCGAATGTGTGCCTGCATCGCATGTCCACCCTGCTGGCAGGCGAAGGCAAGACGCGCGCGATCACCTGCCCCTATCACGGTTGGACCTATAATCTCGATGGCACTTTGCGGGGTGCGCCCGCGATGGGGCTGAACAAAGGATTCTGCAAGGCGGGCTATCAATTGCCTCAAATCCGCTGCGAGGAATGGATGGGTTGGGTGATGATAACGCTCGACCCGGAGGCCACGCCGTTGGCCGAGAGCCTGTCCGAAGTCGGCGCAATGATCGCCGATTATGGGCTGGAAGATTACCGTCAGAGTTTTCGTGAAGAGCATATCTGGAATACGAACTGGAAGGTGTTGGCCGAGAATTTTATGGAGAGTTATCACCTGCCGGTTTGCCACGCGGGAACCATCGGGGGCTTTTCAAAGCTGGAGGAGATGCATTGTCCGCCCAGCCACCCCGCGTTCAACTATCACACCATCGTAAAGGACGACACGCTACCGCTGAGTGTGGCGCATCCGGGTAATACACGGCTTCATGGTGAGCAGCGGAATGTCACCTATCTGCTGACAATTTATCCCAGCCTGATGATCACGCTGACGCCGGGATATTTCTGGTATCTGTCGCTGCACCCGCAGGGGCCGGACCATGTGCGGATCGTCTTCGGGGGAGGGTTGTCGCCTGATTTTGCCAGCGATCCAAAGGCGCAAGGGTATTTCGATACCTTCAAGACATTGCTCGATGAGGTCAATGTCGAGGACAAGGGATGTACCGAGCGGGTCTATCGCGGGCTGTGCTCAGGGCTTTCAGAGCCAGGGCATCTGTCGCATCTGGAACGACCAAACTACGATTTTGCGACATGGATTTCGGAAAAGGTGGGGTAGGGACAGCCCTCCGGCCACCCAGCCAAAAGTTAAACGACAGACCTGCACCCCTTTACAAAACGAAAGAACGGCGCAGTTTCCTGCGCCGTCAAGGTGTCAACATCAGTGTGCCCACATAGGACTCCGTGAAGCTTCCCCCGCTCACGCAGGGGAAGTAGGGATCAGAAGCTGCCAAATCCTGACAAACCGCCACCCCATCCGTAGGCAAAGGGGAGCGCCTGCTGGAGGGAGGGGTATTGCGCGCTTGGCAGATAGGCGCTTGCCGCACCGTAATGGGGGCGAATATAAGCCGCCGCGATACCGTGATGGCCAAAGCCTCCAACTGCATGATGCCCGTTGGCGTATTGAGAAACGATCTCCTCGTTACGCTTGGCCAGCTTCATCTGTTCGGCAAGCTGCCGTACATTCGCTGCGACAATTTCGATTTCCTTCTCTTCAAAGCGACCGTCCTTGCGGGCCGCCGTCAGCTCATTGGAAACCTTCTGGATTTTCTTGCGCAGACTGGCTGCTTCTACCGCCGTGATTGTCCCCGCATTCTGACCATCCGCAATCCGGGCTGAGATCTTTGAGATACGCTCGGAGATGTGCTTGAAGGCATCCTTGGAGTGATCACCACCGAAGCCATAGCCGCCGTAGGTAGTGCCGCCAGTATAACCGTTACAGCAATTCTGCGCTCCAAATCCCAGGCTGCCATGACCGCCAAAGCCCAAACCAGCGTCGTATCCACCAAGTGAAGCACCGCCGCCATGGTATTCGTAACCACCGCTCACAACCGGCGTCGTGTAGGATGACGACGAAGACGTGCCATAGGCATGGCCATAGCCGTGATTACCGTGACCGCAGGATGGGGCCGCGATGGTCACAGGGGCAGATGCAATAGGGCAACCACCAAAATTCTGCGCAACCGACTGGAAAACCGGCGTTTGGATAGGGCGATCGATATAGACAGGGCGATCCACGGGAACCGGACGATCCACAGGAACAGCCACGCGCTTCTCAATATAAACGGGCCGATCCACCGGAACCCGGCGAACGACAGGAACGGGGACAGCAACACGCTTTTCGATATAGACGGGGCGATCTACGGGAACCGGCTTGGGCACAGGAACAGCCACACGCCTTTCAACATAAACGGGACGATCCACAGGCACTGGAACACGCTGCACGACGGGCACCGGAACACGCCGCTCTACATAGACAGGGCGATCAACCGGAACCGGACGATCCACGGGGACCGGAACGCGCTTGGGGATATAAACCGGACGATCAATGTATATCGGGCGATTCACATAGACCTTACGTTCAATGGGCCGATCCACATAGACCTTCTTCTCAACAACACGATCACGATAGATGGGCTTCTCAACTACACGGTCGCGATAGACCGGGCGATCCCGGTAGACCGGCTTCTCGATGATCTGTGGCGGTTGGTAGACCGGCACCCGCTTCTCAACAATCTGTGGTGGTTGGTAGATTGGAGGCGCGATATAGGTCGGCGCGGGCGCCGTATACACTGGTGGCGTATAGACCTGCTGTTGCACCTGGGTATGGGGGTGCGGATGGGGGTGTGGATGCGGGTGTGGCCCAACGGCGTTATCCGTCTGGTCGGAATATGTCAGCACCGTGCCATAGTTCGGGGTCGTCTCATAGGTAGGAGTGACCTCATACCCAGAAGACGATGCCGCCGCCGCAGGTTGCTCTGCATAGGCAGTATCCGGCGTCGCCAACGGCGTGGCCTGAATCGGAGGCAGATATTCATAACTGGAAGCCGTCTCGGTCGATCCACCAAGATCAGCCCAGACAGGTTGTGACGCCGTCGGAGCGGTCTGCACGATCGGAGGCGTAACCCAATTATTGTTGTTCGCATAATCGCCGGGGCCGGAGGCAAATGCAGTACCCGACAGGCCAAAGCCAGCCATCCCGGCAACGAGCGCGAGAGGCGATGTCACTTTGAGAAATTTATCCATTACTCGATCCTCGTGTTGCCGAAGGGATCATTGATCGCCCCCTCGTCTAACTTCCTACATTAAGAAAAATTTTCAACTATGCAATACAAAAGACTTTTTTAGCTTTCTTAAAGTGATTTGTGAAGTTCATCAAGGATTTCGCCACGCCCTCCGTAAACGTTGCAATAGGCGAGTGATGCACCTGCGCAACGGTAAAAAGCCGAAACAGCCCTCGCGGACCATGCAGTTCGTGAATCACAGGACTTGCCCTTCCCTGCCCTGCCCGCCATACAAAACCCGCCCGCCCAATGGGCCAATCCTGCTACCCAGAACGAGACGCGAGCCATGGTTGAGACCCCTGAATACCGGGACACACTGTTCCTGCCGAAAACCGAGTTCCCGATGCGTGCGGGTCTGCCCAAGCGTGAGCCGGAATGGCTGGCCCATTGGGATCGTATTGGATTGTATGAGGCGCAACGCAAAAAGGCCGCAGGGCGTGAGGCATTCGAGCTGCATGACGGCCCCCCATACGCAAATGGCAATCTACATATTGGCCATGCTCTCAATAAGATACTGAAAGACGTTGTTGTTCGATCTCATCAGATGCTTGGCTATGACAGCCGCTATGTTCCCGGTTGGGATTGCCATGGCCTGCCCATCGAATGGAAGGTCGAGGAAAAGTATCGCAAGAAGGGCAAAAACAAGGACGAAGTGTCGGTCAACCAACTTCGCAAGGAATGCCGCGAATTCGCCGGTGAGTGGATCGGCACGCAGATGGAGGAATTCCAACGCCTCGGCGTCATTGGTGACTGGCCCGGCCATTACGAAACCATGAGCTTTCAGGCCGAAGCCGTTATTGCCGAAGAATTTTTAAAGATGGTCGATAACGGGCTGGTCTATCGCGGCTCCAAACCCGTCATGTGGTCGCCTATTGAAAAGACGGCGCTGGCCGAAGCAGAAGTCGAATATCACGACCATCAGAGCCACACGATCTGGGTGAAGTTTCCGGTTGTGAAAACGGATGCACCTGATCTGGAAAATACGTCTGTTGTCATCTGGACAACGACTCCATGGACGATCCCGCAAAACCGCGCGATCTGTTTTAGCGAAACGATTTCTTATGGCCTCTATCACGTCACTGATGCCGCGCCAGAAAACTGGACAGCAACGGGCGATATGCTCCTCATCGCGGACAACCTCGCTGCTGATGTGTTCAAGGCGGCGCGGGTCGATTCTTATGAAAAACTGCGCACGGTCGGGGCTGATGAATTGGCCGGTCTCGTCACCTCACACCCCTTCAACGGCGCAACCGACGCAAACGGTGAATGGGATTACGAAGTCCCCCTCCTCCCCGGTGAACATGTCACTGACGAGGCAGGAACCGGCTTTGTCCACACCGCCCCTTCGCATGGTGCGGATGATTACATGATTGGCGTCAAATACAAGCTGCCAATGACCCACAATGTCGGCCCGGCGGGCGAGTTCCGCGATGACCTGCCATTCTTTGGCGGCCTGCATATTCTCGACCGCAAGGGCAAGGAGGGCAAGGCGAACGATGCCGTCATCAGTAAGCTGGCCGAAGTCGGCAGGCTGGCGGCCCGTGGCAAACTCACCCACTCTTATCCCCATTCCTGGCGCTCGAAGGCTCCGCTGATCTTCCGCAACACACCGCAATGGTTTGCGGCGATGGACAAGCCCATCGAGGACGGCACGGAATATTCAGGCAAAACCCTGCGCGAGCGCGCAACCGAAAGCATTGACCGCGATGTACGTTGGGTTCCGCGCGCTGGACGCAATCGCATCTACAACATGATCGAAAATCGCCCCGACTGGGTGCTGTCACGACAGCGCGTATGGGGCGTTCCGCTCTGCTGCTTTATGAAAGAAACCGGGCCGGGAAAAATCGAGATTCTGCGCGATGCGACCGTAGACGCGCGTATTCTCGCCGCCTTCCGTGAAGAAGGGGCCGATGCATGGTTTGAAGACGATGCCGCCGCACGTTTCCTTGATGGTCGAGACGATGCCGCCGACTGGACCAAGGTAACAGATATTCTCGATGTATGGTTCGATTCAGGCTGTACCCATGCTTATGTGCTGCGCGATGGAGGCGGCAAATGGCCTGCATCTGTCTACCTTGAAGGCACAGACCAACATCGAGGCTGGTTCCATTCCTCTCTGCTGGAATCGAGTGCCACGACAGGCCGCGCACCTTATGAAACCGTTGTCACCCATGGCTTTACGCTCGACCAAAACGGCCTCAAGATGTCGAAATCGCTCGGCAACCAGACTGCACCGCAGGAGGTGATCAAGCAATACGGGGCCGACATCTTGCGCCTGTGGGTCATGCAGGTCGATTACACCGAGGATCAGCGGATCGGGCCGGAAATCCTGAAATCTGTCGCTGACAGCTATCGCCGCCTTCGCAATACCTTCCGCTTCCTGCTCGGCGCACTCGACGGCTTTTCCGATGCCGAGCGGATGCCGGTAGAGGAGATGCCAGAGCTGGAGCGCCTGATGCTGCACCGCCTTGCCGAACTCGACGGGGTGGTGCGACAGGGGTATCGCGATTTCGATTATCAGAAAACGTTCCAGACCCTGTTCCAGTTCGCAACCGTGGACCTGAGCGCCTTCTATTTCGATATTCGCAAAGACACACTTTACTGCGACGCACCCGACAGCGACCGCCGCCGTGCCTGTCGCACTGTACTTGATCTGCTGTTTGAGCGCCTGACAATCTGGCTGGCCCCCATGCTGTGCTTCACGATGGAGGAGGTATGGTTGACCCGGCTGGACGGAACTGATTCCTCGGTCCATCTCCAGACGATCCCTGAGACGCCGGAATCATGGCGGAATGATTCATTGGCAAACAAATGGAGCACTATCAGACAAGTACGCCGGGTTGTTACCGGCGCTCTCGAAGAACGGCGACGTGACAAGACTATAGGTGCTTCGCTCGAAGCCGCACCAACGGTTCATGTTACCGACGAGACCATAATGGAAGTTGCCCGTTCGGTAACATTTGCGGACATTTGCATCACGTCTGATATTACGGTCGAAGCAGGTAATGGCCCTGATGATGCTTTCCGGCTCGAAGACGTGCCGGGGGTTTCCGTATCCTTCAGGAAAGCAACAGGCGAGAAATGTGCCCGCTGTTGGAAAATCCTGCCAGATGTCGGAACGCATGATGCGCCTCAAACCTGCGCACGTTGCGCAAGCGTGGTGGCCTGAAAAATGTTCAATGAACGATAAATAACGCTTTTGCGGGAGTCATCACGCAAAAGTGCTTCGCATTGCTTCAAAATAAGCGCATATCATAAAATTATTTCCCAAACTGTATCGTAGTGTGCCAATATACCTAAGGCGGCGTATCATTTCGCGTCACATTAGTGCCAGAGGTATGGACTATGAACAGAACAGGGTTTCTTAGCGCACTCACATTCGTAATCAGCGGCGGGCTTACGGCTCCTGCGATTGCTGGTGGGTGCAATACGCCGGTCTACATGGCCTGCAATACAGTCACCACCACGGTTGCACCGACCCAACATGAGCCAGTGGCAACGACCACACGCCAGATTGCGCGAACTGTGTACGAAAGAGTGCCGGTTACGACTCACAAGCAGGTTGCAAGAACAGTGACCGAGCAGGTCCCCGTGACGAAATCTGAGCAGGTTGCCCGTACAGTCAGTAAACAGGTTCCCTATACCTATACTGATCAAGTTTCTCGCACTGTGGAACGCACTGTTGAAGAAACTGTCATGGATACAGTCGAAGAAGAATATTTCGAAACAGTACCCGTCACGACCTATAAACAGGTGCGCCGAACCCGCACAAAGGAAGTGCCCCGCGTCGTAACAAAGGTTGTGCCGGAAACTATCTTTGAAGACGTGGAACGCACCGGCTTCAGGGAAGTACAGGAAACCGTTTATGATACGGTGGACAAGACGGTCTTCGAAACCCGCGAGAAAACAATCTACGAGACCGTACCTACAACGACCTACAAGCAGGTTCCAAAAACAGTATTCGAAACGGTTTCCGTTCCTGCACCTGCTCCTGCGGTCGCCCGCACAGTGACGATTAACGTAATCGCAGCACCAGCGCCCGCTCCAACAATCATACAACAACCTGCCCCAATCCTTCAGCAGCCCCTCCCGATCCCAACGTTCGGCGGCGGCTTCTTTGGTGGCTTCGGCGGTGGGTTTGGTGGTGGCAGCATTTCAAACCAGACGGTCATCATCAATAACACCCGTGGTGGCGGCAATCGCAAGGCCCGTTACCATCATGGCAAACACAAAAAATACCACCATCGCGGCAAGCACAAAAAATACCACCATCGCGGTAAAAAATATAGCCGTGGTCGCTCGCACTAAAGTGTATTGCATTTAGTTTGAAGCAATGCGCGGGGGTTCGCGTTCGAGCCACAGGCGCCCCGAAGGAGGCAAGAGGCAGCGAAAGGCGATCCGACTTCAATGCAAAACGCTACAACCAATATCTGACTCCGTTCGATCTTCAGCCCTGGAAAGCGACAGCTTTTCGGGGCTATTCTTTTGTCAGACTGCTAACAGTTTCATCGAAAGCCACCTTCGCATTACGCCATGCAACGCCGTTCGGGTAATCGCGCAACACAGGCAGAAGTTGGGTTGAGAAATCTTCCGAGGCTTCACGGGGCAAAAGTGATGGCAGATTATCAATAGCGGTCAGCCAAACCTCGCGTTCACCGATATGCAGAAATGGCTCATCCCAGCTCGTCGGCGCATCATAGACAGGCAGGGGATTGAAATCCGACAACGGATCACAGGCTACATCCGCGATCACACCCAGCCTTGTCGCAGAGTCGCTGAGATCATTGGCGGTGGCAAGAACCAGGCCGGGGCCGCGCAACAGAACACAGTTTACAAGAATATCATGTTCCAGCAGGGCCACACGGTCGAGATCAATAGTTTCCTCTATATCCCAACGGGTTACAGGAATATCCAATGCCTCAAACAACTCTCCCGCACCCTGCCCTGAGCGCCCTTTGGCTCCAATAATTATGGCGCGCGGCACCTTTGTATTATCGCGTACAGTCTTGATATCGTTAATAAATACATCACGTGAGTCATGCGGGCCAACGGAATTCGCAGCCTCACCCCGTTCGCGCAGGAACCAACCACGTAAACCCAGCGCCGCACCGAGCCACCCGGCCCAATATCCAAACGCAGCAACTCGATTCCCGGTTTCACCAGTCAGATATTCAAGATCATAAAGCGTCCCTTCGCCCCTCAGGAACCGGGACAGATCACCTTGCCATCCACGTTGCCCCTTATAAAGATGCGCAAAATGAGCGTAGGTTCCACCAAGAACATCAGGGCTTTGGGGTAATTCTTTCACGCCGAGTACAAGCGTATCATCCGGCACATGAATCCATGAACCGGGTTCAACCAATATGCACCCTGCCCCGGCATAGGCAGCATCGTCAAAAATACGGCGGGTACTACGCTCAACCGATACCGTGCCCCCAGCCCCAACCAGTACCGCCGCATCCATCGGAGTCAGCGGCGTCCGGCGTTCTGTCTCACGGGCCTCCGCACGCAGTAACAGCTTCATTAGGTGCTCTCCGGTGGATTGATCGCAGGGACCGGAAGGGGATGATCGCGCACCGCGACCCGCTCACCCTCTACCCGCGCCGTGCCCGATGCGACCAGGGACAGGGCGTGGGGGTAAAGCCGGTGTTCCTGCGCCAGCACCCGCGCCCCCAGCGTCTGCGCTGTATCATCGGCAGCAACAGGCACGATCGCCTGCGCCACGATCGGCCCTTCATCCATCGCCGCCCGGACAAAATGAACCGTACAGCCGTGCCAGCGTGCCCCAACCTCCAACACGCGGGCATGCGTATCCAAACCCTTGAAAGCGGGCAATAATGACGGGTGGATATTAATCATCCGATCCCGCCACCGTTCCACGAACCACGGGGTCAGCAAACGCATGTATCCCGCAAGGCAAATCAGGTCGATTTTGTGACGAACAAGCACCGCATCAATTGCACGCTCGTGGGCCTCCCGATCCCCGGCGAAAGGGCGGTGTGGCAGGGTTTCTGTCGCAATACCGCGTTCTGCCGCCAGATCAAGGCCGGGCGCGTCCACAACATTCGAGAGAACCAACGCCATCTCTGCGGGAAAATCAGGGGTCGCGCAGGCATCGATTAATGCCACCATATTAGACCCACGCCCGGAAATAAAAGCCGCAACACGCATCCTAATGCGAGCCGTAGACAACCGCCGCACCATCACGCGCCTGAAGATCCCCGATCCGGTGAACCGTCTCGCCCTCCCCTTCGAGAATGGCGCGTATATCCGCCACTGCATCAGGCGCAACCACCACGACCATTCCAATCCCAAGATTGAAGGCACGGCGCATCTCTGTTTCCTCAACGCCTCCCTCACGGGCAAGCCAGTCAAAAACGGCAGGGCGCGGCCACGACGCCGGATCAATCTGCGCCGCCAGCCCATCAGGCAGCACGCGCGGTACATTCTCGGTCAGCCCACCGCCGGTTATGTGGGCAAAACCACGCAAACCGGGATGCATCATCGCCGCAAGACACGAGCGTACATAAATACGGGTTGGCGTAATCAACGCTTCGGCCACGCTGCCATCACCAAATGGCGCAGGATCATGCCAATCAAGGCCCGCCATCCCGACGATCTTTCGGATCAGCGAATACCCGTTCGAGTGCGGCCCACTGGATGCAAGACCAAGCAATACATCGCCATCCTGTGCCGCGCGCGGCAAGATCCCATCGCGCTCCACCGCACCGACCGAAAACCCGGCCAGATCATAATCCCCCGGCGCGTAAAGCCCCGGCATCTCTGCCGTCTCGCCGCCAATCAGGCCACAGCCTGCCTGCCGACATCCTTCCGCGATCCCATCCACGATGGCCTTGCCCTGCATAATGTCGAGCGCGCCCGTCGCGTAGTAATCGAGGAAGAACAGCGGCTGCGCCCCTTGCGCCAGCAAATCATTCACGCACATCGCGACCAAATCGATACCGATACCGCCATGCAAGCCAGTCTCAATGGCGATTTTCAGTTTGGTCCCCACCCCGTCCGTTGCCGCCACCAATATCGGATCATCAAACCCCGCCGCCTTCAGATCAAAGAGGCCGCCAAAACCGCCAATCCCCCCCATCATGCCCGGTCGTGTGGTCGAGCGCACGGCGGGCTTTATCGCCTCTACAAAAGCATTGCCCGCGTCCACATCAACGCCCGCATCGCGATAGGTTAGCCCACTTCCGTCCTGTTCATCCGCCATGTCACGCCCTTCCTAATGTCGTCGGAGGGCTAGCGCATCCGGGCCGGTTTGGGAAGCGGCGAGCATGTCGTCGGTCACGCTGAGAACCTGCGTCCGCAGCATGGCGCTGAAAGCATTGCACACCACCATCACTCCGATGCCCTTTGTGGGTAACAAACGAATATCGGCAAACCACATCGTATTCGTGCCGGTATGGCGCAGTAGCGGAGTGCCATCCGGCAAGCGACCAACGCCCCAACCCGCCGCATAGCCGTTACGGCCGGGCCGATGCGCTTCCCGCATCAGGGCAGAAGAAAGATACCCGGAAGGCCCGCCCCCAAGATGAACCGCCGCAAACTGCGCCCAATCTGCAAGCGGCAGGTGAACCCGCCCGGCGGGGCCGTATAAACGCGGATTATCCGCCCAGGGGCCGGGTGGCTTCGGATGCCATCCCCTGCGCCCTGCAACATGCCCCACAGGCGCGGGAAGGGACGGCGCACCAAAACCTGCGCCCGACATTCCAAGGGGGATGAAGACTTCACGTTCAAGCGCCCGTTCCCACGGCATTCCCATCGCGGCCTCGATCACGGCTCCGAGAAGGATATAGCCAAGATTGGAATACCCGGCCTCGGCAACGGGCCTGTCAGCCAGTGCCAGCGCGGCAATATACCGGCGCTGCTCGACCAAGGGAGCGCGGGTCGCGCGCAACCGTGCAAAGACACTCCAGTGAGGGTCACGGCGGATGCCTGCTTCGTGTCGCAAAACCGCCCGCAGCGGCATGGCTGCAAACGCCGGATGCATGGCAATACCCGGTAATGCTTCGGCCAGACCGGCCCCCAGATCGACACGCCCCTGCGCCTGCAACCGTGCCAGCAATGTCGCCGTCATCGCTTTTGTACATGAACCAACATGCCATGCATCACCCAGCCGCACCGGGTCCGGTCGCCCCGCAATGCGCACCCCCGACACCGCAAGCGCAGCGATCCTCCCACCGCGCAAAACCACCGCCCCGGCCCCCGGCGCATCGTGCGTCAAGGCATCGAGCCGCCGCAAGAGATCACCCGCCATATCCATTGGCGAGGCCATCCACATACCGTGCCATTTGGTGGGTCAGGCAGTACCACGCATCCTAATTCCTTCGGCATCGAAGGCAGGGCCGAGAGAAACACTGGCCCCAAAGCGGCTTCCCGCAATGTCGATTTCGGCGCGTGATGGCATCTCACCCTTCACGAACCCCAACGCTACCGGCCTACCGACGCGATAACCGAAAGCGGCAGAGGTCGTTTGCCCAACAATGTCGCCACCGACATAAATCGGCTCATGGCCAAGAGGCACAGCCATCGTGTCATCAAACACGAGAGAGACGACACGCCCTCGCCCCCCCTCATCACGACGGCGCAGCACAGCATCACGTCCGATAAAATCCGTATCCCAGGCCACAGCAAAATCCAGACCTGCCTCGATGGGAGTCACATCGCTATCAAGCTCGTGACCATAGGCGCGAAACCCTTTTTCGACACGCATTGCAGTTTGAGCATAAAGCCCGGCGGGCTTTGCACCCGCATTATGGAGCGCACGATAAAGCGCCAGCGCCTCGGTCGCCCGGCATGTCAGTTCCCAGCCATATTCACCGACATAGGACAGCTTCGCCGCCCTGACATGAACGCCGTTGATGCTGGTTTCAACATGACGGAAAGGCCGTACCGCCTGTAACTCTGTGACACCGATCTCATCCGAGATGCGCGCAGCATTTGGCCCCATCAGAGCCAGCGTCGCATACTTGCCCGTCTCATCAGCAAGGTTGACCCGTTCGCCATCACGCAAATGACGACGCAACCACGCCACATCCCGCTGAATCGCCGTCGTGCCAACCATCAGGCGATAATACTCATCACTAATCCGCAGTGCGGTCAAATCGCTCTCATATCCGCCGCGCTCGTTGAGCATTCCAGTGTAGATCACCCGTCCCGGCGCCACAGTCATGTCATTGGCGCAGACCCGATTCAGAAACGCCTCAGCATCCGGCCCGGAAACGAGGATCGTGCCGAAACTGGAAAGATCGAATATCGCGGCTTTCTCATGTGCCGCGTAAACTTCATGCGCGACATTCTCGAACCAATCCGGCTTGCCAAAGCCCAACGCGGGAGGATCGGTCGCGCCAAACCAGAGCGGGCGCTCCCAGTCAAGGAACTGCCCCATATGGGCGCTGGCCTTCGCCCATTCGGCATGTAGCGGCAACAGGCGCAGATTGCGTGCTGTCTGTCGTTGTCGCCCCGGATACGCAATCTCGTAATGAGTGCCGAGGATTTCAGGGATACGCGCCTGTAAATGCTCCAGTGAATTGAAAACCGGCGCGAACCGCTTTGCATCCGCCTCACCAAGATCATAGGCGGTATGTCCATGAACGATGCAATGGGCGAGGTTCATCCCTGCCCCGCCCCCGCTCGCCATACCCATGGAATTCATTCCACAACCGAAAAACAGCCCCGGCGTCTCCGCTGCTTCACCAAGCATGAAGCTGCCATCGGGCGTGAAGCTTTCCGGGCCGTTGAGCAGCATCTTCGCTTCCGCCGTCTCCAGTATTGGCAACCGATGCAATGCATTTGCCATCATCGGTTCAAAGTGCCCCCAATCCTCATCCATCAACTCAAAGGGACGGATACGCGCGGGATCGACAGTGCGGGCATTTGGCTCAAAACAACCGATCAGCAAACCGCCGGAATCGTCGCGAATATAAAGATTCCCGTCATGGTCGGACAATGTGGGCAAATTACCGATTATGCCGTCAACCGGCTTGGTCAGAAGATAAAAATGCTCGCAGGGCCATATAGGCGCGGCAGCCCCGGCCATCGCCGCAACCTCGCGCGACCACAAACCCGCACACAGCGCGATGGCTTCACACGCGACCGTGCCGCGCGTTGTTTCGACTCCGGCAATGCGCCCATTCTTCGTCAAAATACCTGTGACGCCAGTATCATCGAAAATCTTCGCCCCCGCCGCCTTCGCGCCCTTCGCCAATGCCGCGCAGACATCCGACGCCCCAACCCGCCCGTCACCGGGCGAAAAATACGCGCCAAGAACATCGTCGGTGTTCATCAACGGCCAGAGCTCGCGGGCTTCATCCATATCAACCGCCCGCACTTCGATGCCATAAGTGTCGGCAAGGGCTTTCTGCCGTTTGATATGCGTCAACCGATCAGGTGTCGTGGCAATCGAAAGCGACCCTTCCTGAATCCAGCCAACAGATTGCCCTGTCTCCGCCTCCAGCCACCCGTAGAGATCGACAGAATACTGGATCATCCGCGTCAGGTTTTGCGAACTACGCAACGCCCGCACCTGCGCCGCCGAATGCCATGTCGTGCCAGAGGTAAGCTGGTTTTTCTCCAACAGGATCGCATCACCCACCCCCATCTTTGCGAGATGGTAGAGCGTCGAACAGCCCATGATCCCTCCACCGATCACGACCGTAGAAGCGTGGGAAGGAAGGGTCACAGGATCTGACTCAGGAATTCACGCGTGCGCGGATCACTTGCACGCTCAAAAAACGTTACGGGCGGCCCATGCTCGACAATTACGCCCCGATCCGTGAAATAGATATGGTCCGCGATCTCCTTTGCAAAGCCCATTTCATGCGTCACGAGGATGCATGTCATGCCTTCGGCGGCCAGATCCTTGATCGTGACCAGCACTTCCTTGACTGTTTCGGGGTCAAGCGCCGCCGTCACTTCATCGAACAGCATCACATCGGGGTTCATCGCCAGACTGCGCGCGATAGCCGTGCGTTGTTGCTGACCACCCGACAACTCCCCCGGATAAGCGTCTTCCTTACCTTCCAGCCGCACCTTTCGGATCAGCGCACGAGCCTCGGCCTCAACCTGCACCTTGTCGCGTTTCAGCACCAGTAACGGAGCCATCATCACGTTTTCCAACGCCGTCTTATGCGGGAACAGATTGTATTGCTGGAAGACCATCCCGACCTTCTTGCGCAATTCCAGCTTGTCGAGTTCGGGGGCGTGAACTTCGATCCCCTCCACCGTGATTGATCCGCCCTGAATGTCATTCAGCCCGTTGATACAGCGGATCAGCGTCGATTTCCCGGACCCCGATGGCCCGATAATGCAGATCACCTCACCCTTCATCACATTAAGCGATACGCCCTTGAGGACTTCGAGATCACCAAAGGATTTATGCACATCCTTGATCGAGACGATGGGCTGGTCAGGGGTCCAGGTCATAGCTTCACCGAATATCTGCGCTCCAGCGCGATGGTTACGCGGGCGATGGGATAGCAATAGAGAAAGAACATAACGAGGGCGAAACCATAGAACGGCATCAGCAATTCGGGATGGTTGTTCTCGCTTTCCATGGCCTGCCGACTGAGGGTGATAAGCTCCTGCACACCAAGCAATGAACAGAGCGGCGTCGCCATCGTCAGAATGGCGTACCAGTTCATCCATGGTGGGATCATCCGCTTGAAACATTGCGGCAGAATAATGCGCCACAAGGTCTGTTGCCGCGAGAAGGCAAGGCTTTCAGAGGCTTCCCACTGCGCCGTCGGCACCGAGGCAACCGCTCCGCGCACAATCTCGGAAATATTCGCCATAACAGGCAAGGAAAGACCGATAACCGCTTTCCACCAATCCGGGAAAGTCAGGATCGTCCCGAAAATCCGCACCTCGAAAGGCAATGCCAGCAGCACGATAAACAGGATTACAAGCCATGGAGAATTGCGGAATAACTGTGTCATAAACCACGCGAA
>CALFFK010000094.1 GCA_937957975.1 uncultured Neomegalonema sp.
GGCCTTGGGCTAATTCTTGCGTTGCTGCTGTTCTCGTTCGGTGAAAATATGGAGGTGCAGATATACATCCTCTGGCCTGCATTCGTTCTGATTGGAAGTCTTTCACAGCGCGCCATGCGCCGGATGCCTTCACCGGAGCCATAGAAGGTTGCGCCGCGCAAGCGCATTGTACGGGGCGAATGATGTTGTTAAGACAGCATGAACCCTGACACGACCAGCCGAAAGACCCGACTCATGGCCGCACCGAAGACCCTCTATGACAAGATCTGGGACGCCCATGTCGTCCACGAAGCCGATGATGGCACCTGTCTCCTCTATATTGATGCGCATCTGGTGCATGAGGTTACGTCGCCACAGGCATTTGAGGGTCTTCGTATGACGGGCCGCAAGGTGCGCCACCCGGAGGCAACGCTGGCCACCCCTGATCACAATGTCCCCACCTCTGACCGTGCGTCGGGCATCGAAGATGAGATGTCCCGCATTCAGGTTGAAGCGCTGCGCACCAACGCCGCTGAATTTGGCATTGAGCTTTATGATGTGATGGATATTCGGCAGGGCATCGTCCACATCATCGGGCCGGAGCAAGGCTTGACCCAGCCCGGTATGACCATCGTTTGCGGTGACAGCCACACGGCCACACACGGTGCCTTTGGCGCGTTGGCCCATGGTATTGGTACGTCCGAGGTTGAGCATGTGCTGGCCACCCAGACGCTGATCCAGAAAAAATCTAAGAACATGAAAGTCGAGATCACCGGCACATTGCCCATTGGTGTGACGGCGAAGGACATTACGCTCACGGTTATCGGTCAAACCGGCACGGCGGGCGGCAATGGACATGTCATCGAATATTGCGGCGAAGCCATTGAGGCACTGTCTATCGAGGGCCGCATGACTGTCTGCAACATGGCCATCGAGGGCGGCGCGCGCGCTGGCCTTATTGCGCCAGACCAGAAGACATTCGACTATGTGATGGGCCGCCCAAAAGCACCCAAAGGCGATGATTGGGATGCGGCTATCGCTTACTGGCAGACGCTGAAATCCGACGAGGGCGCGCATTACGACAAGGTTATCACCATCCGCGCTGAAGACATCGCGCCGGTCGTTACCTGGGGCACTTCGCCCGAAGACGTGCTGCCCATCAACGCCATGGTCCCCGCGCCGGAGGATTTCGAGGGTGGCAAGGTCGATGCCGTGAAACGCTCGCTCGATTACATGGGCCTGACCCCCGGCACGAAGTTTTCCGATATTGAGGTGGACACCATCTTCATCGGCTCCTGTACCAATGGACGCATCGAAGACATGCGTGAAGTCGCCAAGGTGATGGAAGGCCGCAAGGTCAAGTCGGGCCTGCGCGCGATGATCGTTCCCGGCTCTGGCCTCGTGAAAGCACAGATGGAGCAGGAAGGTATTTCAGCCAAACTCGCCGAAGCAGGTTTTGACATCCGTGAGCCGGGTTGCTCCATGTGCCTTGGCATGAACCCCGACCAACTCGCCCCCGGCGAACGCTGTGCCTCTACGTCGAACCGCAACTTCGAGGGCCGTCAGGGTAGGGGAGGACGCACACACCTGCTGTCACCCGCCATGGCGGCGGCGGCGGCGGTGACGGGTAAGTTGACAGATGTGCGGGAGTTGGGGTGAGCAATTGCACCTTGAAGCACCAACGACTTTAGCCATTGGTGCTTCAGAACACCTCCATGCTTCCAACCTTGCCATTGGTCGGGAAGCAAGATCATGCGTTGGTCGGGTTCGGTTTTGAGTGATAGTATGAATTGCTATCGTATTTCGGCATCTTTCACCGATCCCGCTCGACCACATAATCCACCAATCCTTGTAGATCATCTCGCAACGCCGAGGCTGGAAATACCGCCAGTGCCGCTTTCGCCTGCACGCCGTACCGCCTCGCGTCGTCGAGGGTTTGCTCAACTGCCCGGTCGCGGCGCATTAACTTGACGGCGCGTTCCAGATCACCGTTTTGCTGGTCGTTTTTCTCGATTACCCGTTTCCAGAACGCCCGTTCTTCGTCGTCGCGTGCGGCGGCGTAGGCGTTCAGGATCGGGGCCGTCACCTTGCCCTCGCGGAAATCATCGCCCAGTTCCTTGCCCGTCGCCCCGGCATCTCCGGCATAATCCAGCGCATCGTCGGCAAGCTGGAACGCGATACCAAGGCAGTCGCCATAGATGCGCAGGGCTTCCGTCCGTTCGGCCCCGGCCTCCGACAACGCGCCGGACACTTCAGTTGCGGCGGCGAACAGCGCCGCCGTTTTCGCCCGGATCACGGCCAGATGGTCGGCTTCTGTCGTGGCGAGGTTGTTTGCCGTGGCAAGCTGCATCACTTCGCCCTCCGCGATCACCGCTGAGGCCGTCGAGAGAATTCGCAACACCTCCACCGATCCCGTTTCAACCATCAATTGAAATGCACGGCTGAACAGGAAATCGCCCACCAGAATTGTCGGCTTGTTTCCCCACAATCGGTTCGCAGCGGGCCTGCCACGGCGGGTCGTGCTACCATCGACCACATCATCATGCAGCAGCGTGGCCGTATGGATAAACTCCACTGCCGCCGCCAACCGCACGGCATCCGGTCCCTCATAGCCACAGAGCCGCGCGCTCGCCAGTGTCAGCACAGGTCGCACCCGCTTGCCTCCGGCGGCGATCAGATGCGCGGCGACCTTTGGAATCAGGTCGGTCGAGGAATTGAGTTGCTGCGTCAGGATCATATCGACGCGATTCATATCATCACGCACCAGATCAGTGATCCGATCAAACGGCTTGCCTACTGGTTTCGTCACAGCCGCACCATCCATTATCGCCGCCCCCAAATGTGACACATCCTTTGACAAGCCCTGTAGGGAAGCCGAAAGTGCGGGTCTTAATCAAGCGCCGGGGACAATCATGCACGTCTTGCTGAAAACAACTGACCCCACGGTCGTCAGCGCCGCCACGGCGTATCTCAAGGCCGAAGGTATAGAGGCCTTCGTTTTCGACGTCCATATGAGCATTCTGGAGGGCAGCATCGGCATCTTTCCGCGCCGTGTGATGATCCACGAGGACGATGCGGTCAAAGCGCGCGCCTTAATGCGGGCACTCGACATCGAAACTGTTGAGGAAGAGTGAGCCGCACAGATCCATTCTGCCCGGAAGAGCTTGATCAACATGGCTTTCTCGACCAGCGGGTGATGGTGCGACAGCCGCGCACAGGGTATCGTTCGGGGGCCGATACCGTCTTGCTCGCCGCTGCCTGTCCGGCCAAACCCGGGCAACGTATTCTTGATCTGGGCTGTGGAGCGGGGGTCGCGACATTCTGTCTCGCCACGCGGGTGGAGGGTCTTACGCTGCACGGTTTGGAGGTGCAACCCGCCTATGCCGATCTGGCGCGTCGTAATGCTGCCGATCTTGGTCTGGCAATGACGGTCCATGAGGGCGATGTGGCCAGCCCCCCGGCCCGCTTGCGTGAAACGCAAGTCGATCACGTCATCGTCAATCCGCCCTATTATGATGCAACCGCCAGTACCCCGACAAATGACCCCGGTAAGGACTGCGCCTTTCGCACCACTGCGCCCCTCGCCGTCTGGATTGATGCCGCGTTGCGTCGCCTAGTTCCTGGTGGTTGGCTGACCCTCGTTCACCGCACTGAATGTTTGCCCACATTACTCGCGGCATTGGAGGACAGGGCAGGGGCCATCGCGATTCTGCCACTGGCATCGCGCGCCGCCAAAACCGCCGACCGCCTTATCCTGCGCGCCCGCAAGGGAGCCGCTACGCCACTGATATTACACGCACCATTTGTCATGCATGAGGGGGAACGCCACAAAGGCGACAGTGATCCCCTTTCAAAGGCCGCCACGCGTGTTCTCAGGGATTGTGCTGCGCTTGTGTTTTGAAGGCGGAGGAGTGGCGTAACGCGCGGCAATGATGTCTGCATGTGGTGTGGTTCCGGTATTGCTATGAAAGAAGTTTGCAATCTGGTGGACCAGGATTTTGTACGGTGTCGTCATGCAAAGTAAGCTGTTCGATTATCGGATTATCTTTCTTGTATAATCTATATGTAACATCGTTTCGGGGGGGCGGCTTTAAATCAAGTGAAATTAAAAATAATATTCGCATGTCGTGCGTATTCAACGATATTATCATCTGCGGCAGTTACACGCCCTATTGCAGAACATTTATGATATTCACGGAAATTGCAACATAAAACATCGCCCTGTTCGAAGGTAACTTCTTGTGCCGAGGCATATTCGGCGTTTGTGAGAAAGAGGGCAATGAATAGTGTTTTGCATAAGGTCTTTGATATCGGAAAATACTTTAATTTATTGGTTGAATTGAAAAATTGAGTCATTCTATCGTCCCTATATCCGAAAAACACCACTTTAGATATGCTTCCGCACCGCCGCATGGCTATCCCAGAACGCCACTGCCTTTGCGTAGGCCACCGGGTCGATGGCGACGCCTGATCCCCCTTCGGAAGGGCCGAGCGCATTGCGAAGTTGGGTGATTGGCGGCATGGGCGGTTCTTCAGGGGTCAACGTACCAAGAATACTGACGATCCCCCAATCGCAATCGGGTACGTCGTCGGGGAAGTCATCTGCCTCCCGCATCATCTGTTCATGGCTGTAGAGGATCACGTCCAGCCATTTGGCGACTGGTGCTTCCACATCCTCGAACCATCGCCCCAACACAGCCAGTTCCCCTTCACGCCGAGCCTCATATCCTGAGCATAGCAGCGGGCGGTTATCGTCGGTTATTGGTGCAAAGCCACAGCGGGTTGGTGTGTCGTTCTTCAGGAACAGATGTTTACAAAATGGCGCATAGCCCGCCACCAGCGCGGCCCCATCTTTCAGTGCATGGTTGCACCGCGCCACCAGTTCTTCCGGCGATATTCCATCGATTCGCGTGCCGCTCGCTCCTGGTTCCCAGTTGCGGCGGGCAAAGGATGTCATGGCGATGGAAGCGGTCATGGAAGATTCCTCTGGCCAGCGGCGGAGTGTCGGTATTTCATGACCATGAATATCGTGCAGAATCCGAGGATGCCATGCCTGTTGTCAATTCCATCGCCGATGCCGCCGATCAACTCAGGGAATGGCGACAGGATTTCCACCGCCATCCCGAACTTGGCTATGAGGAGCACCGCACCGCTGAAATCATCGCTAATCGCTTGCGGGAAATGGGCTTTGACGGGGTGGAGACAGGCATTGGCGGTACAGGCGTGGTCGGTACGTTGCATGGCCGCTCCGGCCCCGGCGACGAAGCCCGCTCGATCATGTTGCGCGCGGATATGGATGCCCTGCCGATCCATGAGCTGAATGACGGCCCGTATAAATCCACGACCGATGGCAAGATGCACGCGTGCGGCCATGACGGCCACGTCACCATGCTGCTGGGGGCTGCGCAGCACATGGCCCGAACCCGAACCTTTGATGGTACGGTGCATTTCTGCTTTCAGCCCGCCGAGGAAGGTGGGGCAGGGGCCAAGGCGATGATTGATGATGGTCTTTTCGACCGTTTTCCCTGCCGTTCCGTCTATGGAATGCACAACTGGCCGGGGCAACCTGTGGGCAGTTTTCATTGCCGAAGCGGCCCGATCATGGCCGCTTCTGATGAGTTCAGGATCAACCTCAAGGGCAGGGGAGGACACGCGGCAAAGCCCGATGCCTGTCTCGATCCGGTTCCTTGCGGTGCAGCAATTGTGCAGGCCTTGCAAACTGTTGTGGCACGGCGCACTAACCCTCTCTCACCGGCGGTGGTTACGGTTACGACCTTTCAGGCCGGGGATGCCTATAACGTCATTCCTGAAACTGCGCATCTTGGCGGAACGGTTCGCAGTTTCAATTCCGCGCTCCATAACGACATTTATGACCAGATAGAGCGTCTTGTTCGGCAGATTGCGGCGGCCCATGAGATTGAAGCGGAATTCGAGCGATCCGCGAAATTTTACCCCGAAACTGTCAATGATGAGGATGCAACGGCCTTCTGCCTTGATGTTGCACGCGATCTGGCCGGGGCGGATAACGTGCATGATGACGTGGAGCCGACCATGGGCAGCGAAGATTTTTCGTTCTATGCGTTGGAAAAGCCCTGTTGCTTTATATTGATAGGCAATGGTGACACGGCGGGTTTGCATCATCCCCGCTATGATTTTGATGACCGGAATAACGTCTGGGGCGCCAGTTATTGGTCAGCCCTTGCCGAGCGCGCGTTGCCATCACAATAGCGGTCACGTGCCAGCGACGATGATACGATGGGCGTTCTGGTGGGGTAACGACAGATGTGATAGACGGTTTTCCATGAACAAACGGGGGCGTTAACGATGCATATCCTCATTCTTGGGGCCGCTGCGGGAGGGGGCTTTCCGCAATGGAATTGTGCGTGCTCCACTTGTGCCGCGTTCTGGCGTGGCGAGCCGGGCGTTACGGCGCGCACGCAATCCTCAATCGCGGTCAGCGCAGATGGTGTACAATGGGCGGTCTTTAATGCCTCACCTGACTTGCGAGAACAGATTATTGCCCGCAAACAGATGCATCCCCGCCCTGAACGTGGGTTGCGGGACAGTCCAATTTCGTCGGTGATTCTCACGAATGGTGATCTCGACCATGTGGCGGGGCTGCTGTCGCTGCGCGAAAAACATCCGCTTGGCCTTTATATGACGGGCGAGATTGCGAATGTGCTTGATGCGAACCCGGTTTTTTCTGCCCTTGATCCGGCCTTCGTGGTGCGCGAACGGATTGCCCTTGATGCGCCGTTTGAGCCGGTTTCGGGTATTACCGTGCGGCTGTTTGCAGTGCCAGGGAAGGTGCCGCTCTATATGGAAGGGGATACTGTCGATACGCAGCTTGTGGGTGAACAGACTGTTGGGGCGGAGATCATGGGCGGCGGCAAGCGGGCGATGTATATTCCAGGCTGTGCCGCTGTACCGGATGATCTGAAAGCCCGGATTGGTGGCGCGGATTTGCTGATGTTTGATGGCACGCTCTGGACTGATGATGAGATGCAGCGCGAAGGCGTGGGCCAGAAAACCGGCGCGCGGATGGGGCATATGTCTGTTTCGGGCGCAAACGGCACGATGGCGACTTTCGCGCAGACGGACATAGCGCGCCGCGTTCTCGTGCATCTGAACAATACCAACCCGTTGTTGCTACCTGATAGTGCAGAGCGCGCCGGGGCGGAAAGCGCCAGATGGGAAGTGGCGTACGACGGGATGGAGATTTTCGTCTGATACCGGGTATGATCGCGCGATGACCGACACCCCGCTCCGTTCCGGCTGGACCACTGGCTCTTGCGCCACTGCCGCCGCCAAAGCGGCGTGGATAGGCTTGTGCACCGGCACGATCCCGGATGAGGTGGCGATTATCCTGCCCAAGGGTCAGCGCCCGGTTTTTACCATTCGGGAAGGGCGTATCGGCGATAGCTGGGCGGAGGCGACGGTCGAGAAGGATGCGGGGGACGACCCGGATGTGACCCATGGCGCGCTCATCACCACGCGCATCGACCGTGCTGCTTCCAACCATGGTCTTTCTTTTCATGCGGGAGAGGGGGTTGGAATCGTCACCAAGCCCGGTCTGCCTATCCCGGTTGGCGAACCGGCAATCAATCCTGTCCCTCGTCGTATGATTGATGAAAACCTTGCTGATGTCGGCGCGGAATACGGCATTGCGCCCAACCTGCGGGTCACGATCTCTGTTGAAAGGGGTGCGGCCCTCGCCCTCAAGACATGGAACCCACGCCTTGGGATCGAAGGGGGAATCAGTATTCTCGGCACGACCGGAATTGTTCGACCCTTTTCCTGCTCGGCGTGGATCGCCTCGATCCATCGCGGGATTGATGTGGCTGTGGCGACGGAGACGCAGCATGTGGTCGGCGCAACCGGCTCGACTTCGGAAGGATATGTGAAGACGCTCTACGATCTGCCCGACAGTGCATATCTTGATATGGGAGATTTTGTGGGGGGGCTGCTAAAATACCTGCGCCGCCACCCTGTTCCCCGCATTACGATTGCGGGGGGACCGGGCAAAATGACGAAGTTGGCGCAAGGGGCGCTCGATTTGCACTCCAAACGCAGTCAGGTCGATCTTGATGCACTTGCAGTACGGGGCGAGATGCCGAAAATTGCGGCTGCCAATACGGCACTGGAAGCTTTTGGCTTGGGGGGAGAGAAACTTGCCGCCGCCATCTGCGAAGACGCCCGGCAAAGCATACGTGAAACATTGCGCGGCGCAGAAATTGACGTCGAAACCATAATTGTCGGGCGTGCAGGGGAGTTGCTGGCGCGTTGTCCGTTTAAATGAAGACTGTCCTTCTTCTTGCGGGAACTGCCGAAGCGAGGCAATTAGCGACAGCGTATTGCGCCCTTGCATCCCATGAGGTTGCCACGTCAGGAACGATATTTCAGCAAGATGCGCCGCCCGTTCGTTTGATTGCTTCGCTTGCAGGTGTTACGGCCAAGCCGCTGGCGTATTCTTGCGAGACGCGCAAGGGTGGATTCGACGGGGTAGGGGGGCTGCACGCTTATCTCAAACGGGAGCGTATTGCAGCGGTCATTGATGCCACGCATCCCTTTGCGGTGGGTATGAGTCGGAATGCAATGGATGCCTGTGATGCGTTGGGCGTCCCCCTTTTGACGTTGATGCGTCAGGCTTGGGAGCCGATTGGCGACTGGCACAGTTTCGCGACGTTGGAGAAAGCGATTGCCGCTTTGCCGTTGGGCGCGCGGGTGCTGGCAACCACGGGGCGAAAGCATATCGATCCTTATATAGCGCGCGATGATCTGTATGTTTTCCTGCGAAGTGTTGATGGGCCTGACGTATTGCCCGCGCATATTGTGCCGATTGCTGTGCGGGGTCCCTTTACTGTTCATGCCGAAACCGCGCTGATGAAAGAGCATCACATCACGCATCTTCTGACCCGGAATGCCGGGGGCGAATCGCGGGCGCGACTGGATGCAGCAGCATCCTTCGGATTGCCGATTCATGTTGTCGAGCGACCACCTCAACTTGCCGCAACCGTTGTCCATACCGTCGCGGATGCGCTTCATTGGCTGGATGATGTGCTTCGTGATTGACACCTGCGGCGTCTTGTCAGACATCTGGTGAACACGGTTCCGAAGCTTTCGCCCGCAAGCGACAGCGATGGATTGAAAGGGAACGCGGAACGGGCCGATCCATGTCGGAGGCCTGAAACCGTGACCGCCCCCGCGACTGTGAGCGGCGCGCATATTCCAGATGCCACTGGGAAACCGGGAAGGCGGGATGTGCCATGCGCCGCGAGTCAGGAGACCTGCCGTGGAGACGACCCTCGCAACCCCGTCGGAGGGACGGGCATGGAGACTGATATGAAAAAAATTACTGGCCTTTCGGCCTTCGCTGCCCTGATCGCAACGCCTGCTCTGGCGCACCACCCGCTTGCGGGCGCGCCGATGGAGACGTTCAGCCATGGCGTGCTTTCCGGTATCGGACACCCGCTGCTTGGGTTCGATCATTTCTTCTTTGTCGTCGCTGTTGGCCTTGCTGCCGCGATGATCGGTCGGCTTTCGACTGCGCCCTTCGGCTATATCGCCGGAATGGTGGGCGGTATCGCCCTCGTCATGAGCGGTATTGCGTTGCCAGCGGTTGAGTTGGTGATTGCGGCTTCGCTGATCGTTCTCGGTGGCCTTGTTGCCTCTGGTACGCGCCTGACTACACCTGTCATTTTGACATTGTTCGCGGCGGCTGGACTGTTCCACGGTTGGGCGTTCGGTGGTGTTCTGGCGGCTCAGGAGGGCGGTGCGGCCAGCATGGTCTTTGTTGGGTATCTGCTCGGTCTGGCGATCACGCAATATGCCATCGCGTATCTTGCGGGGCGGATGCTTGCATCCACTGACAACCTGCGCCCGCGTCTGGCCGGTGCTGTTGTCGCCGGTGTTGGTGCAGCCTTTATGCTAGAGAACATTGAGGGCATAGCATTTGCTGCGCTCGGCCTCGGCTGATCCGGTGATTGCGAGCGCCCTAGCTCACATCAACGCGGAACCGCCTGTTTTTTCACCTGCGTTCCGGCGTGAATTGGAAGTCCTGTTCCAGTGGCGCCGGGATGTACGGCGCTTCGAGACGACAGCAATTCCCGAACGTCTTGTCGCACAGGTGCTTCGTGCCGCTGCGTCTGCGCCGTCGGTGGGGTTGTCCGAACCATGGCGGTTCGTTCGTGTTGGGTCAGTGGCCGCCCGCAAGGCGGTCATTAAAAATTTTGAAGAGTCGAATGCTCTGGCATTGGCCGCACAACGCCGTGCAAGGCGCGAACATTATGCGAGCCTCAAACTGGCCGGTCTGAATGAAGCGCCGGTCCAGTTTGCAGTCTTTTGTGATGAGGGAACTACACAGGGCAGCGGCCTTGGTGTTGGCACGATGCCGGAGATGCGTCGTTATTCTGTCGTTTGTGCGGTGATGCAAATGTGGCTGGCGGCGCGGGCGCGGGGACTGGGCATGGGGTGGGTTTCCATACTGGACCCAAATCGCCTCTCCCGCGATCTTGCTGTACCGGAAGATTGGTCGCTGGTGGCCTATCTTTGCCTCGGCTATCCGGTCGAAGAACATACCGATCCTGAACTTTCGCGCGCCGGATGGCAGGAACGCCAGAGCCTGCCTGACCGCGTGCTGCACAGATAGTGAGCCAATGGCCCAGAAAATCCCTGCTACCGTCATCACTGGCTTCCTTGGAGCCGGAAAGACAACCCTCATCCGCAACCTGCTACAACAGGCAAACGGCAAGCGTATCGCGCTCGTTATCAACGAATTCGGCGATATAGGTGTCGATGGTGATTTGCTGAAAGGGTGCGGTATTGAAAACTGCACAGAAGATGATGTGATCGAATTATCGAACGGGTGCATTTGCTGCACTGTCGCCGATGATTTTATCCCGACTATCGAAACGTTGCTGGGCCGTGCCGATCCGCCAGATCATATTGTGATTGAAACCAGTGGTCTTGCGCTGCCCCAGCCTTTGGTACGCGCTTTCAATTGGCCTGAGATCAGAACCAGAACAACCATAGACGGTGTTGTAACGGTCGTGGATGGCCCTGCATTGGCCGAAGGTCGCTTTGCCCATGATGAAGCAAGGGTCACGGCGCAGCGGGAAGCTGATGAGAGCATCGACCACGAAACGCCGCTATCCGAGTTGTTCGAAGATCAACTCGCCTGCGCCGATATTGTCGTGATGTCGAAGAGCGATACAATGGAAGCGGGTCAGGCGGACGACACCGTCAACGCCCTTGAAGCGCGTACCCGTGATGGTGTGCGGTTGGTGCGTTCTGGAATCGATGGCCTTGCCCCTGCCGTTCTGTTGGGTCTTGATGCCGGAGCGGAGAACGATGTGGCTGCGCGTCACGAAATCCACCATCATCACCACGACCACGACGATGAAGACGATCATCACCATGATGACGAGCATCAGCATGGCCATGACGAATTTGACAGTTTTGCCATGACCTTCGGCGAGCTCACGGATGTCGAAGCCTTTCGCGCAAAGGTCGAAGCCACAATTCGCAAGCATGATGTTCTGCGCGTAAAAGGCTTTCTCGCAATTGAGGGCAAGCCAATGCGTATGGTGCTTCAGGCCGTTGGCCCCCGTATCGAAACCTATTTTGATCGACCTTTTGGAAGCGATTCCAGGCAAAGTGCATTGGTCGTTATCGGCCTGCACGGCCTTGATGAAGCGGCTATTCGCGGGGAGTTGTTGACATGATCCGTTTGGCCCTTCTTTTTGCTGTGATGGCCACAGTGCCCGCCTTTGCCGATGAAGAAAAAGCCCCGGAATCCGAGGCAGGAACTGCCTTCATACAACATTGCCTCGCTGATGTTACCGAATCGCGCGTGGCACAGTTGAAGGAGAGAGTTCCCGACTTTACAGCCACGATGACCGATGAACAGCTTGCTGAAGGTGCACGGCAAAAGGCGATCCGCGTGTGCCCGTGCTTTCTGCACATTATTGCCGTTTCACCTGTGAGCGAGGGGGACACGCCTGAGGAAAAGGTGGCAAATGTCGTCGCATATCTTGATGCAATCCATGCGGATGAAAAGGCGACGATGCCCCTCATTCTTGGGACCGTGACGAAAAATTGTGGCGAGCGGTCGAGTGTGATGCCGGTGCGCTGGCTTGGACAATGATGTGAAATGCAATAAAGGCGGGCATGGGATTGTCCCGGAAATGGGCATCGCCATGCAGATCTTCCACCTCAGTTACGGTTCACATTAAATGCATCTTCTCCTCGCGCAACCGGGGGAGGTTTCCGACGGTTCCGAAGCCGTCGATCTCGGCCAAACCCCTGCCGATGTTATTATTATCTCTGCCGCCGATACCGATCTGGCGGCCTTGTCAGAAGCGCGGGGGGCGATGGCCGGGAAAGCACCATCCCTACGTCTGGCGTCGTTGCTGCACCTCGCGCATCCCATGTCGGTTGATCTGTATCTCGATCAGACGGCGACGAAGGCAAAGCTGGTCATCGCGCGGGTGTTGGGGGGGGAGGGATATTGGTCCTATGGTCTTGAACAGTTTGCCGCGCGCCTGAATGAGGCCGGGGTCGCGTTTGCGGCTCTGCCCGGTGACGATAAGCCGGATGAAGCGTTGCGCCGCGCTTCCACGGTTTCCGAAAACGATTGGCACGCGCTCTGGGCTTATTTCGTTGAAGGTGGGCCGGAAAATACCACGAATCTTTTGCGAATGGCTGATGCAATGGCGCGTGGAGTGGACACGCGCCCTGATCCGGCGCGACCTCTGTTGCGGGCCGGGGTGTATTGGCCGGGAGCGGGGATTGCCTCGCTTGATGCGGCGCGAACCGCATGGACTGAAGGAGCGCCGGTCGTGCCGGTGGTTTTTTATCGGGCGTTGTTACAGGGCGCGGGATTGAATCCGGTGAATCGGCTGGTTCGGGCTTTGATGCAGGAGGGGGTGAATCCGTTGCCCGTTTTTGTGGCTTCGCTGAAAGACCCCGTTTCGGCGGCAACTCTTGCGGCCTTGTTTGAGCAAGCTCCGCCAGCGGCGGTACTTAACGCCACTGGCTTCGCCGTTTCTTCGCCCCAAAATGCGACCCACACACCGACACCGCTGGATGCCCCGGGAGTGCCGGTGTTGCAGGCAATATTTTCAGGCGGCACAGAGGAAGCGTGGGCGAACGGGCTGAATGGGCTTGGTGCGCGGGATATTGCGATGAATGTCGCGTTGCCAGAAGTGGATGGGCGGGTATTGACGCGCGCCGTCAGCTTCAAGGGAGAGGCGTATTTCGATGAAGCAACCGAATGCCGGATTGCGGCCTATCGGGCGGTCGGGGACCGGATTGCCTTTACCGCAAAGCTGGCGGCGAATTGGGCGCGGTTGGGCAGAAAGGCGAATGCGGAAAAGCGGGTTGGAATCATCCTCGCGAATTATCCAAACAAGGATGGGCGGCTGGCCAATGGCGTGGGGCTGGATACGCCGCAAAGCTGCGTGGATATGCTCGGCGCTTTGGCAAGGGCGGGATATGCGGTCGATGGTGCGCCCGGTGATCCGGCGGCGCTGATGGCCACGATTCAGGCGGGGCCGACGAATTGGCTGACCGACCGCGCAACGAGGAAAGGTGGCGAGCGGCTGTCGTTGGATGCGTATCGCGAATTTTACGCTGCATTGCCATGGGATATGCGCCTGAAAATCGAGGAACGATGGGGTGTGCCGGAAGCTGATCCTTTTATCGATGAAGGTGGCTTTGCCCTTTCTATCCTGCGCTATGGGGGCGTGTGCGTCGGTATTCAGCCTGCGCGCGGTTACAATATCGATCCAAAGGAAACCTACCACGCGCCGGATTTAGTGCCGCCCCATAATTACCTCGCGTTTTATGCATGGTTGCGTGGAGAATTCGGAGCGGATGCCCTGATCCATCTGGGCAAGCATGGTAATGCTGAGTGGTTGCCAGGAAAAGCGCTTGCCTTGTCGGAAGAATGTTTCCCGGAGGCAGTGATTGGGCCGACCCCGCATCTTTATCCGTTTATTGTCAATGATCCCGGAGAGGGAACGCAGGCAAAGCGACGGACTGCGGCGGTGATTGTGGATCATTTGACACCTCCCCTGACCCGTGCGGAGACCTATGGCCCACTGAAGGATTTGGAGGCGCTGGTCGATGAATATTACGAGGCCAGCGGGGTTGATCCGCGCCGTCTGATCCATCTGCGGGGTGAAATCCGTGCGTTAACAGCGTCTGCGGGGATTGATGCAGATGCAGGGATGGTTGCGGCGGATGATGAGGATGCGGCGTTCGCCAAGCTTGATGAGTATCTTTGCGAATTGAAAGAAGCGCAAATTCGCGATGGATTGCATGTCTTTGGCACGGCGCCGGAAGGGCGATTGGCAACTGATTTGCTGGTGGCGCTGGCCCGTGTGCCGCGTGGCAAGGATAAGGGTGGGGATGCCTCGTTGATCCGGGCGTTGGCCGTTGATTTCGGGATGGACTTTGATCCACTGGATTGTGCGATGGCGGAAGGATGGGGCGGTTCGCGTCCCGATGTTCTGGCGGGGCTGTCGGATGATGTCTGGCGCACGAACGGGGATACGGTTGAGCGGTTGGAGTTATTGGCGACAAAGCTTGTCGAGGAAGGGGCATCAGCTCCCGGTGATGCCTCTGCCGCCGTTCTTGATTGGATCGGGACGGTGGCCCGACCTGCTCTCGTGTCCTGTGGCCCTGCGGAGGAACAGGCGGTTTTAAGCGGGCTTGATGCGCGCTTTATTGTTCCCGGTCCTTCCGGCGCACCGACACGCGGGCGGCCTGATGTCTTGCCGACGGGACGCAATTTCTTTTCGGTGGATAGCCGTGCTGTGCCAACCCCTGCCGCATATACGCTGGGGTGGCAATCGGCGGCGTTGCTGGTTGAGCGGTATTTGCAGGATCATGGTGACTGGCCCAGGGCGATGGTGCTGACCGCGTGGGGCACGGCGAATATGCGCACAGGTGGCGACGATATTGCGCAAGGTCTTGCACTGATAGGGGTGCGCCCACAATGGGACGGCGCGAGCCGCCGGGTTACAGGGTTTGAGGTTATTCCGGCAGATATGTTGGGGCGTCCACGCGTGGATGTGACATTGCGCGTTTCAGGGTTCTTTCGTGATGCGTTTCCGGCGCAGATGGATTTGTTTGATAGCGCGGCGCGGGCCGTGATGGCGCTGGACGAACCGGAAGACCAAAATCCTGCGGCTGCCCGCTGGCGCTCGGAAGGGTCCGGGCGCGAGGCGGGGTATCGCGTCTTTGGCTCGAAACCGGGTGCTTATGGTGCGGGGTTGCAAGCCCTCATAGACGAGCGCCTCTGGTCAGATCGTAAGGATTTCGCAGAAAGCTACCTTGAATGGGGCAGTTACGCCTATGGCGGCGGTGCGGCAGGCGAGGGCGCGCGAGGTGCGCTGGAGACGCGGCTGTCGCAGACAGAGGCCGTTGTGCAAAATCAGGATAATCGCGAGCATGACCTGCTCGATTCGGATGATTATTATCAGTTCGAGGGGGGTGCGACGGCTGCGGTGGCGGCGTTATCGGGCCGTGAACCGACTGTCTATCACAACGATCATTCCCGCCCGGAACGCCCCGTCATTCGCACGCTGGAAGATGAGATTGGGCGTGTGATTCATAGCCGTGTGGTTAATCCGAAATGGATCAATGGCGTGAAGCGCCATGGTTACAAGGGTGCGTTCGAGATTGCGGCCACGGTGGATTATCTGTTCGCCTTTGCCGCCACGACCAAAGCCGTACGTTCCCGGCATTTTGATTTGGTCTACGAAGCGTTTCTGGACGACGACGACACGCGCGCCTTCATCGAAGAGGCCAACCCCGCCGCATTACGCGAGATCGCGGATCGTTTCGCCGAGGCGATGGAACGGGGTCTTTGGACCCCGCGCAGCAATTCAGCAACAGATCGGTTGGCGGCGCTAAAAACCTAGCGCCGCCAATGGACTTCAGGTGTTCTCGGCGCCACCGAACTGGACGCCCATCGCAGTGGTGTCGTCTTCGGGCTTCGACCAGTCACGCTTCACGTCGAGCATCTGAAGGATCGGGGAGGCGATGAAGACGGAGGAATATGTTCCCACAAGCACGCCCCAGATCATCGCAAACGTGAAGCCCTGCAACACGGCCCCGCCAAGGAAGTAAAGCGCGAGCAGCGCCAGCAGGGTGGTGATCGAGGTCATCAAGGTACGCGACAGCGTTTCATTGAGCGAGAGGTTCAAAAGATCTTCCAGAACCATCTTTTTGTACCGGCGCAAATTCTCCCTCACGCGGTCGAACACGACCACGGTATCGTTGAGCGAATAGCCCACGATGGTCAGGATCGCCGCGATGATCGACAGGTTGAACTCCAGCCCGATTAGCGAGAACACCCCGATAGTCAGGATCACGTCATGGGCCAGCGCTGCCACGGCCCCGACCGAGAACTGCCACTCGAAGCGCAGCCAGATATAGACGAGCACCGAACCAATCGCGAGCAGGATTGCCATGATCCCCGCCGTGACCAACTCGCCAGAGACTTTTGGACCAACGCTTTCAACCCGGCGTACTTCAAAGGACGGGATGGCCTCGGTCACTGCGCCACTGATGCGACTAACGAGGGTTTTGCGTGCTTCTTCGCCGCCCTTGACGTCTTCCACCCGGATCAGGACATCGCTGGCCTCACCAAAGCTTTGCACCTGAACATCGCCCAGATCGAGATCATCAAGGACGCCCCGGATTGCGCCTAGATCAGCCTGCCCCTGGGTACGGCCTTCGACCATCGTTCCACCTTTGAAATCGATGCCGTAGTTCAGGCCGTTGATTGCGAACAGGCCGAGCGAGGCAACCATGCCGATGGTTGAAGCGATCAGCGCGATCTTGCGACCACCCAGGAAGTTGATCTTTGTGCCGTTACGGATAAGTTCGAGCAAGGTGATCTTGAACGTCTTCGGGCGCTTCATCTCGAACCATTGCACGACCATCAGGCGCGTAACGAAGAAGGCGGTGAAGACCGAGGTGACGATACCGATGCCGAGCGTGACCGCAAATCCCTTCACCGGGCCGGAACCCATGGCGTAGAGGATAAGCGCCGCGATCAGCGTTGTGATGTTGGCGTCGATAATGGCGGTCAGGGCCTTCTCATAGCCCGTTTCGATGGATCGCGCCGCGCCCTTGGATGCTTCAAGTTCCTCGCGTATTCGTTCAAAAATCAGAACATTCGCATCCACCGCCATTCCGATGGTCAGTACAATCCCTGCGATGCCTGGCAATGTAAGGGTCGCCCCCAATGCCGAAAGAATGCCGAGGATAAGCGCAAGGTTCACGATCAGGGCGACGTTCGCATAGACACCGAACTTGCCATAGACGACGATCATAAAGATGATGACGAGCAACAGACCGATGAGGCAAGCGATCTTGCCCGCCGCGATGGAGTCTGCACCAAGTTCCGGGCCGACCGTTCGTTGTTCCAGCGGAACAAGTTTTGCCGGCAATGCACCCGATGCAATTTGCACGGCGAGAATGGTTGAGGATTCAACTGTAAAGCTGCCACTGATCTGACCCGAACCACCGAGAATTGGTTCCCGGATCGACGGTGCGGAGATGACCTTGTTGTCAACGACGATAGCGAAAAGTTCGCCAACATTGTTTAACGACCAATTGCCAAATGCCTTGCCCGCCCGACTGTTGAAGCGGAACGTAACGATGGGTTCGCCTGTCTGGTGATCGAAACCCGGTCCCGCATCGACAACATCTTCGCCGGAAATCAGGGGCAGACGGGATATGGCCCATTTCTGTCCTTCGAGTTCAGCGTCATCAGCGATCTTGAACCCTGCTTTTACGCGGCCACGGGTCAGATCGTCCTGACCATAATCGCGGTTGACCGTATGGAACCCCAATACAGCAGGATCTTCGAGGATTTTAACGATCTCTTCTGCGCTGCCGGCACCGGGCACCTGAATAAGAATACGGTCCACACCCTGCCGCGTGACGGACGCTTCCTTGATACCATCAGGGTCGATACGGCGACGCACGACTTCCAGTGAACGCAGAATCGTTTGCTCAGTGATTTCGTCCCGTGCGCCCTCGGTCAATGTCAGTGTGAAAGCACGGGTTTCCGGGTTTTCGGTAATCTGAATATCGGTCGTGCCGATGCCGGTCAGTGCAGCGCTCTGAAGGAGCGTCGGAATTTCACCGAACGCTTCTCGTGCGGATGCCATATCCTCCGGGTTTGTGACCCGCATCGTGACGGCGTAACCATCAATGACCGGGCGTGAACGCCTGATGTTACCCGCATCACGCAGCTTTTCACGCATTTCCTGCGCGAGAAGCTCTATACGCGCATCAAAGACCGGGTCCATTTCGGCCTCAACAAGGACATGCGCGCCCCCCTGAAGGTCCAGCCCCAAATTGACCGTATCACTTGGCAGTTGAGACGGTAGTGCGTTGCGCTGGCCATCGTTCAGGGCGTTGGGCAAGGCGAAGAGGATACCGACGATCATCATAAAGATGATCGTGATCTTCTTCCATGTCGCAATATAGAGCATGGGATTCCCCGATGGCCGCTTGGCGACCTATTTTGTGGTGGCGGGTTCCGGCTTGGACAGGACTGCCGTGATGGTGGATTTTACCGCATCCACCTTGACGCCCTGTGCAAGCTCCAGTGTGACTTCGTCGGCATCGTCCGCTGCGACGGCGGTGATCTTTCCGATCAATCCTCCGGCAGTCACAACCTTGTCCCCGCGTTTGAGCGCGGCAATCATCTGGCGATGTTCATCCAGCCGCTTTTTTTGAGGGCGGATGATCAGGAACCACATGATGATAAAAATCAGGATGAAGGGCAGCAAGCTGGTTATGGCGCTGGGGCCAGCAGCAGTACCAGCCTGTGCATAGGCGGGAGTGATGAACATGGTTGTCATCCCTGTCAGGTGTTGCCCCGCAAAAAGTGTACGGGTGCGTCTCATTGATGCCTATATCGTTTCTATCGCGAGCGGTCACAAGGATAAAAGGACCGGAAATGGCAGTTCTATCCGAGATGTCGCACTTGTTACGTTTACCAGCGATGTCCCGGAGAGAGGCGGAGGCAGGCAATCGTTAGAGCCAGCGGCGGGTGCGTGCCTTATACGCGCGCCACTCATCGCCCAATGCGCGGTCGATGTGGAATTCCTCACCCGCGATAAACCGTTGCTGAATCACGAACATAAAGACCGGAACCATGAATATAGCGGATAGCGTACCGAGGCGGATTGCCCATCCGGTAGCGATCAAGGCCATGCCGAGATAGATCGGGTTGCGTGAAAACGCGAAAGGGCCGTTTGTGATGAGGGTCGTTGGCTTGCGCCGTGGATGGATCGGCGTTTGCGCACGACGAAAATGGATTGCGCTCCACAGGATCAATGCGAATCCGATGAAGATGAGAATCGCTCCAAAGGGGATGTTGAAGCCCATAATCGGGAATGCGCGGGATACAAGATATTGTACCGCAAGTGTCATCAACAACCAGAGTGGCGGAATATCAATCCGCTTCCACAGTGGAACGGAATTGCCGTTTCGGTCCTTCATAGCTCAGAAAAATCCTGTGGTTTGGGGAGGTTGGACTTGCTGCGGGATTCCCGTTACCGGTAGGATGCGATTATTTCCATACGGATCGGTCTGGATACGACAGGTCTCCCCAGCATTGATAACACGGTCGCCAGGGCTGATCTCCTGCGCAAATGTTATCTCGCGCCCACCCGTGCTGAGGATTGAGTATTCAAGACCGGCCCTACGGTCGGCTTGCGCGCCAGCACGATCACCGGCGATGCCACCCAGAAAACTGCCAGCCACTCCGCCCAGAACGGTGGCGATATATTGCCCGCTACCATTCCCAACCTCATTTCCAAGCGCACCGCCCCCGAATCCGCCTGCAACCGCACCAAGAATCTGTCCAATCTGACTGCCAGCGCCACCCTGGATCGTAATATTACGAACCGCTAGAACGCGGCATCGTTCAACGTTCTTGGCCACACCAACCTCATGCGATGCATAAACGTTTTGGCTGACCTTCGGTGCGCACGCAGTCAGGGCGAGAAGAAGAACGGGGAGGGTGAACGCCTTGGTCATGCTATCTCTCCAGAGTTGGACGGGTACGATAATAACACCCAATCAGGCGAAAAAGCGGCTTACACCCTCACGCATTATTCCGCTGCTTCCACTGTTCTTTGTTGACGGATAAGATTCAGCACGTTGCGGGCAGCATCCGGGATATTAGTACCAGGGCCAAAGATGGCGGCAACACCCGCCGATTTAAGGAAATCATAATCCTGGGCAGGGATCACGCCACCACAAATCACCATAATATCATCTGCACCCGCTTCACGCAGGGCATTGATGAGGGCCGGAGCGAGGGTTTTATGGCCCGCTGCCTGAGAGGATACACCAATTATGTGGACGTCGTTGTCGATGGCGTCTTGCGCAACCTCTTCGGGGGTTTGGAACAAAGGGCCGACATCGACGTCAAAGCCCATATCCGCAAAAGCCGTAGCGATGACTTTTGCGCCCCGATCATGGCCATCCTGCCCCATCTTCACAACCAGCATACGGGGACGACGGCCTTCCTCGGTGGCAAAATCCTCTACATCTTTCTGGATGGCGGCAAAGCCTTCATCGCCCTCATAAGCCGAGGAATAGACTCCGGCGAGGGTTTTTACTTCGGCGCGGTGTCGTCCAAAAACCACTTCCATCGCATCGGAGATTTCGCCTACCGTGGCGCGGGCGCGGGCGGCTTCGATAGCGGCGGCCAGAAGGTTGCCATCGCCTTTTGCCGTCTCGGTCAATGCGGCAAGGGCAGCATTGCAAGCGGTCTGATCCCGGTTTGTACGGATTGTCGCAAGGCGCGCGACCTGACTCTCGCGAACAGCAACATTATCAATGTCGAGAATTTCAACGGGATCGGCTTTTGAGGGACGGAACCTGTTTACGCCGACGATTACTTCATCGCCCTTGTCGATGGCCGCTTGACGACGGGCTGCGGCCTCTTCGATTCGTAGTTTTGGCATCCCGGAAGCGACGGCTTTGGTCATGCCGCCAAGGTCTTCCACTTCCTGCATCAGCTCCCACGCCTCGTTGATGAGGTTCTGCGTCAGGCTCTCGACATAGTAACTGCCCGCCAATGGGTCGATGACGTTGGCTACGCCTGTTTCATGCTGAAGAATAAGTTGTGTATTGCGGGCGATGCGGGAGGAAAATTCAGTCGGCAAGGCCATGGCTTCATCAAAGCTGTTGGTATGCAACGATTGTGTGCCACCCAGAACCGCCGCCATAGCTTCGTATGCTGTACGAACAATATTATTGTACGGGTCTTGTTCCTGCAGCGAAACACCGCTCGTTTGGCAATGGGTACGCAGCATCGACGATTGCGCTTTTTTGGGCTGGAATTCATCCATGACCATTGACCACAGAACGCGGGCCGCGCGAAGTTTTGCGGCCTCCATGAAGAAATTCATGCCAATGGCAAAAAAGAAGGAGAGGCGAGGGGCAAAGGCGTCTACGTCCATGCCTTTTGCAATAGCCGCGCGCACGTATTCGCGACCATCCGCAATGGTGAAGGCAAGTTCCTGCACAAGTGTCGATCCGGCCTCCTGCATATGGTAGCCGGAGATTGAGATGGAGTTGAATTTAGGCATGTTTTCAGCGGTATAGCCGATGATGTCCGAAACTATCCGCATTGATGCCTCTGGCGGATAGATGTAAGTGTTGCGGACCATGAACTCCTTGAGAATATCGTTCTGAATCGTGCCAGACAGCTTTTCGACCGGCACACCCTGTTCCTCACCCGCGACGATGAAACTGGCCAGCACCGGGATGACGGCCCCGTTCATGGTCATCGAAACGGACATTTCATCAAGCGGGATACCGTCGAACAGGATTTTCATATCCTCGACCGAGTCAATGGCAACGCCGGCCTTGCCTACATCACCGATCACGCGGGGATGGTCACTGTCATAACCGCGATGGGTTGCCAGATCGAAGGCAACCGACAGGCCGCGCTGACCACTGGCAAGACCCTTGCGGTAGAATTCATTTGATTTTTCGGCGGTCGAGAATCCGGCGTATTGGCGGATGGTCCATGGTCTCCCGGCATACATGGTTGCCTTGGGGCCGCGCAGATACGGTGGCTGACCCGGAAAGGAAGCAGCTTCATCGCCTCGCATGTCATCCGCTGTGTAGAGTGGCTTGATCGCGATGCCTTCGGGAGTGTGCCACGTCAGATCGTCGAGCGGACGGTCCTTCAGTTCTTTCTGCGCCTGTGCCTTCCAGCTTTCGGAATCAACCTTGTCGTTCATCGTGCACACCTCCGTGATTGCAGTGCAACAATACGGGGTCACGACAAGAGCGGCAAGCAGGTGTGTTCAGATTATTCCTGAAATGCTTTCTTAACCTTCACTGCCAAATCCTTGAGTGAAAATGGTTTTGCGAGGAAGTGGAATTTTTCATGTCCCATCATCTCTTCACGAAGGGCATCTTCGGCATAGCCGGAAATAAAGATAAACCGGATTTCCGGGCGCATCTTCAGCACTTCACGCATCATTTCCGGCCCGGTCATCTCAGGCATAACGACATCTGACACGATCAGGTCGATTGCGCCGGGATTTTCTTCAACAATTTCTATGGCTTCCTGCCCACTGGCGGCTGCGGTGACGGTGTAACCGCGCAATTCCAGCGCACGCACGGCAAAGCTGCGCACGGAATCCTCATCTTCGACCAACAAAACGCGCCCTGTGCCGCTGAGATCACGGGGGGTCAGAGCGTCTTTTTTCGTCGTGTCAGCCTCTACCTCGATTGATCCAAAGTAACGGGGAAGGAAGATGCGGAAGGTCGTACCCTTGCCGACTTCGCTCTCGCAATAAATGAAGCCTTCCATCTGCTTGATGATGCCGTAGACAGTAGAAAGGCCCAGCCCTGTGCCTTTTCCCGTAGGTTTTGTTGTGAAGAATGGTTCGAAAATACTGGCTAGATCGGCTTTGGAAATCCCCGTGCCGCTGTCGGTAATTTCGATCAGCACCCAATCTGTTTCAGGAATGGGGTCATAACCGAATCCGGCCACGTCTTTTGGCGCGAGATTGCGAGTCATCATGGTCAATGTGCCGCCATTCTGCATCGCATCGCAGGCATTGACGGCGAGGTTCATAATAACGCGCTGGAATTCGCCCCGGTCGATACGAACCAGTCCGAGGTCGCGGGCATGATGGGAACGGAAAGTGATGCGTTCGGTGATGAACGGGTTCAGCATGAATCGCATCTCATCGAGCGTTTCAGCGAGTTGCGTTACTTGTCGCTGCATGATCTGGCGACGGGAGAATGCGAGAAGGTGTTTGATGGTCGAGGCCGCACGTTCTGTCTGGCCTCTGATCTGGTAGAGGCTGTCAAAATCAGGATCGCCCTCGTGATGACGCAGCATCAACAGGTCGCAATGGCCCCGAATTGCCGTCAGGACGTTGTTTACGTCATGGGCAATGCCCCCGGCGAGCTGGCCCACCGACTGCATTTTATCAGCTTGGATCAGTTTGCGTTCGATGACTTTTTCAGCACTGACGTCCATGACATAGGTAAGCAGCATCTCACCCTTGTCAGTGGCTATGCGGTGGGCATGGAATTGCGCTTCATGCTCCTTGCCCGCTTCGCCGGTGAGTTTGATGTCGAGAGGGCTGCTCGGTGCAGCGCCACTGGCAATGGCCTTGAGGCGTTCCGCCACGTCCGGACGATCTTCGAGGCGTACGGCAAGCGTAATTTCTGCGCCTACGCGGGCCGCCCCCCCTGACATGCTGGCGAGGCGGTCATTTGCCTCCATCACGAGACCGTCGAGGTCAGTGACAGCAACGGCAACCGGTGCATCGTCGAGCAGGCGCACGAGACGGCGAACCTCACCGTCTGTTTCATTGATCGGCATCATGCGCGTCGGCACGACAAAAGCTTGCATCCCGCCCGTGTCGTCATCGAAAAGACGTTTTTTTTCTATGAGGCGAACAGCTTTGCGCTCCCCACCCCGGACCATCAGCATCATCCGCTTTTCGGAGATTTCCCCCTCTTTCATCCGGGAGGAAACAGGTGCTTTTTCTCCATCTCCGAACAGGTCGCTAACCGTCAAGCGTTCATCCGATGGAGCCTCCGCCCGTAATCCTGCAAGACGTCGCATCACAGGATTCATCTCAGTGATATATCCGTCCTCGCCAGCGGTGAAATAGGCGATGGGGGCGTCTGACATATCGAAGCCCAGCGTGGCAGGTTCCGTAATAACGGGCGCTTTGGGAATGACCGAGATTGACCAGAGAAAATGGCGTGAATTGCGCTGACGCGTAATCTCGACCTGAGCGTCTGCTGCTTCTCCTGCGTGCAAGACGCCAAAGGTTTCCAGGGTCGCCCCATCATTGGCTGCACGGCGCATTGCACGGTAAATCGCGGAATCGGCCTCGGCGTCATTGCCAAGCAGTGTCCGCATTTTCGATCCACCCGAAAGACGTACCCCAAGGCTTATTGCAAGGACGCGGGCGGCTTCGTTATGCTCGATCACGACCCCAAGGGCGTCGGATACAAAGAATGCGGTCGGTGTATTTTCGAGAATTGTGAAGTCTGGCACTTCCGATGATTGCTTGTCGCGACCAGGCCGGGTGAATAATGCCAATGCAGCCATGGCGACCCCATCGAATGCAAACCCATCCGATGCCAGAGCGACCTGCCCCGCAGCAATTAAGGCGTCCGTTTCGATCATGTGGAATCCCCGACACTGTACTGTATTATTGCATAGGTAATCTGGCTTAACAGCCCGTTAAATTCAGCTTGGCGTAGAAGAATCCATCGCACTCGTCGCGGGCGGGATGAAAACGGCGGTTTTCTTCCAGGGAAAACGAAGGATGGTGGTCGAGAAATGCGGCGATACGATCTTCGTTTTCGGCCCGCAAGACCGAGCATGTCGCATATAGCAAAGTACCACCGGAGCGCAGATAACGCGCCGCCGTCCTGAGCGCATCGTCCTGCAAGCGCCTGAAAGTATCCAGTGCCGCCGATGTCAATCGCCATTTTCCGGCAGGATCACGTCGCCACGAACCAGAGCCGGAACAGGGCGCATCCACCAGAACCCGGTCGCAGGTGCCAATCAACGTTTTAAGATCATCGCCCTTCAACAGGGTAATGCATGTGATCCCGGCCCTTGCCGCCCGTTGTGGCAAGTCTGTCATGCGCCTCGTTTCAACATCAAAGGCGAGGAGATGCCCGGTGTCTTCCATCGCGGCACCAAGGGCCAGGGTCTTGCCGCCACCGCCCGCACAGTAATCGAGGATGGTCTCGCCCGGTCTGGCATCCAGCATCGCCGCGACTGCCTGGGATCCGGCATCCTGCAATTCCACCATGCCATCGCTCCATGCGCGGCTGGCTAATACTGGCGACCCAGAGGGAAGGCGGAGAGCGAGGGGAAAGCCCGGTACATACGCGATAGCATCCCGTGATATGGGTGTGCCGTCCTGTAATGCAGTGATGGCGTCTTCTACTGTCGCCTTTAGCGTATTGACCCGCACATCGACGGGGGCGCGTTGGCGCAACGCGTTGAGTTCACGCTCTGCATCGTCTCCGAAGGCCTGCTTTGCTTCATCCCAAAGCCAATCGGGCCAATCCAGACGTGCCGCGTCGTTTGGCCAATCAGGGATGCGGGCAAGTGCTGTACGCTCCGCTTCGTCAAGCGAGGCAAGTCCGTATCCGCCATTGCACAGGGCGGCAATGTCATCGATTGACTGTCCGTCCACTATGGCCAGCGTTCCCAACACGAGCGCGCGCCCGGTCTCTCCGCCTGCTTGCAGGGCTGCACTGCGCCGGTATCGGAGCGCCATGTAGACGCGATCCGCAATCGTACGGCGATCCTTCGACCCCGCATAACGATTGCCGCGTCCCCATGCCTTTAGCTGCGCTTCAATCGGACGGTCGAAATCGAGCGTGTTGAGGATTTCAGCGGCGGCAGCGAGGCGTGCGGCAGGGGTCACGGGAGGAAAACATGGCGTAACACCTGCGTGGAAATCACAAACAGGCAGAAGCTTGCAGACAGGATCATCAGCTCATCCGGTAATTCGGGGATTCGCGGGTGATGGTGACATCATGGGTATGGCTTTCGCGCAGACCTGCATTAGTGATGCGGACGAACTCGGCATGGCTACGCAAGTCGTCGATGGTTGGCTGACCTGTATAACCCATCGCTGCGCGCAGACCACCGACGAGCTGGTGCAAAACACTGCTGACTGATCCCTTGAATGGAACCTGTCCCTCGATCCCTTCAGGGACCAGTTTCATGGTATCGCGCACTTCTTTCTGAAAATAGCGATCCGCCGAGCCGCGCGCCATGGCTCCGACTGACCCCATCCCGCGATAGGATTTGTAGGCGCGGCCCTGATACGTGAATGTTTCGCCTGGGCTTTCCTCGGTTCCGGCCAGCATCGAACCGACCATGGCGCAATGCGCGCCCGCCGCGATGGCCTTTGCCAGATCGCCGGAGAACTTTATACCGCCATCAGCGATGATGGGGGTGCCGCTATCGGCGGCGGCGGCGGCACAATCGATCAGGGCGGTAAGCTGCGGGACGCCGACGCCCGCAACGATGCGGGTGGTACAGATCGAACCAGGGCCAATGCCAACTTTTACGGCGTCTGCACCCGCGTCGATCAGGGCGCGGGTCGCAGCGGCGGTGGCAACGTTGCCCGCGACGACCTGCACGGCGTTCGAACGGGCCTTGATACGTTCGACGGCAGCAGAAACCAGCTTGGAATGGCCATGGGCCGTATCGATCACCAACAAGTCCACGCCCGCATCAATCAGGGCCGCAGAACGGTCGAATCCGGCGTCCCCCACCGTGGAGGCGGCGGCGACGCGCAGGCGTCCAGCGGCATCCTTGCATGCATTGGGGTTCAGCTTTGATTTCTCGATGTCTTTCACTGTCAGCAAACCGACACACCGGCCCATACCATCCACGATGATAAGCTTTTCGATCCGTCGTTCCTGAAGGATACGTTTGGCTTCGGCGTGGTCGATAGGTTCCTGAATTGTCGCCAGATTCTTGGACGTCATAAGCGCCTTGACCGGTGTGGACGGATCGTCAGCAAAGCGCATGTCACGGTTTGTCAGGATGCCACGCAGTTTGCGGGTTTTCTTGTCCACGACCGGAAAGCCGGTGATACGGCGTTCTTCCTGCAATTGGCGCGCATCGGCAATGGTCTGATCCGGTGACAGGGTAACAGGTTCATAGACCACACCTTGCTCAAAGCGTTTGACACGCCCGACCTGTTCGGCCTGTTCCTCAATGTCGAGATTGCGGTGGATGACGCCCATGCCCCCGGCCTGAGCCATGGCAATGGCCATATCGTATTCCGTGACCGTATCCATGGCCGAAGACAGCAGGGGAATATTAAGCGATATTTCCTTCGTCACACGGGTTCGCATATCGGCATCAGCCGGGATGATCGAACTTTCGGCGGGGACGAGGAGGACGTCGTCGAAGGTAAGGGCTTCGCGGATCGTCATGGTTGCAGGCTCCAGCGGCTGGGGTGAGCGTTGCCGCCTTCCTATTTCACGACCCGCGCAGCAGGGAAAGAGTTTTCGTGATCTGTAGGACAATCCCATGCCGGATTTTTGCTTCTGCCTCCGCTGTTATCTGCGAAGAACTGTTATCTGCGAAGAACTGAAATTCGATCCCCGTGAAGCGCGTGAACACTTGCGCGGCGCTGTCCGGGATGGAAAGCACCCTGCGCTGGCGAAATCGCACAAGCCGCGCATACCTTGGCAATGGGAGAAAGGCCCAACCGCCGAAAAGGAAGCGAGGGTTGCACTGAAAAAGTGAAAACCGATTCTATACTCTCACCACTGAATAATCTGGTGTTTTTCGTGTGAGATGACGCGGAAATTGTCGGTGACGGTATCGTGGAAATCGCGCCATTTACGGGGATGGTTTCGCGGAAGAAGCCAAGGACGGCGTCGAGGAATCTGCCGAAATCCGGATAATGGGCGTTGTGGGTCACGTACCTGTGCATGACGCCCATAATCGCTCTATGGGGTTGAGATGGGGCGCATATTTGGGCAGAAAATGCAGCCTCACGCGCCTGGCTGGATATGCTGTCTCGATCTTCGTCAGCAGTTGTCGGGTCGTTTGGGCATTGTTCTTCTCGCCCTGAACGAACCTGAAATCGAAGGTTTCCAGATTGAGCGCACCCTGGATATTGACCCGCTTACGCCCCGATGTGGTCTTGACCGCCGGTTTGCCGCCTTTGGGAAACCAGCCATAAGCAGGGCGTGACTGGTATTCGGGATGCACCGCATCGCTGAAGAGCACCGCCTCGTCATCGGGCAAGCTGTTCAGCCTGCGTCAGATGGCCTTCGCGCTGACGGTAGCTTCATCTCCAGAGATGCACGGCCTTCTGACACGAAGCGGCTCCGCCAGAGCCGGATCGTTTCCACATCCAGATAAAGCACCCTGCCCACATCGCTTGCGCTCATCCCGTCATCAAGCAACAGCAGCGCATTCGCACGACGAACAACCAGACCATTCGCCTTGCGCTGGCGAACCAGACCTTCCAGAATCTGACGTTCATCAGACGCCTCGCTGAATTGTGAAATCCTGCTCATCGGAAAATCATGAAACAAAAATCGAGTCTTTTCAAAGGCTGGGATATTCGAGAGTCCGAGTATATCAAAGATGTCCGGTCACTCTCTTCGGTATGGAGGGCCTGGTCAAACCGATCCATGCGTCCTATCGACGGCGCATGAGCGATGATCACTCCAACCATGTACCTCCAGATTGTACGATCTGTTCGGCCGTCGACGAAGTTTCTGGAATCGTCGATCTGTCGATGGACGGGTACCGAACCATCGCCCCTGCCCGGCATGTGGCGACCTTTGCGGAGATGAATTACGCAGAAGCGGCGGACCTTATGGCCCGTATCGCGGGGGTATTGGCACAGGCGGGGCCGGGGGGTGTTCGGTTCGTCGCTAGGGGAATGGAGCACTTCCATGTCGTCATCGAGAAGGCTGCGCCCGCTATCCCAAGTCGGTCTGCGCCGCCTCTGCTGACCACCGGCGGCGATGTCGCCATGCTCGACCGCCTGATCGCGCATATCGATGGGGCCGACCATGTCGATCTCGCGGTCGCCTTTGTCCTGAGGAGTGGCATCGCGTTGCTGCGCCCTTACCTGCAGGATCTACTCGACCGGGGCGGGCGGCTGCGGATGGTCGTCGGCGATTACATGGATGTCACCGAACCCGCCGCCCTGCGCGTGTTGCTCGATTTCGAGGGGGATCGAGAGGTTTACGTCTTCGAGGCACGGGCAGACTCGTTCCACCCCAAGGCCTGGGTCTTCATGGCCAAGGGCGGGGGCGAGGCGATCGTCGGATCGTCCAACCTGTCGCGCACGGCCCTGACCGATGGGGTCGAGTGGAACCTGTCGACCGGACCCGATGCAAACCGGTGGCGTGAGGTGGCGGAGGCGTTCGACACGCTGCTCGGGCATCCCTCGGTCCGGCCGTTGGACCCTGCCTGGATCGACGCCTATGAGGCGCGTCGACAGGCGCATGCCTTGCCCGATTTTGCGAAGGGGATCGTTGAGGAAAGCCCCGCCGACCCGGTCCCGACGCCCCACCTCATCCAACAGCGCGCGCTTGCGGCTCTGCAACGCGCACGGGACGACGGGGCGCGGGCGGGGTTGGTCGTGCTGGCCACGGGGCTGGGCAAAACATGGCTGGCCGCCTTCGACAGCCTGCCCTTCGGGCGTGTCCTGTTCGTCGCGCACCGTGAGGAAATCCTGAATCAAGCGATGGCGACCTTCCGGCGCATCCGCCCGGAAGGCCGCTTCGGGCGGTATGACGGGACCGAGAAGGACGGGGGGGCCGATATCCTGTTCGCGTCGATCCAGACGCTGGGGCGGGCGGCGCATCTCAACGCCTTTGCGCCCGACCGCTTCGATTATATCGTCGTCGACGAGTTCCACCACGCCGCCGCCGCCACCTATCGCCGCCTGATCGAGCATTTTACGCCCCGCTTCCTGCTCGGCCTGACGGCGACGCCGGAGCGGACGGATGGGGGCGACCTGCTGCACCTGTGCGACGACACGCTCGTTTTCCGCTGCGACCTGTTCGAGGGAATCGAGGAGGGGTTGCTCTGTCCCTTCCGCTACTGGGGCGTGCCCGACCCGGTCGACTACGCGCAGATTCCGTGGCGCGGGAACCGGTTCGACGAGGAGGACCTGACCCGCGCCCTGGCCACCCGCACCCGGGCGCAGAACGCGCTGGAACAGTACCGCCTGCGCGGGGCTGGAGCGGCGCTGGGGTTCTGTGTCTCGATCGCCCATGCGCGGTTCATGGCCGGGTTCTTCGTCGAGGCGGGCCTGCGCGCCGTTGCCGTTCATTCGGGGGACGACAGCGCGCCGCGCACCTCGTCGCTCGACGCCCTCGCCCGGGGTGATCTCGATATCGTTTTTGCCGTTGACATGTTCAACGAGGGGGTCGACGTCCCCGCCATCCGCACGGTCCTGATGCTGCGCCCAACCGAAAGCGCAATCGTCTGGTTGCAGCAATTGGGCAGGGGCCTGCGCCGGGCAGAGGGCAAGGAGGCGCTGGCCGTCGTCGACTACATCGGCAACCATCGCGTCTTCCTGACTAAGGCCCGCGCGCTGCTCTCGGCTCCCGAAGGCGACCGGGCGCTGGCCCTGCGCCTCAATGCCGTGCTGCGCGGGGAGGGGGGATTGCCGCCAGGATGTGAAGTCACTTACGATTTGGAGGTCGTCGACATCCTGCGCGGACTGCTGCGCACCCGCGATATTGATGATGATATGGAGGCGTTCTACACCGATTTCACCTTGCGCCACGGACGCCGCCCCACCGCGCTGGAAACCGCGATGTCCGATTTCGACCCACGCGCGCCCAACCATGGCGGATGGATCGAGTTCCTGCGCCACATGGGAGAGCCGATCCCTGATACAGTCACACAGGGGGGCCGGGGCCTGTTCGCGGATATCATGCGCCGAGCCGACCGCGATGCCCTTGACTGGCTATCTTGTGCCGTCGAGGCAGGGCTGGCGCGCGGCGTGGCCGAGCCGTTCACCTTGTCCCTCAGTCTCGCCGCATCGCCAGAGCGGACGACAGCGGCCCGTTCATACTGGGCCATGAGCCACCTGACCGAAAAGGGCGGCCTGCTGAGGCCGGCCCGCCTCCCTGATGATGCACCCCACACCGTCGCCGCCCTCCTGCGCGAACTGCTGGAATGGCGGCTTGCAATCACAGGTGAGGAAACCCCCGCACCGGATACGGGAATGCAGGAACCAGAGCGCGTGGCCTACGACCCGCATCCAGCATCCGGCCCCATCCTGTGGCACAGCTACGACCGACCCGATATCGCACCCTTGTTCGATGCACCCTTCAGCCGCGGTTCCTGGAATGCGGGTATCGTGCGCGTCGACAATCGCCTGATCCTGCTGACGACCCTAAAAAAGGTTAGCCTCGCAGCCGGTAATCATTATGAAGACAAATTTCTCGACCCCCATACACTCCAATGGCAATCCCAGACCAGCACCCGCAGGGAGTCGCGCCACGGGGCCATCCTTTCGGGGCAGGAAGATGGATCGGAGGTGCATCTGTTCATCCGCGCTACGAAACTGCGTAACAGCAAGGCTGCGCCCTTCACCTATTGCGGCCGCGTCCACTTCATCGACTGGGAAGGCGAGCGCCCGATCACCATCCGCTTCGCCCTATCCGAAGCGGTGCCCCGGCACCTGTGGACCGTGTTCGGAGTCAAAGACGGCAGAGAGTAGAGACGCCACGAAACCTAGCCCGGATTATTCATGGGCGTTCTCTGATTGGGTGATGGCATGCGTGTTTGCCCGGCCGTTTGGCGGTCATCGACGTTTGGATTTTCAGGTATTGAGGGGTTGCTGATATCGGTTTTGGTCTGTGGCCTGGTCGCTGCGCCGGTCACGGCGCGCGGGCGGCGATGGTGGTGAGCATGTGCGCGATGACGGGCGTGTTGGGCGTGGCGGTCGGGAAAGAGACGCGAATGCGGGTTTTCATCGTCTCGATGCGGGCGACGATTTTCAGGAAGGTCGTGCGGATTGTCTCGAAGGTAGCGGTGCGCCATCGGGATTTTCGGGGCGCGGCATTGCGCATGTCGAGCATCAGCCAGTAGGCGGCGGTGTGCAGGAGCAGCCGGAACTGGTTGGCCTCCCAGCGATGGCAGGAGGTGCGGTCGGATGCGAGGTAGGTTTTGTGTTGCTTGATCCACCTCAACGCATTGCCGCGTCCGACCTCGTGCAGCAGCAGCGTACCGCCGTTGGACGACATCGCACCAACGTCGAATTTTGCGTGGATCGGAAAATTATCAACCGGTGACAGGCTGGGCAGGATCGGGGTATCGTCGGACATGGTCGGCGGGAAACTCGATTGGCTTCGTCGTGGATGGGTGTGCAAGCGGATTCAGCCGCTTATACCACGCTCGCCAGCCTGAAAAAGACCGCCGGCGAATAATCTGGGGTAGAGTATTGTTTCTGACGAAACGAACCCACTGGATTTTATTTGGTGGATCAACTTACCCCGATATTTGAACAAGATAGCTGATACGCCAACGCAAGAGTATGGGGTTCAAATGTCTCGGTCGATCCACCGGGACGACGCCTGAATCGGCGTCGTCCCGATCGTGCTTGAACTATTTCCAGGAGCTGTCGTCTTCTGCCCCGGCGGGGGGTTGCTGGTAGATTGGCTGGGCTGGCTGATAGCTCGGCTGCGCTTGCTGGAAGCTTGGTTGCGTCGGCTGATAGGTCGGCTGGGCGTTCTGATAGACCGTCTCGGTGGCCTGATATGAAGGCTGATAGTTCACGGTATCCGTTGCGCCGGTATAGGGCTGGGTGGCGAACGTATCAGTCGTAAAGGATTGGCTGGTGTCGGTGGTGTAGCTTTCCGTGCTGCCAGTATTGCCGTTCGGGAAATAGGGCTGCGCGTCATAGACGAGTTCACCGAACT
>CALFFK010000095.1 GCA_937957975.1 uncultured Neomegalonema sp.
ACGCTGAAGCTGTCACGGTGGCGGACAAGCGCGTCACCACCATGTTCGGCACGATGCCCGCATGTTTCCTTTAGTCGATAATCCCCTTTCGCGACTGACTCGCGCCAGCCCTAGAGCTGATGCGGGATCTGTTATTCAGGCGGCGATACTAGCCTTGATCTCCTGTAAACCCGCGAGGAATTCGAAGGCCTGCAAGAGAGCGCCACGCTCAATGTCATGAATCTTTCTGGCAATGTCGGTGCCAACATGCCTTTCCGCTGCGCCCAAAGGCTGAGGACTGTCAGTAACCACAAACCTCCACGCCATCCCAGCCAGCCTCCGCAACGCCCGGTCCTCGAAATACCGCACCTTCCGCGCCCGGATGGGCCGCGAGTTCTGCGGCAACAGGAGGATGGTATCCAGCCCGATCCGGTTGATCTCGTCCTCGGAGAGCAACCGGGCGGCAGAGCGCTGTTCGGTGCGGGTGCGGCTAAGAGCCGATTTGCCAAGGGTGCGACTCGTGCTTTCCTGCTCGGTGACGAACTCCCGCGTCCCGAGGGATCGTGAGAGCATGGCCTTGGTGCGCGGGTCGTTGATCGACATGTAGGCGTGGAGCTGGCAGGCGTTCATCAACCCTTCGGCCCCAGCGCGCCCGTAAACCTCCTCGAGATTCGGGATGCCCTGCACGACGAAGAGCATCCGTCCGCCGTATCCACGCAGCACGGTGGCGGCGTTGAGAATTGTATCCAGCCGCCCGAGTGCCTTGAACTCGTCGAGCAGCAGAAGCACCGGGAGCGGGTCTGTTGCAGGTGTCGGCATCCGGCTTTGCAACGCCGCGGTGACCGACTGGAAGAACAGCCGCGCGACGGGGGCAAGCGCATCCATTTCGTTCGGCGAGATCACGATGTAGATCGTCTGCGGCTCTGCGCGCAGGGTATCGAGATCGAAGTCGTTGGCACTGGTCGCCCGGTCGATGGCCGGATCGGCCCAGGCCCCGAGACCGCAGGATTTCAGTACGGACATGAATGTGCCGATAGTTTTGGGATCGTAGGCGGAATATTGCAGCAGCGATGTCTGCGCCGAGGGGTGCGCGGCCTGTTCGGCAAGGCCGCGCAGGCGTTTGGCCATCATCTGATCGATGGCATCATTTCCGATGGGTTCCGTGCCATCCGCCGGTGCGAGCAACCGCAAGACGTGGCCAAGGGTCGGCTCGTCGGTATCAAGGGCGACCGAAGCCGTGGCGGTGAAGAGTTCCCGCGCCCCCTCAATGAAAGGCTCGTCCGCCTTGCCCTGCGAGGTCAGCAGATGCGTGGCGAGGCGGCGTAGGGCGGAATAGCGTCGGTCGGCATCATCTATCTGCCGAATCGGCTCCAGCGGATTGAAGCGATGGGTCTTGCCGTCCGGGTCATAGGGCGCAAAAACGAAGACGGTGTCTCCCATCCTCTGCCGCTGTCCGGCGGTGGCGGCGAGGTTCTCGCCCTTCACGTCGAGCACCACCGCAGAACCCGGCCAGGTCAGCAGGGTCGGGATCACCACACCCACACCCTTGCCGCCGCCGGGTGGGGCGACGAGCAAGGTGTTGGAATAGGCATCCGAGGCCGAGCGCAGGAACGGCGCGCGGCTTCTGGGCGAACCAAGCTTGCCGAGGATCACCCCGGCCGCATCAAGCAACCCGGCATCCTCGATCTCCCGCCGTGTTGCCCAGCGAGCATCACCATGAGGGCTTCGATACTCAGGCCGGGTCGCGAAGACAAGGCAGCCAACGAGAACCGCAATCCCGACCGCGCCGCCGACGGACAGCGATTCCGCAAAAGCGGGCGCGTGCAAGCGGCGCAGCACGTCGGACGCCTCGAACCAGTAGAGTGGCGTCACCTGCTCGAACGGCACGCCGATCCGGAAGGCGAGAAGAAAGTTCATCGCCATCACTCCGGCAAACGCGCCCATCACAACGCTGAGCAGGATGAGCGACATCGAAGGCAGTTTCAAAGAATTGATCATCGATAAGTTCCTCCTCAATCCGTAAGGCCATAGCCGTGTTCCCGGCGCTGGTCGCGCTCCTGCTCGCGCCCGGCATCGCGTTGCCGATCAGCGTCGGTCATCTCACGCTCACGGGTTTGCAGCCGCTGGCGCAGTTCCTCCTCGCTGAGACGCTTGCCCGGTGCCTCATCCCGATCACGCTGCAGGGCTTGTCGATCTGGTTGATCAACGGTTTCAGGTGCAGCGTCTTGCTTTCCATCGCGTTCGATCCTGTTTTGTTCCTTCAGCACTTCCGGACGTTTTTTATCATAGGATTCCACGATATCCGCGAAGCCCTCGAACTCGCGCAAAGCCGGACTGACTTCCAGCGATTTCCTAGCGTCCTTTATGAGGCGATGATGCTGCGGCGTGTCGGTCTCGCCGGATGCGAGGTTGTCGACAATCCGCTCGTGCAATCGCACAACCTCCTTCCCCTCGTCCCCGAATTTCTCGATGACAAGAGCATCGCGCACCGCAGGCCGTTCCAGCGCCATGGCGGCCTTGTAAAGACCGGGGTTTGCCGCCGCGGCTTCTGCAAGAGTATCGAGCGCCTCGTACTCCTTTCGGCTGGCGTCATCGGCAGCGTGGAATGCATCACCATCTCGCGCCTTACCCTGACCGTGACGCTCCACGTCCTTGGACGCGGCGAGATACTTATCAAGTTCCGGGAAGGACGGAGACGGATCGCGCTGCTGTTGTTCCGGCACGTCGAGGCCACGTTCCTTCGCAAAGCGCTCCTCGCGCTGACGGACGATAGCCGGGTCTTCCGGCGCGAAGGTCTCGGTCGCGTCGAGCGAGACGCCGCGCTGCATGGCGCGTTCGGAGGCACGGTAGGTCTTGGCCGCATAGCTATGGAGTTCGGCGACGTCCTTCTCGGCATCATCGCGCGACAGATCCCCCGCGGTCATGCGCTCGGCGATTTCCTGTTCATGCCAGCGGTTGCGCGTCTCGGCGGTGGCCTCAAGCCCCGCCTTAATCCGGGCAAGCGCTCGCTCACCGTTCATCCCCCGCAGGGCATAGGCATCCCTGATGCGCTGGTCGGCCTGATCGAGGGTCTTCGCCGGGTCCCGCGGAACAGCGGGTCGGTCCTCATAGTCGGAGCGGTTCGTATCGATGCCGTCCCGCTGCATCCTCTCTGCCGTGTCTTGCGCCACGCGCTCACGGGTTTCAGTGGCGCTGCCCCGACTCTGTACAATCGGTTCAAGGCCCCCATCGCGATCACGCTGGTCGATGGCCGGGCGGAATTCCGGTATCTGCTGGGCAAAGAGCTGGCGGATACGCCCGGTCTCGGCCTCGAGTGCCGCGCGTTTTTGCTCGTCGGTAATGCGCGGTGCCAGCTGTTCGGCTTCCTTCACCGCGCCACGCATGGTCTTCGACAATTCATCGGGGTTCATGCGCTGCAGCGCTTCAAGCGTGACGGTGTCATCTTCGGTGCGGATTTCTGTCATTGTCTGATTCAATTCAGGCTCCTTTTCGGTCAACAGGGAATGAGACGCCGCCGCGAGCGCGGCGGCGAAGTTTTGTAAAACCGGCAGCATGGGATCGTGCTGCCGGGCAAACGCAGCTTGCGCCTCGACAAGCTGGCCGAGGTCGCCCGATGCCGCCGCCTCGAGCGAGACGATCTCGCGGGCAAAGCCTGCGGCGAGATCGGCATAGGCTTGCCGGTGTTCCGAACGATCGAGTGGTTCGCCACGCTCGGCAGCCCGCCATTCTTCGGTCGAAAGCGCCGGGCCGGTCAGCCCGCGCGAGACGCGGGGCGTATCGTTGAGCAGGATGCCGTATTCGGCAGCCGCCTCGACCTGCAGCGAACGAAGCCGCTGCGGGTTGATCTCCTTGGCCGGATGGATCTGCATCATCGTGCCCGATGCCCCGCGTCGGTCGATGACGAGATGCATATGCGGATGCTCGGTATCCGTATGCCAAGCCCGGACATGCCGCCACGCATCACCGAACTCGCCAGAGGACAGAAACCGTTCGGCAAAGAGATCGGCGGCCCCACGCGCGCCATCTGCCTCCGTGCCCGACGGGAAGGACACGACGACATGATAGGTCTGCGATCCCGCTCGCGCTGACCGCCCGTCATAACGCGCGGCATTATCCCAACGCTCGGCCCAGATGTCGGCGAGGCCCTTGATGTCTTCGCGCCCCTCGACAGGGAAGTCTCCGTCCACCGGATCATGTTCCTCAAGGACCAACTCGCCCTCGCGTGACAGGTAGGAAAGCTGCGAGACGAGATCATTGCGCGAAGATGCACCGCCCTTGCGAACGATCTTCACCATCGCCTGCGGCGCACCGATGGCGTTACCGATACGCTGGCGATCGGACAGCTGATAGGCGAAGCGCCCGCCGCGCACGCGGTCGCCGCCGCCCTGATCCCCTGAGCGGGCCAGATTGCGGAAGCGGCTGGCCAGACCACGCGTCCAGCGCAGTTCGATCCACGGATCGCCCTGCAACTCGGCAAGAAAGTCAGGCAGCTCCTGCGCCTCGGCAGGTGGCTTTGTATCGGTCGATGGTCGCTTCAAGATTTACGTTTCCTCCTTTCACGAGTTTCAGGAATGTCGAGGTGGGCCGTTCGGGTCTTCACCGCCTCGCGCCAGGCGAGAAACAGCGACCGTGCCGCCTTGAGTTCGTTCTTCACCTCAAGCAGCACCATCCGGTCCTGATTGCTCATGACGATCCCGCCCCGGTTCGCGGCACGGGCAATCTGATTGAGGTTGTTGCCAACCCGCTCGAGCCGGTCGACCAACGCATCAATCCCAAGTGCCTCGTACTCCTCGCGGGTCGGAGCACCGGCAAGGTGCATCATGGCGAATCGCCCATAGCTCGCGAGGCGCATCGACAGCGCTTGGGCCGCCTCCAACGCGCGCTCCTTCTCTTCCGGTGTCACACGGATCTGGATCGCCTCCGACTTCCGGCGGCGCGATTCCATTCCGGCATCACGCCGGTCAGGGTTGAGAGGGGTGTCTGTAGGGGTGGCCGACCTCGGCCTTCGGGTATTTTGCACCACAAATAGCCCTATCCCGCCACACCCCTCTCAACCCTTAAATCTGGTCTGTTTGATGGTTCAGGAGTACCTTCTGCGCCGGAATCCGCAGATTTACGCAGAGACGCACACAAGTATGCAATTCCATGCAGCAGCTGAGAGAGATAGTTATGAGTATGCAGAAGCGCGCATTTTCGCCTCGACTTATGCAAAAATCCGCAGAGTTCGAGAAGAACTGCAATAAAGTGAGAACCGGTACTTCCGGCATCGAGTGGTTTCGTGTACGTTGTCTCTAAATAGGTCAGGTCCATACAGAATCTCCTTGACTGTTTATGGTTTGTTCTCATATATAGACAGAACGAATACTGAACACAAGGAGTTTCGATCCGAATGACAGAGCGCCTCGCAGGGCAAGTAAGCACGCGAACTCGAGGCGCACGGGCCGAGGCCATGCGCGCGGCATCTGAGGCGCTGAAGCGCATGCGCTATGGCGAGACGATGGTGGTGATCTTCGACGATCTTATCGAGCGCGGTGAGATCACCATGGCCTATCGTACCTTCGCCCAATGGATGAAGCGGTTTTCCGATGACCCGTCCCTGCTGCCTGATCAGCAAGAAGGTGGTCGGCAAGGATCAGTCGCGAAGAACACGCGGTCACGCGATACGTCTGCGTCGATCAAGGCCGGACGCGAAGAAGGCGATCCGGTGCATGTCAGCATGGATTTCATGGCGGGCGCATATAAACCCAAGCCCCCCGGTCATAAGCCGGACATGAAGAAGCTGATCGGCCCCGACTACGAAGAGGAATTCTGACTCGCGCGGCGTTCACGCAGCGGTTTCCCCGTTCCGATGCATTCCTATTCAGTTCGGCGAGCGTATTGCGCCGCTGCTCATAGCCAGGAGGAGAACGTCAAAACCCGAAAAAGAACAAATAGTGAATATCTATCTCCCATGAAGAGGAATGCCATGCCCAGACGTCAGATCGCCCGCGCCGAGGTTCGTCGCCACGGTTCGGAAATCCTGTCCCGCCTGCGGGCGGGAGAGACGCTTATCACCATCCATGACGACCTGAACTCCCGAGGCGCGGTCAGTTGCGCCTACACGACCTTCTCGCGCTGGGTCGGGCGTCTCGGTCGAGCCGAGCGCGCCGCCAACCGTGACCGCAACGAGGAGGACCGCCATTGAGCACCGCTTCATTCATTCCCGTCCACATGACGCTCTGCGGCAAGGGCGGCGTCGGCAAATCCGTCATCGCGCGGATGCTGACGGAATATCTGACTGACCGGGGCGGTGCGCCGCTCGCCTTTGACTCCGATCCGGTGAATGCGAGCTTCGCTGCTGTCGAGGCTTTCGACGTCAAGCGGGTCGATCTGATTGACGCTGATCAGAAGATCAATCCCCGGCGCTTCGATAAGATGGTGCTCGACATCCTCGAGAGTGGACGGCCTGCGGTCATTGACACAGGCGCTTCCTCCTTCGTCGCGCTGATGAACTACATGCGCGAATTGGGTCTCGCTGAGACGTTTCGCGGTGAGGGCCATGAATTGTTTCTTCATGTGCCCATCGCGGGCGGGCCGTCGATGCCGTTCACTATCGAGAACTTCGGTGACGTTTGCTCGGCCTTCGGAAGCCATGCTGGAGTCGTGGTCTGGCTCAATCATTTCTGGGAGCGGATCGAGCTTGGCGGCAAGCCATTTGATGAGTGGCAGATTCGGCGACAGCACCGGGATGTCATCCGGGCCGTCGTCGAAATCCAGCGCATGTCGTCGGATACCTCGGCGCAGGATTTTACAGCCCTGCTGAAATCGAACCGCAGCTTCGCAGAGGCGGCCGGTCCGGACTCGCCGTTCCATTTGCTGTCCCGGTCGCGGCTGCGACGCATCCGGCAAATCCTCTTCGACGGCATGGATGGCGCATTTGCTGCTGTCGATGCCAGTCGTGCCGCCACCGTCGAGCCTGACGCGGAGGTCAGCGGGTGACGAAACGGACCATTGTGAACAAGGAGAGCATCCGTCGCGAAATCGCGGCGGATCTCGGCATCAAGATCGATGACGATGATCCACTGCTGCTCGCTGCCCATATCGCGGCGCTCGTCACCCGCGATACCATCGCGCAGGAGCGGGCGCATAACGTCGACAATCAGCTCCTCTCCTTCGGCGATGTTCGGAACGTCATGACCGAGGCGCGGGACGAGGCCATCGTGATGAGCAAGCAATTGCTTGGGATCGTGTTCATGCAGGTGAAGGAGGAAGGGATGGAATTCGCGGCGCAGCTGTTGAATCAACGCGGACACGGCGAAATTAGGCGAAAGACTATCATCAGCTTCGGGACAGGTTTTATCGCCGGGTCGTTGCTAGCGGGTCTGTGGTTTTCCATCAGCCTTTAGACGACCAACAACACTAGATTGGGGGACTTGACCAATGCCGAACCATCGATTCTCATTAGGATCGAAAATCGTCGAGTGCCAGTTTGTGTCCGCTGGCTATCTTGCACGAAAGACAGGACTCACGACGCGGTATTGGACGCAACGCGCAATCAGGGGCGAAGTGCCTGGAGCATTTCAACCGAGCGGATACAGAGGCGCTTGGCGCTTCGATCTTGAAGAGTTCGAAAACTGGTGGAACGGAACGAAGGTGCTCAAATGCCCGGCAACATCTACAAGCGCGGCCAAACGTGGTGGGGTCGAGTCCAGTTTCGTGGAGAAGAACACCGGCGAAGCCTACAAACGACTTCTCGGACGGTAGCCGAAAAGCGCGTCAATCAGTGGATTAGCGATCTGAAAGCTTCAGAGTGGGGCGAAAAACCGGCTCCAAAATTCGAAGATGCTGTAGTGCATTTCTTCAAAGTTTCTCAAGAACTTAAACCATCAACATTGCGACGATACCAGTCATCTTTGCGACTGCTAGACCCGAAATTTGGCGGCGTAAAACTGAGTGACATTGACCGTGAGAAGTTGCGAGCATACGTCGCGGATCGGCTTGAAACGGGAACCTCAATGCCGACTGTCCGTCGCGACCTCGCATTCTTATCTTCGGTCGTCACTGAGGCTGGCGCACACTGGGAATTCGAAGGGAACGTCGTTATGTCATTCCTTAAAGCTGGACGAAAGCGCGGAACACTCAGAGACTCTGAGCCGCGAACGCGATACCTATCAGCCAACGATGAGCGAAAGCTGCTGGCCAACTGCGATGAAAGCCTCGAGTTTGCTGTGGCATTCGCAATCGATACTGGCCTCAGACGAGAGGAGCAGTTTGGCCTTCGCTGGAATGACATTGATATGATCAATGGAGTTTTGGAGGTCAGCGGCGAAAGAACGAAGACTAGAAAAACGCGGCTTGTGCCGCTCCTGCCGCGGTCGGCACAAATGCTGGCACAACGGAAACAGCACACGCTTGGGGAAAACTTCGTTTTTTCAAAGGCCGACGGATCAAGGTATCCACACCGCAGGCGCGCCTTTGATACAGCACTCAAGAGAGCAAATCTCTGCAATCTGACCTGGCACGACCTTAGGACGACTTGCGGCTGTCGTTTGCTACAGGATTTGGGAATGACAATGGACCAAGTGCGCGCTTGGCTTGGTCACAGCAGCGTGGCTGTGACTGAGCGCCACTATGCATTCCTGTCTATCGACAATCTAAAAGCAGCGGCACAAAAGTCGGCACAGAGCAGCGGTCTACACAAGGCATCATGACGCTAACTCATTGAAATTGTGGTGCCCCCGGACGGAGTCGTACCGCCGACCTTCGGTTTACAAAACCGCTGCTCTACCAGCTGAGCTACAAGGGCATCTGCGCCAGAACATAGCGAACCTTTTGCACAGTGCAAGTCGTGTTGCACAGCTTTGCGATTTTCAGGGTCTTTCCAACGTCACCCCTTCGTTGATAACCCGCAAATCACCCCGGGAAGCATTGATATTCGGGGCGATCAATGGTGCAAGACCGGCGATTGCTTCGCTTGACGTGATCGTGCCGTCATTATTGGCATCATACGCCGCCAGGCGTGCATTCTCATATTCATCATCAACAAAGCCAGTTCCTGCAGCGGTGAAGACATCGCCTGTGACTGTCGGCGGCTGATAGATCGAATCATTAAAGAAGCCGACGGAAGCATTGGTGTCTGTCTCACCGAGAGGGACCGTATAGATCTCTGTTGCTGTCACAGCGGGGGCCACAATAATGTCGTTCGTTCCGACCGCGCCACCCTGATATTCACCGATACTCACATAGCTGCCGGTTTCCGGCGCTACGCCATAGGATACGGTATCATCAGAACTGTAGTTCGATCCGACAAGGTCAGCATCATTGATGACGCCGTCCTGATTGAAATCAGTAATGGCCACCTGATCTGCGAAGGCGGCGGGAGCGATCATCAGGGCCAGCACAGAAGACATAAAAGCGGTTTTCATAAATCACTCCATCGTTGCGTCGATTGCCGAAGTCAGGCCAACCCGGCCACGAGCGCCGCACATCCCGCAAGGCTGTCCACAATCTTCGCGGGCCTTGCGCCAATGCGATCCAGCGGCAAACCACCCCGGTTCACCCAGACGGTCGTAAAACCATAGCGCGCGGCATGGGTTGCATCCCAGCAATTCGACGAGAAGAACGCGATCTCCGCGCCTTTAACCCCAAGCCGATCTTCGGCCAGCGCATACACTTTATCATGGGGTTTAAAAACGCCAACGTCTTCCACAGAGAACGAACCATCCAGCACATCGCCAATCCCTGCGCTATCAATGGCCGCGTCAAGCATATCCTTTGAGCCATTGGACAGGATCGCCGTCGCGTATCCCGCATCCTTGAGATCACGCAGGATTCCGGGCACTTCCGGGTAGGCATCAAGGCGTTGATAGAGGCCCAGCAGCATCTCACGCAGCCCTGAGTCAGTAAGGCCATGCAATTCGAGGGCATAATCAAGGCCATCCTGCGTCACCTGCCAGAACGGGATATAATCATCCGCAACCGCGCGCAGCCACGAATATTCGAGCTGTTTCAACCGCCACGTCTCTGCCAGTTTGGGCCAGCTTTCCGCCAGAACCTCGCCCCCCGGCGCAGCGGCGGCATTACGCGCGGCGGCCGCCACGTCAAAGAGGGTTCCATAAGCATCGAAGACACAGGCTTTGATCGGCATGGCGGAAATCTCCTCACGGTCTGCTGACTGGACGGCAGGTCATGCCCGACAGCATAAGGGAGGCACAGGCCGAGGCAACCTTCCTCGCACACCTTCCCGGCACTGGCACGGAGAAAGACGATGTTTACCCGACGTACCACCCTTGCGGGCCTTGCTGCCTTGCCCTTTGCGGGATCTGCAATCGCACAGGGACGCCCCGCGCTCAAAAGCGTGAAAGTCGGCTCGCGGCAGATCGCGTATCTCGTTCGGTATGCCGGGCCGGATGCGGCGCCAATGTTGCTGTGCTTTGGGGGCGGTGATGCGAACCGGGGCATCGCGGAGTATTATGAGGCAATTTACACGCCGGAGAGCCTCTATCGCGACCATCATGTCATCCTGCCTATAGGACAGCCGGATCGCCTGTTCTATCGCTTTGACGATGCCGACGCGCAAGAATTGGTACAGGCATTGACCGTCGCCGAACCCGTTGCCGGACGAGGACTGATCTCTGGCGTTTCCAATGGGGGACGGGCCGCGTTTCGCTTTGCCGCCGCCATGCCGGAAGCCTTTCGCGGATTTGTCACGATACCGGGGGCGCTGGTCGAAAACCGCGTGCCGGAAGCCTGGCGCGATTATGCCATTTTGCTGGCCTGTGGCACTAAAGATCCGGGCTGGCAAGCCGAGACGGATCGCGCCTTCCGCGTACTGAATGGGCAGGTCGGAGCGGTCGAGCGGATGGCATTGGTCGGGCAAGGGCATGTGGTCGGGCCTGAATATGACATCGACCCGGTCTATACGCGGCTGCGGGCACTGGAAGGGCAGCTTGGGCGGTAATACTGTCTGGAGTCTTCTGAATTCCATATGAATCAAAGGGTATCAGCATTCGCACACGTCTTGGTGTGAATGCTGATCCGAATGAAATTCAGAATACTCTATGCAGACATCTGCCTGAGCCGCTGCATCGCGACGATGCCGAGAGCGGGACCGATGGCCATGACGATCAGAACCGGAGGCCACCCGATACCGTGTGCCAGCACAGGCGTGGCCTGAACGGTCAGGAACGTAAGGGCAAAGCCCAGCGCGGTTTGCAGGGTCATCAGGCTACCCGCATTTTCCGGCGGGGCCGCATCCGCGACAAGCGCGGAAAACAGGGCAGAATCCGGGACGATAAAAACACCCCATGCGACGAGAATCGCGAAGGTCAACCAAACAGGGCCGCCAAAAGTCAACGCGGCCAGCAGTGCGCAAGAACCACTGAGGACCATGCACAGCATCGCGACTTCTGCCTTGCCAAAGCGATCTGCAATAAACCCCGCCACCGCACAAGTTGGCGCACCGGCGGCAATGGCGATGAAGGCGGTGATCGTTGCGAAAGAAGCCGCCGCTTCCGGATCAAGCGTGACGCCATAGGATGCCAGCGCGATGGCCGCCACCCATGCCCACATCGCATATAGCTCCCACATATGGCCCAGATAGCCCAGATAAGCATAGCGCACGCGCCGATTTCGCCAGGCTTCCAACACGACCCCCGGATCGAACGCAGCGGCCTTGCGGTGGAAAGGGCCGAGGCCAACCGCCAGGACAATGCCCGATGCCCCAAAGGCCGCACAAGAGGCGATGCCTACGACCAACCGCCACTCCGCGCCGCCAAGCAGGGCAAACAGATGCGGCAGGGCCGAGCCGAGGGTCAGCGCCCCGACCAGAGCGCCAACAAGGAACCCGCGATCCTTCTCGCCCCAGCCGACCGCGATCTTCATGCCCACGGGGTAGACCCCGGCGAGAAACGCCCCAGTCGCCACCCGCGCGGCAATGGCCAACGATCCGCCGGGAATGGCAATGATCAGGATGAGATTGGCGGCTCCGGCAAGCAAAGCCGAGAGGGCGAAGACCCGGCGGGGGTCATAGCGGTCGGCAATCCCCAGAATGGCGGAGGCCAGCGCCCCGATGACAAAGCCGATTTGCACCCCACTCGACAGGGCCGCTTGCCGCACCCCGGAAAGCTGTGCCTCGCGCAGCATGTCGGGCAAGATCGCGGAGGAGACAAACCAAAGCGACAACGCCGCAATCTCGGCAAGGAACAGGAGGGTGAGGGATCGCAGTTTCATCGGTTCCATGCCTTGGTCATTGCTGCGAAAGCCTTCGCATCGCCTACATCGGGATTGGGTCGGCGCGGTAGATCGTGGCAATGCCGTCCAACACCTCGTCCGACAGGGTCAGTTCCGTTGCGCCGAGAACTATGGAAAGCTGATCCATGGTCCGCGCACCGAAGATCACCGACGTCATAAACGGGCGCTGCGCGCAGAAAGCCAACGCCATCTGCGCCGGGTCAAGGCCATGCTCGCGGGCAAGTTCTACATAGGCCCGTGTGACGCCATCGACGCGCGGCGTCAGACGCCCCCCAAGGCCGGTGGTGATGCTGCCCCGCGATCCCTCCGGCATAGCCCCGTCCAGATACTTCCCGCTCAGGATGCCGGTTGCCAGTGGCGAGAACGCCAATAGCCCGACATCCTCGTGATGGGTCAGTTCAGCAAGATCGAGATCATAATGGCGGCACAGCAAACTGTATTCGTTCTGGATGCTGGCCACACGGGGCCAGCCATTCGCTTCGGCGATCTTCAGGAACTGCATCGTTCCCCATGCAGATTCGTTCGACAGACCGATAGCCCGGACTTTTCCGGCCTTTACCAGCGCGTCAAGCGCCTCCAGACAGGCGGCAATATCATTGGGGGCGGCGCGGTCCTGCCCGCTGGGGTCATACCCATGCCACTGGCGAAAGTGATACGAGCCGCGATTGGGCCAATGAAGCTGATACAGATCAATGTAATCCGTTTTCAGGCGGCGCAGACTGTCCTCGACGGCAATGGCGATACTGCCCGGAGTGATGGGGCCACCGTCCCGGATCGCCGCATATCCATCGCCAATCACCTTGGTTGCAAGCACCACATCATCCCGCCGGCCCGACTTTGCCAGCCACGTTCCGATAACCTCCTCTGTCCGCCCTTGTGTTTCGGCGGAAAGGGGATTGGTGGGATACATCTCGGCGGTATCGATGAAGTTGACCCCGGCATCCAGCGCGGCATCAATCTGCGCATGGCCCTCGGCCTCGGTATTCTGGGTTCCCCATGTCATCGAGCCAAGGCAGTAAAGGCTAACCTCGATGCCGGTGCGGCCAAGGGGGCGGGTTTGCATGAGGTCTTTCTCCGTCGTCATTCCCCCGCGCAGGAGAAGAATCCATCCTTCAGGCGGCGCTGAGAAATGAATACCCCGCTTGCGCGGGGTATGACAGGGGGTAAATTACCCCCCAAGCGACCGCAACAACGCCATGCTTGGCTGGCCGTCTGCCTGATAACCAACGCTGCGCTGAAAGGCGGCGATGGCGGCGCGGGTGCGGGGGCCGGGGATGCCGTCGGGGATTCCGGCATCATAGCCACGCGCGTTCAGGGCTGACTGGATAAAGCCAATTTGCTGCGCACCAAGCGGCTCACGCCCCTCGGTCGCCGATTGCACGCGCTGGAGCAGCTTTTCCGACGCATAACCATCAGCGGGCAATCCACGGGACCGTTGGAAATTACGGATCGCCTTGCGGGAGTTGGGGCCAAGAATACCGTCGATGCCGTCAGTGTCGAAGCCCAACGCGGTCAATTGTTCCTGCAAGGTCTTGCGTTCGGTGCGGCCCAGCGGGCGGTCATCGGTGGGCCATGTCAGATTGAGGGCCGGGCCACCCGCGATCCGCTCGCCCAGATGGGCCACGCCAAGGGCATAGCTGGTGGCATTGTTGTACTTTCGGATCACCCCGAAATTGTGGAACGTCATCACGGCAGGGCCGCGTGCACCAGCGGGCAGCACGATGGCCGCATCGCCATAATCGGGGATTGGTGCACCATTGGGCAGGGTCACGCCCCGTGAAGCCCAATACGCGGCAGATTGTTTGTTCGAGGCATTCAGCTCGAAATAATCAATGCCAGCCGGAAGCCGCACGATGGCATAAGCGGGCTGGCCAAATTTCCACTTGTGTCGCGCCAGATAATTCGCCGCGCTTGCCAGAGCGTCATGGGCATCATCAGCCCAGATATCGCGACGCCCATCCCCGTCAAAATCAACCGCATAGCTTTCAAAGCTGGTTGGTATGAACTGGGTATGGCCCATTGCACCCGCCCATGACCCCTTCATACGTTCAGGTGAGATGTCACCACGTTGCAGGATGCGCAGGGCCGCGATCAATTGTTCCTTGGCGAATTTTTCGCGGCGTCCGTCAAAGGCAAGCGTAGCAAGCGAGCGGATGACGTTATCATTGCCGTAGAACGAGCCATAGGCGCTTTCCAGACCCCAGATACCCAGAACGACCTGTCGATCCACGCCATACCGATGTTCGATCTCGGCCATAACCTGCGTTTTCTGCGCCAGCTTTTCGCGCCCGTTCGCCACCCGCGTTTCGGAGACAGCACTTTCAAGATATTTCCAGATAGGCCGCGAAAATTCGGGCTGCCGTCTATCAAGGCGCAGGACTTTGGGGTCCAGTTCAATCCCGGCAAAGGCGTTGTCATAGATTTGCGCCGCGATCCCCTGCCCCAGTGCTTCAGCACGGAAATCGCGTTTCCAGTTCCCGAAGGCCTGTGCCTGTTCAAAAGTGATCTTCACGTCCTCATCCGCCGCGATGGCGGGCAGGGTCAGGCCACTTCCCATGACAGCGATGAGGGCAAGGGCGCCGATAAGGGTCGCTCGCATAACGGATTCTCCTTCAGGGGCGTTTTACGGATGTAACATTGAGGCCAAGCCCCGCAAGACGGGCGCGCATCGCCGCAAATGGTTCTTCCACGACGCGTAGCGTGTATTCGGTCGCATGAAGAATGGTTTTCGCACCTGCCATGATCCCGACATGGCCGCGCCAGAACACCAGATCACCACGTTTCAAAGGGCCATCAGGATCAACCGGCGATCCGATGCTGGCCTGCTGCATATCAGAATCGCGCAAAACCTGTCGCCCGCAGCGTACCATCGCCGCCTGTACAAGACCGGAGCAATCAATACCCTGCACTGTGCCACCACCCCAGAGATAAGGGGCATGCAGAAACATGCGCGCGACCTTCACAAAATCCTTCGCGTGCGCACCGGTCGCGGCAAGATGGGTCTTTTCGATATGCAAGCCGCTGGAAAGACGCATAAACGCGCCGTCCTCACCTTCGACCTGCACACGGGAATTAAGAAACAACATCCCGACCGGCTCCGCCTTGATCGTCGGAACGGCATAGAGATGCGTCATCGGCACGGTAACGCTATGGGTCGCCCCGGCTCCGACCGGGCCGAGGGTCGCCGCCGGAACATGCCCGATATACCCGTCCCCCAGCACCCGAACCCGGCTCCAGCCTTCTGTAGTGTCGTAGACATCAACCGTCTCGCCATACAGAAGGGTCGAATCCAAAGGGCCGAAGGGATCGGGTGTCAATTTCAATGGCGCGACCGGAGCTTCCACGACCATCGTGGCAATCGGATCGCTGGTCAGGCCCGCTGCTGTAAGGTCAATGCGGGGATCACCTTTGAGCACCTCAGACACAACGATCCTCAATCACCTTGTACATCGCCATTGCCGCATTGCATTCGCCCCCTTCCGGGCGACCGGCGCGCGCGCGCTGACACCAGCCATAAATATCGAAATGCACCCATTTTTGGGAGTTTTTCACAAACCGCCGCAGAAACAACGCCGCCGTGATTGATCCGGCCATCCCGCCAGCCGGCGCATTATTGATGTCAGCGATGGAGGATGAGATGTCCCGTTCATATCCGTCATACAGCGGCAAGCGCCAGACCGGATCGCCCATCGCCTCCCCTGCGCCATGGATCGCCTCGGCAAGATCGCCATCATCGGTGAAGAAGGGCGGAATATCGGCCCCAAGCGCAACCCGTGCCGCGCCGGTCAATGTCGCCATATCAACGATCAGGTCCGGCTCCTCACTTGCCGCTTCAACCAACGCATCGGCCAGAACCAACCGCCCTTCGGCATCGGTATTGCGATTCTCGACGGTTATCCCGTTACGGGCCGTCATCACGTCGCCGGGGCGAAAACTGTTCGAGGATATGCTGTTCTCCACCGCCGGGATAAGCACACGCAACTTCACGGGCAATTTCGCATCCATAATCATCGTTGCGAGCGCGAGGATAGAGGCCGCACCACCCATATCCTTTTTCATAATGAGCATCGCGGCGGATGGTTTGATGTCCAGCCCGCCCGTATCGAAGCACACGCCCTTACCGACCAGCGTGATCGTCTGGGCCGCTCCGGGGCCGTCCCAGCGCAAATCCACCAGACGCGGCTCCTGAGCGCCCGCACGTCCGACCCAATGAATCAGCGGATAGTTATTTTCCAGAAGAGCCGCGCCCGTGATTGCCTCCACCGATGCGCCATAGGCTGCACCAGCCTTGCGGATCGCCGCTTCCAGATGCTCCGGCCCCATTTCTTCGGTTGGTGTGTTGATGAGATCGCGCGCCAACGTCATGCCACGTGCTAGGCGCAGGACACGGGCTTCATCAATGTCAGCGGAGGGAACAAGCCGCGCAGGCAACCGTCTTGGGGTCTTGTATCGGGCAAAGCGGTACGCTCCGAGAATCCAGCCAAGCATTGCCTGTTCACGCGCATCAGCACTTTCCAGCCCTTCGATGCGATAAACGCCTTCCGGCAAGCGCAGGGGCAGAATGCCAAACCCGCGCGCCTCAATACCATCAAACCGCCCGTCTCCTGCGCCGAAGAGGACGCTTTTGATTCGCCCTCCCTCATCCGGCAGACAAATGAATTCGCCCTTGATAGGCGCGAATCCATTGGCAAGCGCCCAAGCGGTATCAGCGTCCGGGGCCGTTTCCAGCCACGCACTGTAGCCTTCATCCGTCAGTGACCAGACGGGAATGGCATCCGCGCCAGCCTCACCGGTTTCGAGGCAATCGAAGACGATATCCAAGGTTGATCTCCGGTGTTTACTGCACCCTGTACGCGGGGCGTTATGAACGTTGATTAAAGCGGAACGGAGGCCGGGTAAACGCCCAACCGTAACCTTGATCTGTATGTTTGCCCCTATGACTGGCACATTAACGCCGTAGTCACTCCGTTAGCGCAAAATGCAGATAGCGAGTCGGTGAGAATCCGGCTCACTGACACAGTTTGTATGGGAGCGGGTCATAATGCGGTACGAACGGATTCGCGGAGGCATTGCTCCGCTCTGTCTTGCGGCATTGCTGACCGGGTGCGGACAATTCGAGTCCCTGCTTGTATTGAATGACAATAATTCGAGTGGGTATGGCAAAACGAGCAGCGTTATCACCGACTTGAAATCGCAAACAGGCGACAAGTCGAGATTGTCGAAGCAGGACGATCCGATCGTGTTTCTGGAAAGCGCAGCAGCCTACGCAGAAAACCAGCGCGAATACGAAACGTCAGCGAAACACTGGGCGCACCTCGCCTCCCTGCAACCGAATAATATGACCTATATCCGAAAACTTGCAATAAGCCTGCGTGTTCTCGGACGACACGAGGACGCCGAGCGGGTTCTGTTGCAGGCATTGCGCGATCAACCAGATAATATTGATCTGAGCGAGGAGATGGCCAAGACATTGATTGCTTCAGGCCGCCTTCCTGATGGCATCGGGCTGATCCAGCAAATCAGCGCCCGTCAGAACATCGATCCGGCACGTACTGCGCGGCTGCATTCTGCGGCGGGCGTTGCCTTCGACCGGGCAGAAAAGCACGCAGAAGCACAGGCACAATACAGGCTTGCCTTGCAGGCGCAGCCCCATAATGCCTCAGCACTGAATAATCTTGGACTGTCCCAGGCAATGACCGGGCAGCTCGATCTTGCCGAAACGACCCTGCGTAAAGCCCTTGTCTCCCCATCGGCGGGAACGCAGGTACGGCAGAACCTTGCAATGGTCCTGTCATTGAAGGGCGAAACTGACGAAGCCCGCCGCTTGGTCAGTCGCGACCTTCCCCCCAGCCTCGTGAACCAGACTGTCGGTTTCTATGGCAGTATCGCCGACCAACCCGACGCATGGAATGACGCGGCGACACAATAACGCAAAATCGAACCGATACGGGTTATCGTGAGTGTTTCCGAAGGTCGGCGGCAAGAGTATTCGGCGATCAAGATGGGTCAGGAAATGCGCCAGGAGCCGCGCATTTCCTGACATTCTTTGGCTCAACCTGATCGCCGATTACTCTAGATCAATTACCACTGCCGCGTGGTCGCTCAGTCCCTCCCGACGCCCTGGTTCGGCGGGGTTCAAGCCCCAATCGTGACGGCAAGCCGTGAGAAATGGCGTCATGTGCGGGCTAAGAAAGACGTGATCCAGCCGAAAGCCATTATTGCGGTGGGAATACCAGGTGTATTCGCGGCGCGACCCATGCAAATGCCGGAAAGCATCGGCCCAGCCGCGCGTTCCCATGCCTTCGATAAAGTCGTATTCGCGATAGAATCGCGGGCCGAAAGGCGTTTCCTCGTCAAGATCACGCAGACCCGAATTGGTATCACCGCCAATCAATGCAGGACCAAAACGCCAGCGTTGGGCAAGATCAAGAATGGCTTCCAATAGCGGATATTTCAGCTCCGGCGACGTATAGTTCGGTGCATGGAGCAAGCCTATTGTAAAGGGTTGTGGCGCATCGACCTTCGCCAGCAACCAGCGGTCACGCAGCACAGGCATCCCCGCGACTTTACGTTGGCGAAGGGGCCACCGGCTGGCGAGCAGCAGGGCATTGCGGGCTGGCTGCTTGCTGTCGGTCGTTTGAATCTGATGCGACCAGCCCCCCTCCGCGAGCCGTGCAGCAAGGGACTGACTGGCGGGCGTTCCCCGAAACTCGCTCAACCCGATGACATCAGGTTGCCACGCCAATAGCTGATCACCAATAGCCTCCGCCCGTCTGCCCCCTCCTGCGCGGATATTCCAAAAGACCATGCGCATCACAAACGGTCGCCAATCCCTGTCAATACCTCAATCAGGGCGCGGTTAAACATCGGCGGGTCTTCGATCTGGGGGATGTGCCCGACATCCGGCAAGCCAGATCGTTGCCGCATCCTCAATGGACTACTGACCCAGATCCAGTGCGGCGGGTCGGCCATTGAGGATGAGAGTGCCTTCCCCGGTCGTCTGAATCCTGAAATTCAGCGTGCCGTCATCCGTCATGCGGCCAAGCGTTCCAGCCACAAGGGCAAACGGCATAATCCGTTCGGGTGCAAAGCTGCCGCCCGACATCAGGGTCTGAAGAAGAGTCGCAAAACTGCCAAGGGACAACAGGCCATCAATCCGGGGTATATTGCTCTCGCTCAGATCAATTATTCCATGCGCCATGATCCGACCATCAGACAGGTTGGCAGAGGCGTTATCAAGGTCAACTTGTAGAATGGATCCAAAAAGCTGGCCAATGTCTGCCGGGTTCTCGACAATCCGCCCCGTTGTCCGCGCGCGCAGATCAACCGCGTCAAAGCGAACCCATTCTCCCGGTTGGGCAACAGCGAGTAACGAAGGATCAACATGCATGGCCTTCGCCTGCACGGCAATTCCAGCCTCTTGAATGGCAGGCGATGCGCCCGACGGCAAAAACAGTTTGAAGCTCATGGCCTCGAAAGTGATCGTGCCAAAGGGGGAGTCAGGGCCATCAACCAGCGGAAGCGAGAGCGCCTTGAGCGACCCTGCCATCGCGATCTGGCCGTCTTTGCGCTCCATTATGAGCGGAGCCTGCCCGAAATGGATAATAGCGCCGGTCCTGAATGTCGCTTCCCCCTCCGGCGTGACCTGAAAGATGACACGGCCATCCCCACCAGGTTTGAGGATTGCGCGATTATCGGATGGGCGTTCGACACCGACCTCTGGAAAGACAAGGCGTACTGCAGAGCTTCCAAGCGCAGGCAATACGATATTGCGATGCGTTCCCGCATCGACCGAAAAGGGAAAGCGCGGAGCATTTGTTTCAGCCAAGGCCGGAAATGCAAGTATCACCGCGCAGAGTATCCATCGCAAAAGGCGCATAATCCTGTCTCCCGTTACGATGCACATACTTGCCGGTAACGCAGGTGCCGCACTTAAGGCACCTGCGTTAGGGATACCTTACTGGAAAGTAAGGGACGGCAGACCAATCGTGATACCCGGAGAGACACTGGCCGTAGGGGCAGGAGCCGCCTCCGCGGGAGCGGGAGCCGCCGCAGGAGCCGCCGCCGCTGGGGCAGACTGAGCTACACCGAGAGTCGGAGCCTGTGGTGCAGCTTGATAGGTATAGGTATAGGACGGCGCTGGCGCGGCGTTGAAGACGCTAGGCGCTGGAGCTGGTGCAGCGGCTGGTGCTGGTGCATACGAGTAGAACTGCTGGGATGCGGGCTGAGGCGCAGGGACAGCCGAATAGAACTGCTGGGGCGCGGGGGCTGGTGCAGGCGCAGGGGTCCGATACTGCTGAAGCGCAGTTTCAAGAATCGCGCGCTGTATAGCGCCCTGCACGGCGGTCAACTGGGCATCCGTAGTCGGCAGAAGCGATTGCAGAATTGCCTGTTGGATCAGTTGCTGCATCATCGCCTGCTGAATGGCATTGGCCTGAGCCTGTGCAACGGCAGGATTCACGGCAAGACCCGTCGCCGTGGCAGGCTGGATTGCAGCAACACCCGGCGCGGTCAGAAGACCTGCTGCACCAAGGCCAGCAGCACTACCGAGTGATGCACCCGTCTGGGCGGCGACAATCTGTCCCGTTGTCCCGACACCCAGGGCCGAACTGGCCGCACCAGCAGCTGCCGTTCCGCCCGCTGCACCAAGAGTTGAACCGACCAAGCCCAACGAGCCGCAGCCCGATAGCAGAATTGCAAGACCAGTGGCTGCAGCGGCACCCATGTATTTCGTAATCATCGATTCTCTTCCTTCCGGTTGTGTGGTCGTGGCGCGGATTGAAAGTCCGTTCCGATTTTCAGTCGCATCTTGCGACTCGGCTTGAAAAAAACCGAGTCCCCCTGAAAGCGCAGAACGGCAAATGGCGACCTGAAACGTCACCATATAACCGGGTTCTGTGGCAGAAATCCAAAATTTCGACGTCTGCACCCGAATTCCATAGGGTTAATGCTGAACAGTTACACTCAAGCGTTATGCCTAACGTAAAATTAACTAACCGCCATCAGGCAAATACAACCCAGACGGTACTTCTCTTTCGCGATTTCAGGGGGCCGATTGTGAGTTAGAGGCTTAGGTTCAAGCTGCGCTGTCTCGCCTTTACGCAACAAAAGTTATTCAGTGCAAGGCAACCATGAAAAATGGCTAAAAAATTGATTTAAATACAATTCTAACCCTGCGCCAAAAACGTGCCGACCTTCAACGAAACATAATCGTTTTCACTCAGACTATATCGAAATCCAGAGAAACCGGGCAAGCCCATGCGCTCCAGATCGATAAAGAACAGAGATACACTCGCTCTTCTCTTCTGTGGGTTTTCCTTGATCATTGTCTTGATGATGGCTTTGGCCAGCGTATCCCTTTCGCAACTGGGGCAGTCCAAGATGCGCCTGGATGACATCGTTCATGTGCATAACAAGAAGGCGGCGCTGATCGGAGCGATGCAATACGCCAACCGTGAGCGCGTCATCAGCCTGCAACATATGCTCATTACGGATGATTTCTTCGAAAAGGACGAAGCCGCGCAGACCAATATGGCGATGGCCAATCGGTTCGTGCGGGCGCGAGGCCAGCTCGAAGCGATGAGCCCTGCGCCGGGCGAAGAGGCACTTTTGGCCGAATTACGGGAAGCTGCGAGCATCGGTGCCCCCCTGAACAATGAAGTGCGCGACCTGCTTATGGAAGAGGAAGAGGGCGCATGGGAGAACGCAACAAGGATACTGACCGAAGACGTCCTGCCTGCACAGAACCGCATCTACGATATATTCAATGAGCTGATCCAGCTTTACGAAACGGGTAACACCCAAGCGGTCGAAAGCTCGACTGATGGCTATATGTCTGCCCGCTGGCTGATTTTGACGGTACTCAAGGTCGCCGTCCTGCTGGGTATCGGCATCGCCCTCTATGTCACAACATTGATCCTGAAAAACGAGCGCGCGATGAAAGATCATCACGATACGCTTGAATCACTCGTCCATGACCGTACGCAGGACTTGCAACGTATATCGACCGAGGCGGTTGCCGCACGCCGGGAGGCCGAGGAAGCAAACAATGCCAAATCGACCTTCATGGCCAATATGAGCCATGAGCTGCGAACCCCGTTGAATGCCGTTCTGGGCTTCTCGGAAATCATGAGTCTGGAAATCATGGGGGCGATGCCGACGGCGTATAAGGAATATCCAGAACATATCAATGCTTCCGCCAAACACCTCCTCCAGATGATCGAGCAACTGCTCGACCTGTCGCGGATTGAGGCAGGGCATCTGGATCTTAAGGAAGAAGACATCGAACTTTCGGGCCTTCTTGTAGAAACGGCCACAGTCATCCGCAGCGCCTTCTCGCGTGACGAAAAGACGTTGGTGATCGCCCCCGAAAGTGTGCGGCTTGGCCTCCATATTGATGCGCGGCATATGAAACAGACGCTCATCAATATCGTCAGCAATGCCTGCAAATTCAGTGACCCGCACGATGTCGTCACCTTGAGCGTGATGGTCGAGGACCAAAATGCCGTCATCATGGTGCGTGACCAGGGCATGGGGATCGCCCCGGAGGAAATTCCCCGTCTCTTTAATCCCTACGAACGCAGCGAAGCACAAACGGCACGGGACAAGCCCGGAACCGGACTGGGATTGGCCATCTCCCGGTCGCTCATTGAGGCCCATGGCGGGACACTTACCCTTGACAGCGTACTTGGTGAGGGAACTGTGGTAGCGATCACCCTGCCCGCCTCGCGCATTACCAGTGTCGAAGACAGTGTGCATGGCCTGCGCGTCGCGTAACGCGAAATCGCTGTCAGGTCTTCCGTGAAAACGCCTCATCGGCTACACCCGCGCCATGACTCAGATCGGACATAACAGCGGCGCACCGCTCCCCCCCGAAATCGCGCGGCGGCGGACCTTTGCCATCATCTCGCACCCGGATGCGGGAAAGACCACCCTGACCGAGAAATTGCTCGTCTATGGGGGTGCAATCCAGACTGCCGGAGCCGTGCGTGCGCGTGGTGAACAGCGGCGCGCAACCTCTGACTTTTTGAAGATGGAACAACAGCGCGGGATTTCGGTCTCGGCTTCGGCGATGACCTTCGAGTGGGGAGATTGCTGGTTCAACCTGCTCGACACGCCAGGTCACGAGGATTTCTCGGAAGATACCTACCGCACGCTGACGGCTGTGGATGCGGCGGTGATGGTCATTGACGCGGCCAAGGGGATCGAGCCGCAGACGCTGAAACTGTTCGAAGTTTGCCGGATGCGCGACCTGCCCATCCTGACCTTCGTGAACAAGATGGACCGCGAAGCGCGCGATACCTTTGAGATCATCGACGAGATTCAGGAAAAGCTGGCCATCGACGTGACCCCGGCATCATGGCCAATCGGCATGGGGCGCGACTTTCTGGGGACGTATGACATCCTGCATGACCGGCTCGGCCTGATGGATCGCGCCGACCGCAATCGAAAGGCGAAAACGCTGGAGATGAAAGGGCTGGACGATCCGGCGCTAGGACAGCATGTGCCGGAAGACCAGCTTACGGAATTGCGCGACAATGTAGAAATGGCACGGGAATTGATGCCCGCCTTCGACCGGCAAAGCTTTGGTGAAGGGCATATGACGCCAATCTGGTTCGGCTCGGCAATCAACTCCTTTGGAGTAGCGGAATTGCTGGCTGGTCTGGCCGAATATGCGCCCAAGCCCCAGCCGCGTAAGGCACTGTTGAAAGACGACACCACGCGCGTGGTGGAGCCGTCGGAAAAACCGGCAACCGGCTTCGTCTTCAAGGTACAGGCGAATATGGACCCCAAACACCGGGACCGGGTGGCGTTTCTGCGCCTGTGTTCGGGCAAGTTCAAGCGGGGCATGAAGATGCATCATGTTCGCTCCGGCAAACCCATGGCCATCTCAAACCCCGTATTGTTTCTCGCCAGCGAGCGCGAACTGGCGGAGGACGCCTGGGCCGGAGACATCATCGGCATACCCAACCACGGACAGCTTCGCATCGGTGACGCGCTGACCGAAGGCGAGAACCTGCGTTTCTCCGGCATTCCATCCTTTGCGCCCGAACTGCTGCAAAACTGCCGCGCGGGCGACCCAATGAAAGCCAAGCATCTGGACAAGGCTCTCACGCAATTCGCCGAGGAAGGGGCCGCAAAGCTGTTCAAGCCGGAAATCGGCGGGGCATGGATTGTCGGTGTCGTCGGCGCACTGCAATTCGATGTGCTATCAAGCCGGATCGAAACGGAATACGGCCTGCCCGTTCGCTTCGAAGCCACCCAATACCGTGAAGCCCGCTGGATTCACGGCGAACGCAAGGCCATGGACGCCTTCATCGCCAAGGAAAAGGGTCAATGCGCCCTCGACCATGACGGCGACCCGGTATTCCTCATCCGCATCCCGTGGGATGTACAACGGGTAGAACGGGATTACCCGGACGTAACGCTATCCCGGACCAAGGAGATGATGGTTTGAGCCGATTCCTGCCAATCCTGCCAATCCTGTCGGAGAGTTTGTAAAAACCGGAAGCCCTCGCCATTCGTGTTGCACTGCACTATCCCTGCGGCCAAACACGAATCGAAGGGATACATCCATGCTGAATGGAAAAGTTGCGGTTGTCACCGGCTCGACCAGCGGAATCGGCCTCGGAATCGCGCGGGTGCTTGCGAACAAGGGCTGTAAGGTCGTCATCAACGACCATACCCGATCTGACGACGCCCGCGCCGTCGCAGAGGGTCTTGCGAAAGAGACGGGCGCGGAGGTCCGCTATGTCGGCGCGGATATGTCGAAGGCCGAAGATTGCGCGATGCTGATTGCCGATGCCGAAAAGGCCTTTGGGCAAGTCGATATTCTCGTGAACAATGCGGGCATCCAGCATGTTGAGAAGATCGAGGATTTCCCGGACGGCAAGTGGAACGCCATCATCGCGATCAATCTGTCCTCGGCCTTTCACACCACGAAAGCCGCCATTGCAGGGATGAAAGCGCGCGGCCATGGGCGCATCGTCAACATCGCCTCGGCCCACGGCCTGACCGCCTCCCCTTTCAAAAGCGCCTATGTCGCCGCCAAGCATGGCATCGTGGGCCTGTCAAAGGTAACAGCACTGGAAGCAGCAGATGCGAAGGTCGATGTCACCTGCAACGCCATCTGCCCCGGCTATGTCTGGACGCCTCTGGTGGAATCCCAACTCGAAGATCAGATGCGCGCGAACAACATGACCAAGGATGAGGTCATCGACAAGGTTATGCTGACCCGCACCCCCACCCGCGAGTTTGCCACCGTCGAACAACTCGGCGAAACAACCGCATTTCTCTGCTCTGACGCCGCCGCACAGATTACCGGCACAACGCTGTCAGTCGATGGGGGATGGACGGCGATGTAAGCCGCACCTGTCATACCGCGACCTGATCGCGGTATCCATCTCTCAACAATCACTGCCATCGCCAGCGGAGACATGGCCCCCGTGGTCAAGGGAAATACGCCACTCTCCCCCGTCAAACGTGGGGGTAGAGCCGCTGTGGAGGGACGTGCAAACGGGCGCGTTCGCCAAGGGCGATCTCTCCCTCACGTTCGACCCAGGCAGTGACACCCCGGCGGCCTGTCGCGTGTTTGGTAAAGCTCATGCCTTGCCCCGGTCTGTGATCCTCAATGGATTCTGCGGCGATCCGACACGGGGCGTTTTCCATATCCACGACAAGGGAAACACCGCCTTCGAAGATCAGACGTGACGCAGGGGGAAGCTGCGTCAGATCAGGTATACCCCGCATCATCACATTTGCGCCCAACCAGCGCGGGTCGATGCTGTCCAGCCCCATGGCGGCGGCAATAGCGGCGGTTTCTTCTTCTGACAGGATGCAAATCTGGCGGACATTGCGAATTTCGGTATTACGCGGGTATTGCAACTTAACGCGCGTACAGGACGGGCGAGTCAGCCCGCCATGGGCTTCGCCCTCGAACCCCGCAAAAGTGGCGCGCACAGTCTCCACTGATCGACTGGCCATGCCATCCAGACGATCAGGATTGATGAAAAGGCCCGTGGCCTCGCCCCCAATATCACTCGGAGTCAAAATGGGCATGGAACGCTCCAGTCGGAAAATCAGTGCGATGGCGATGAACGCTACAGCGTCACTGAAACTTTGTAAAAGACAACAAAATTGAGGAATTCCCGGCGTTGTGTTTCAATCTGAAATTCAGTTTATAATGATTGAAATATCAAATGTGGGGGGTCACAGGGAACGCAGGAAACAGCATGAAACGACTGGTCTTACAGGAGCATGCTGACGCTCTGCTGCGGGCATGGCGTGAAGCGCGTGGTACAAATACCCTCCCGACATACCAATTTGCCACCCCTCTTGGTCTGCGCCAATGGATTGGAAATATAAGTATCGTCCATCTCCACGAGGGTGAGAAAAGATTCTTTGTGTCCCTGCATGGCGCGAACGTGGCACGGCATCTGGGGCCAACCTTTCACAAGAAATATCTTGAAGACGCCGTTCCCGAAGCCTCGCATCGTGATACCTTTGCGCCTTATGAGTTGAGCATCAAAACGCGGCAACCATCCTATTCAATCCAGCGCGCAACTCTGGAAAGCGGCCTGTTCAAGTGCCTTGAACGTATGGTCCTGCCGCTTTCCATGGACGACCCTGAAACCGTCGGGCGTTTCCTTGTCTGGGTCGCACCAATCGAGTCTGGTTCGGCGGCAAGAACGTCAGTTTACGCACCCTTTGACGAAAACGAGATCATGGTGCTGGGGCAGAGCGCCCCTGAAAAAACGAGCGAGCTGTTTCTTTTATCGGAAGAATACATACTGAGTGAGCGCACCGCCTGACCATTGCCTGACGGATCTTCTGCCCTCTTCCCCCCGTCTCCCTTTCATCGTAAGGTTTTACGAGTACGGATTGAGACGGGAAGGAAACCACGATGGGACTGGAGTTTCTGGCGATAGGCATGGGGTTGGTCCTCGCCGGCCTGCTGCTGCTCGGTTTGTGGAAGAGTTTCATCATCGTCCCCCAAAGTCAGGCATTCGTGATCGAACGTCTCGGCAAATACAGCCGGGTTGCCACTGCCGGACTGCACATCCTCGTCCCTTTCATGGAAACGGTGCGCCGCGAGGTTGATATTCTCGAACGCCCCCTGCCCCCCATGCATCAGGATGCGATCACGAACGACAACGTCGTGATTGAGGTGGTGGTCGCCGTCTTCTTCCGCGTCGTCTCGCCGGAAAGAATGATCTACCGCATTCGGGACATCGATTCAGCGGTGACAACGACCGTTGCCGGTATCGTACGTTCGGAAATCGGGACGACGGATCTGGACAAGGTGCAATCCAACAGGGCGGATCTGAACGTTGCAATCAAGGAGCAGCTTGAAGGCGCAACGCGGGATTGGGGGGTTGTCATCACCCGTGCCGAAGTGCTGGACGTCAATCTGAACGAACGCACCCGCGAAGCAATGATGCAGCAGCTCAATGCCGAACGAAAACGGCGCGCCTCTGTGACAGAGGCCGAAGGCTCGAAGCGAACCGTCGAGCTAAACGCCGATGCCATGCTCTACGACGCCCGCAAGCGGGCCGAGGGGCGCAAGGTCATCGCCGATGCGGATGCCTATGCGATTCAAATGGTTTCCAGTGCCATTGCGGAACACGGGATGCAGGCCGTGGAGTTCGAAGTCAGGAAAAGACAGATCGAAGCAATGACAAAGGTTGCAGATGGAACAAATACCCGTACCGTTCTTATACCTGCCGAACTTCTGGAAACATTTGGGCGTGCAGCGGACCTGTTAAAAAAGAGGTAGATAATGGATTGGTGGCGGGCGGTGAGTTTTGATCCCTACTTCTGGTTCATGGTGGCCTTCATATTTGCCGGATTACAGTTGATAACCGACGAATTCTTTTTCGGTGGTGCCTGTATCGGAGCCTTCCTGACCGCCGTGACCCTGCTGACGGTCGATAAGGCGCTCGTCGTGACCAATGTAAATCCAAGTCTGCCCTACGTCCTGTGCGGCCTCGGCGGTCTGCTGGCTGCGCTCCTGATGCGTCGGGCAAGTCGTAAACGACAAGACCCACCGGACATCAACGCAGAGCCTTATGACGGCGATGATGAGTAAGACTGCGCGACAGAACAGCCAACATAAAATCGATGCGGGACAGGACATCGAAACCTGATAGTTACAGCCCGGATTGCTGTACATCATGGAGCGTCCCATGCCTGAATTTCGCAAAATTCTTATCGCAAACCGGGGCGAAATCGCCATTCGGGTCAGCCGCGCGGCTAACGAGCTGGGCAAGGCCACGGTTGCCGTCTACGCGGAAGAGGACAAACTGGGGCTGCACCGTTTCAAGACCGATGAAGCGTATCGCATCGGCGAGGGGCTGGGGCCGGTCGAGGCGTATCTTTCTATCGACGAGATCATCCGGGTAGCCAGGGAAAGCGGGGCCGATGCGGTGCATCCCGGCTATGGCCTGTTGTCCGAGAACCCCGATTTTGTGGATGCCTGCCACGCCAATGGCATCGCTTTCATCGGCCCGAAAGCCGAAACGATGCGTATGCTCGGCGACAAGGCCAGCGCACGGCGGGCAGCCATAACCGCCGGTGTGCCGGTCGTTCCCGCGACAGAGGTGCTGCCAAACCCCGACGAACCGGGGGCAATGGACCGCATCCGCGCCATGGCAGACGAGGTCGGCTACCCGCTGATGCTCAAGGCAAGCTGGGGCGGCGGGGGGCGGGGAATGCGCCCCATTTACGGGCCGGATGAACTCGACGCCAAAGTGCGCGAAGGGCGACGCGAGGCGGAAGCAGCCTTTGGCAATGGCGAGGGCTATCTCGAAAAACTGATCCTCAAGGCGCGGCACGTGGAGGTGCAGGTGCTTGGCGATACGCAAGGCGCCCTGTTGCATCTTTATGAGCGCGATTGCTCGGTTCAGCGGCGGAACCAGAAAGTCGTGGAGCGCGCCCCCGCGCCTTATCTAACCGATGCCCAACGCGCAGAAATCAACGAATTGGGCCTCAGAATCGCGCGCCATGCGAATTACGAATGTGCGGGAACGGTCGAGTTCCTGATGGATATGGATACCGACGCATTCTATTTCATCGAGGTCAATCCGCGCGTTCAGGTTGAACATACCGTGACAGAGGAAGTCACCGGGATCGACATCGTTCGGGCGCAAATCCTGATCGCCGAAGGCAAGACAATGGCCGACGCAACAGGTGCCTCATCGCAGGGCGACGTGCAGTTGAACGGCCATGCGATACAATGCAGGATCACGACGGAAGACCCCGCCAATAACTTCATCCCTGATTATGGGCGCATCACGGCCTATCGCGGAGCAACAGGCTTCGGTATTCGCCTTGACGGTGGCACGGCCTATTCGGGGGCGGTCATCACCCGATATTACGACTCGCTATTGGAGAAGGTGACGGCCTGGGCTCCCACCCCTGATGCCGCCATCGCGCGTATGGATCGCGCCCTCCGGGAGTTCCGCATCCGGGGCGTGGCGACGAATATTGCCTTTGTCGAGAATCTGCTCAAACACCCAAGCTTTCTCAACGACACATACCACACGAAATTCATCGATGAGACGCCCGACCTTTTCGAATTCGAGCGGCGACGTGACCGGGCAACACGCTTGCTGACGTTCATTGGCGACATCACCGTGAACGGTAATCCTGAAGCAGCGGGCAGGCCGCGCCCCCCCGCCGATGTGCGCGCCCCCAAAGCCCCCCGTGCGCATGGCGCACCGGACGGTCTGAAACAGATGCTCGATGCGCAGGGGCCAAAAGCGGTGGCCGACTGGATGCTGGCGCAGGATCGGCTATTGCTTACCGACACCACCATGCGCGATGCGCATCAATCCTTGCTGGCGACCCGAATGCGCTCCATCGATATGTTGCGGGCGGCCCCGGCCTATGCCGAAAAACTACCCGATCTGTTTTCAATGGAATGCTGGGGCGGGGCGACCTTTGACGTGGCCTATCGCTTTTTGCAGGAATGTCCGTGGCAACGTCTGCGCGAGATGCGAAAGGCGATGCCGAACCTGCTGACGCAGATGCTCGTGCGGTCCTCCAACGGGGTTGGCTACACGAACCTGCCGGATAACGTGGTGCAGTTGTTTATCCGCAAATCGGCGGATGTCGGCATGGATATTTTCCGCGTTTTCGATCCGCTCAACTGGGTCGAGAATATGCGCGTGGCGTGTGACGCTGTGCTGGAGAGCGGGCGAATACTGGAGGCATCATTCTGTTACACAGGCGATATTCACGATCCTGACCGTGCAAAATATTCGCTCGCCTATTACGTGGGTCTCGCCAGGGAGCTGGAAGCTCTCGGCGCGCATATCCTGTGTATCAAGGATATGGCCGGTTTGGTAAAACCGGCGGCGGCGACGGCGTTGGTGAAGGCGTTAAAAGACGAGATCACCATCCCGATCCATTTCCACACGCATAATACTTCCGGCATCACTGCTGCTTCAATCCTTGCGGCCAGCGATGCGGGGGTTGATGCGGCGGATGCGGCGATGGACGCATTTTCGGGTCTGACCTCACAGCCCTGCATGGGATCGCTGGTTGAAGCCCTGCGCCACCAGCCACGCGATACCGGCCTCGATATTGCCGCCATCCGCGAGATCAGCGATTATTGGGAGGGTGTGCGGCGTCTCTATGCCGGGTTCGAATCCGATATGCGCAACGCCACGTCCGAGGTCTATCTACACGAAATGCCCGGCGGGCAGGTCACGAACCTGCGGGCGCAGGCGCGCTCCATGGGGTTGGAAGAACGCTGGCACGAAATCGCGCAGACCTATGCAGATGTGAACGCGATGTTCGGTGACATCATCAAGGTGACACCGACGTCGAAAGTGGTCGGAGACATGGCCCTGTCGATGGTTTCTGCCGGATTGACACGACAGCAAGTGGAAGACCCCGATGTGGATATGTCCTTCCCCGATTCAGTGGTCGGCCTGATGCGCGGCGATCTGGGGCAACCGCCGGGGGGCTTTCCGGCGGGTATTCAGGCAAAAGTGCTCAAGGGTGAAACCCCGATCACGATCCGCCCCGGCTCGCTGATGGACCCCATTGATCTGGAGGCAGCGCGGGCGGAAGTGGAGACACAGGTGGATCGCGCAGTGGATGACGAGGATCTGGCCTCGTACCTGATGTATCCAAAAGTCTATCTCGATTACATGATCCGGCGGCGCGATTATGGCCCCGTCCGCGTACTGCCGACGCCGACCTTCCTTTATGGCATGCAGCCAGGAGAAGAGATTGCCGCTGATCTGGAGCCGGGGAAGACGCTGCATATCCGGCTTTCCGCCATCTCGGAAACAACCCCTGAAGGCGACGTGAAGCTGTTCTTCGAGCTGAACGGCCAACCCCGCGTAATCCGCGTCCCCGACCGCAATGCAGCCGCATCAGCCGGACGAGCCGAAAAAGCCGATATGACGAACGATACCCATGTCGCGGCCCCTATGCCCGGCTCGGTGGTCTCGGTCGCGGTGAAAGAGGGACAGGTAGTCAGGGCTGGCGACCTGTTATTGTCACTGGAGGCGATGAAGATGGAAACAGCGATCCATGCCGAACGCGACGGAGAGATCGCGCGGATCGTAACGGGGCCAGGGTCTCAGGTGGATGCGAAGGATTTGCTGCTGACATATGCGGGATAGACATGCAGTAGCAGGAGACTGCGGAAAACGTTAAGGTAAGGCCATGAGTGACGAAATCATCTTCGAGAAAGCCGACGGCTGGGGGATCGTTACCCTGAATGCGCCGCAGCGGCTAAATGCACTGTCGCATGGAATGTGCCGCCTGCTTGGTGAGCGGCTGATGCAATGGCGGGCCGATACAGATGTGCGCGGGGTACTGATCAAGGCGGCTGGTGATCGGGCATTCTGTGCCGGAGGGGATATACGCGAACTGTACACCGCGCGGCGGGCCGGGGACACGCGGGGACCGATGCGGTTCTTTGCGGATGAATACCTGACCAACTGGCGGGTTGCGCGGTTTCCGAAGCCTTATGTCTCGCTGATCGACGGGGCGGTGATGGGCGGTGGGGTCGGGATTTCGATCCATGGCCGCTATCGCGTGGCAACCGAAAAGGCGCTGTTCGCGATGCCCGAATGCGGGATCGGCCTCTATCCCGATGTGGGCGCGACCCATGTATTGCCGCGCCTGAACGGGGCGGCGGGGATGTGGATGGGCCTGACCGGCGCACGGCTGGGGCAAGGGGATATGCTGGGGCTGGGCCTTGCGACGCATACGGTGGACTCGTCAGCGCTTGCCTCGGTGGAAGCACGATTACGGGCAGTGGATTGGCGCGACGGAGCGTGGGACGCAGTAGAGCAGGCGCTCGATTCCTGTCACGAAGTGCCGTCGGCTCCAACTCCCGCCATTGATGCGCGTCAGGATATTCACTCGACCTTTAACAAGGGGAACGTCGAGGAAATCGTGGCCGCGCTGGAAGCACAGGGCAGTGATTGGGCGAACGAACAACTGTCTGCGATCCGCCGGGGTGCGCCCCTTAGCCTCAAGGTCACGCACCGGGCGCTGGCGTTGGGCGCGCGGCTGGACATCACCCATGCGCTGCGCATGGAATACGGGCTGACCCGGCGATTTGTGGAAACCGGCGCATTTCTCGAAGGCGTGCGCGCGCAGATCATCGACAAGGACCGCTCTCCCCGCTGGCCCCACCCGGCGCTGGAAAGCGTGACGGAAGCGGAAGTATCAGCGATGTTTGAACCTGCGAATGATACGCCCGAATTTGGATGGGAGACGAACACATGAGTTTGGTACTTCGGGAAGAGACGGACGCAACCGTCATCCTCACCCTCAACGACCCCGCCCAATATAACGTTCTCTCAGAAGCGATGCTTGGCGCACTGGAAGCAGAGATCGCAGAAATCGGCGGACGAACGGACCTCAAGGTGCTGGTTATCGCGGCGGAGGGCAAGGCGTTTTGCGCTGGGCACAACCTCAAGGAAATGCGCGCGACGCCGGAACGGGCGTATTACGAGGCACTGTTCGCTCGCTGCTCGCGTTTTATGCAGAGCCTTGTGGCCTTGCCCATCCCGGTAATCGCACGGGTGCAAGGGCTTGCGACTGCCGCCGGATGCCAGTTGGTGGCAACCTGTGACATGGCAGTGGCCTCGGAGGAGGCGCGGTTCGCAGTGTCGGGCGTCAATCTTGGCCTGTTCTGCTCGACGCCCTCCGTGGCCCTCAGCCGTGCCGTAAACCCCAAGCGCGCCTTCGAGATGCTGACCACCGGCGAGTTCATTGACGCCGCCACAGCACAGGAATGGGGTCTTATCAATCGGGCCGTGCCTGCGCAGGATCTCGACACCGAAATCACGCGCCTGACCACGAGCATCACCCGCAAAAGCCCGGTCCCCCTGAAGATGGGCAAAGCCCTTTTCTATCGCCAGATCGGTGTGCCATTGGCCGCCGCCTACACGGACGCCGGAACGACAATGGCCGCAAACATGATGACCGCCGACGCAGTGGAAGGCATTGATGCGTTTATTGAAAAGCGGGAACCGGAATGGGAGGGGCGCTGACACGCCGCCCAAATGCTTGCAAAGCCAGGATATATTATCCCCGTATCGCTCAAGGAAACCTGAACGCTTTCGCGATAGCCTGCCAAATCAAGGCGCGATGGGGTGAGAGGGTTTGGTTATGGTCAAGATTGCAATGCTACTTTCCGGGGCATTCATCCTCATGGCGTCCCTGATGCAAGGCACTGTGGATAGCAAGCCAACACAGCCCCCGGCCAAACAGGGGCAGAGCCGCGCAGCAACATCAGGCTCCATTGTAAAAAAAGCGACTGCGCCCGAAATACAGGGTCGCGCCGCAATCCTGCGCAAGAAAGCGGACGGTCATTTCTGGGCCGCCGCCGACATCGACGGAACGCGCGTGGATTTCCTCGTCGATACCGGCGCATCAAGCGTCGTGCTGACGGATCGCGATGCCCGGCGCATGGGCATCCACACCGATGATCTGGTTTATAACGGCATCTCCCGCACGGCGAATGGAGAGGTCCGCACCGCCAGCACCCGGATCGAACGACTGCGGGTTGGGCGGGTGACGGCGCATGACGTTCCGGCCATCGTCACGAAAGGCGAACTGGATGTCTCCCTGCTCGGCATGAGCTTTCTCGGCGCGTTGCGCTCTTTCGAGTTCAAGGGCGGGAACCTGATCCTGCGCGAGTAACCGGCGCGATCACGCGAAATGCAGGTTTACCCGGCGGTTCCGTTTGCCCTTTTTTTCAATCTTCCCCAACCGGACCGGCCCGATTTCAGCAGTGGAAGCAACATGGGTTCCGCCGCAAGGCTGTAAATCAATCTCGCCAATCCGCACCAGCCGGACCCGGCCCTGCCCTTTTGGCGGCTGCACCGACATGGTTTTCACCATGCCGGGATTGGCCGCAAGCTCCTCGTCCGTGATCCATTCTTCAGTGATCGGGAGATCGGCCTCAATCATCTCATTCAAGGCCCGCTCGATGGCATCGCGGTCTTCGGGTGCTTCCGGCATATCGAAATCAAGACGTGATTTCTCCGCCCCGATAGCACCACCCGATACCGGCAGCGGAATGGCGACCGACAACAGATGCAGCGCCGTATGCATCCGCATATGCGCAAACCGGCGGTCCCAGTCCAGAGTGGCCGTGACCGTCTCGCCAACCCCTGGTAATTCGCCTTCACAGAGATGCAGGATCGTGCCGTCTTCGCCCTTCACTGTGTCATGCACATTGGCCATATCGAGCGTGCCGACATCCCCCGGCTGCCCGCCCCCTGCCGGATAAAAGACCGTGCGATCCAGCACCACACCCGCTGATGTGACACTGACAACGCTGGCCTCGCACCAGCCAAGGGTTGCGTCATCGCGAAAAAGAAGCTCGGTCATGCGTGATCTCCTTCAGTTTCAGGTTCGTCAGGTTACGACTGCCCTGATCGGGCCTCGACAATCCTTTCGGGACGTGGCCGTGCAAAGGCCGCGCTTTTTGAAATCAACTCAATCATCTCGGCGGCATTCTTGACCGTAACATCCGTCTGGCCGAAGGGCACTTCGATCCCTTCTTCACTGAACCGGCGCTCAATCTCAAAATTCATGTCGGAGCGGGTGGCAACGACCCAATTCACATCACGCAGAAACGCCCGCAACTCAAAATCGAGCGACGAACCACCAAAACTCTGGAAGATTACCTGCGGCGGCGGGCGGCGCAGTGTCATCGGATGGGCACGCGCAATCTCCAGCAGGATACGCTCCACTTTCCGCACATCGGTTCCATAGGCGACCCCGACCGGACAGATGACGCGACCCATCACATCCTCATGCGTATAATTCGTCACAGCCCCTGAAATCAGTTCAGAGTTCGGAACGATATAGCTGGCCTTGTCGAACGTCTTGATCTCGGTCGAGCGCACATTGATTTTCTGCACTGTGCCATGAGTACTGGCGACTTCAATCCAGTCGCCAACCTTGATGGGTCGTTCGATCAGCAGGATGATCCCACTGACAAAGTTGTTGACGATGTTCTGCAATCCAAACCCGATGCCAACGCCCAGTGCAGCCCCAAGAAAGGCGAGATTCGTCAGATCAATGCCCCCGATCGAGATGGCGGCCAAAGCGGCGATGAAGAACCCCAGATACCCCAACCCTGAAACGATGGAAGACCGCGCCCCCACGTCAAGCCGGGTGCGGGGCATCACCGCCCGGCGCACAATGGCCTGAAACAATCGGGTCAGGAACAGGCCGAAAGCAAACACAAGCGCCGCGATCAGCAAATCACCGGGCCGAAAGCGCGTCTCACCTATGATAAAGCCTTCGGTCAGCCCGAACCATGCTTCACGCAGGTCGCCCGTCGTTGCTCCCCAGACGAGGGCGAGCACGGGGATAGTGAGGATAGCGAGCACAAACCCGATAAGCACCGGAAACAGCCCGACGCCTTCCTCTTTCGATGCCTCATCCTTACCATGTGATGTGTGGCTCGTAGCCTCTTGCAACGCCTGCATCGCTTCACGCGTCACGAGGAACAGGATGACGGCGATGCCGATGACCGCGCCACTGAGCAGACCGCTGCGCAGGATATGCCGCGACAACGCATAATACCCCGCCACCGAGGCCAACGGCATGGCGATTGCGAGGATATAAGCGGCGCGACGGCAGGCAAGAATCAGATTGCCGGACAGCCAGTTCTCATCCTCTGCGGCATTGTCTTCGCTCTCCATAGCCGCCGCGGTGGTCGGCGCGGGGTCACGCCACACCCTTGCCATGCACCACAATCCCCACGCCGCAAGCAAGACCGTACAGAGATTGAAAACTGCCAGCGATGCTTCAGGCAGATCAAGTTGCTCCCCCGCCCCGACAACCCCGATATTGAGCGCAAGGGCCACAGCGATTGTCATAAAATAGAACGTCGCCCGGCGCGCCACATCGTCGGAAATATCAGAGATACGCAGCACCGGCATATCTGGCGCCAGATACGCAAAACCGAGGGCGGACGTGACGACAACAAGCAACGCACCAAGGGTAAGCCCATTCGCGAGCACTGTGCCGGTCGGGCCAAGAAATTCCAGTATTTCAAGCGCATAGCGCGCCGCCATGATTGCGGCAACGGGCATCAACAGCCGCGTGAGCGTTACCCCGACCCCGACGATCAGGCGGCGGGCGCGGCTTGGGGGTGGGCCAAACGCAGGCGAAGACAACTGATCGACACCCCCCTGTGCGTGATCGAGGGTTTCATGGGCGTCCAACCCACCAAACGCCGACATCTCCGTTTCTGCATCAATTTCACTGGAAGAACGTGAGCGGATCATTCGGCCCAATTGCCGCAAGGCATAGCGCCGAACAAAGACCAACATGGCAAAAGCAAAAACAAGGGCGGCAAGGGCAGCAGCCCCTGCATCCTTCCAGATTTCCCGGCGGCGCGTCTGCGTCACCTCCGCCATGGATTCGGCGGCAACATCCCCTGCAATTGCCACAACATGGCGACCGGCCCCAAGCCAATGGCGCGGATCAACCGGTGCAGGGCCGCGCTGGAGCAATTCATCCGTAAAGCGCGCCCGCTGTGCATCTGTTGCGGCTGAAATCAGGCGATCCGCACGGGTAAATGCAAGATCGGCCTTGCTGACCACAGCGCGCAACCCCGCGATGCGTTTATTCAGATCCGTCCGTTCGACGGCAACGGCGGCATCTTCGCTGGCCTCACCTTCGGGCGGCGGGCCGAGAGATTCCAGTTGTGCGACAAGGGGAGCAAGTTGGGTTTTGGCCTGTTCGGACAGCGCACGGGCATTGATCCGTTGCGGGTCCAGCACGGTTCGGAATTCATCCAGACTCTGGGTGCTGACCGATTCCGATTGCAGCCGCTCCTCGATTGCCTGTGCATCCTTCTCCCATTGCTCAAATAGCCTGTCGCTATTTTCGAGTGTCACCACGGTCCTGGGTTCGGTCGGCACCGCCGCGTCCTGGGCGAATAGCGGCCCCGGAACGAGCGCGAGGACCAGTAAGACCCAAAAGAGGCGTAATGTTTTCATGTCAGGCCGGAGCCGCTCCATTTTCAGCGCATAAACCAACGAAAGAATCCACACTTTCCGGCGGCGTCGAAGGCGAGCAAACAAGCCGCGCGCGGACACTTACCCCATCACCCTCTTCCGATTGGGAGGCCGGTTCCAGATAATAGGCCGCGCCCGCCGCACGCAGACGGCGATGGATGGCGAGCGGCAGGGTGACAAACAGGATATTGGCAGCGGCATCATTGGTAATCCCAACACCCCCGATTGCACGCAAGCCTGTGGCGAGTCGCTGGCCCATCGCATTGGAGTGGGCCGCACGATTCAGCCAGAATTCCCCCTCCAGCCATGCATCCATCTGCGCCGATAACAGACGCCCTTTCGATACCAGATGCCCACCCCGCTTGCGTCGGAACGCGAAGGAAGAAATCGCCGCTTCCTGCCGTTGCGGATCAAAGAAGATCACCGCTTCCGCCGCCAGTGCCCCGTTCTTCGTGGCTCCAAGGCAAAGAATATCGACACCTGAACGCCAGGAAAGATCAGCGGGCGTCTCTCCGCTGGCCACCACGGCATTGGCAAAGCGCGTCCCGTCCAGATGCACGGCACAGCGGCCTGCATGGGCAATATCAGCCAATGCTGCGATCTCATCGGGCGTGTAGAGTGCGCCTTTCTCGGTCAGATTCGTCAGGCTCAGGGCGGCGGGCTGGGTCTGATGTACCCCTCGCGCGCCACATTCGGTAATGGCATGGGCCAACGCTTCCTGCCCGATTTTCGCGTCCTTGCCCGGTAAATGCCGCAGGGTCAGCCCACCGCCAAAGAATTCCGGCGCACCACATTCATCCTCCGCGATATGCGCCTCTGCATGGCAAAATACCGTCCCCCAGGGCGGCGATACACTCGCCAGTGCCAACGCATTGGCGGCGGTCCCTGTCGTGACCAGAAAGACGCGCAGATCGGTTTCGAAAATCTCGCGCAACCGTTCCTCAACCCGCGCGGCCAGTGGATCGGCTCCGTAAGAGCCAAGCGCGCCTTCGTTCGCACGCGCCATCGCTTCGATGATCTCTGGTGCCGCACCGAAACTGTTATCGCTGGTAAAATTCATCAATGCCCCCCCTCGACCACGTAATCATACCAGTCATCCTCATCGACCTCATACTCAGGAACAGTCCCGTCCTGCATCGAATTTCCGGTCTGATGTACAGAATTCGGATCACCGGTATTCAGCGGATGCCAGTCCGGCAACGGTGCTCCTTCTGCAAGCAGCCGATAGGCACAGGTAGACGGCATCCACGGACGCGCCTCTTCGATGCTGGTGGGGGTCAATTGGATGCAGGTCGGTACCAGCGTCGAGCGAAGGGTATAGCTGGTGCATTGACACGTCTTTTCGTCGAACAGGCGGCAAGCAATGTTCGTATAAGCGATCAGTTCCGGCTCGTCCTCATCCTCCATCTTGATCATGCAGCACTTGCCACACCCATCACACAGCGCCTCCCATTCAGGAGTCGTCATACTGGCGAGGGGAACTTTTTCCCAAAAGCGCGAACGAAGCGGGGCGCTCACAGCGCCCTCACGACAACGTCATCATTGCGGGGAAGTGGTATGGCCGCGCAAAATCTCATTGCCCCAATACCTCACCAAATCCACCGAAAAACGACGTCACAAAAAACCACAGCACCAACAGGAACAACGCCACCGCCAATAGCTGAAGCGTTACATTCAGCGGCGTCATACGCCAGTCAAGCGGCGGATCTTCCGCAGGGTCCAGCCCCGCCCGCTGGCGCAATTCGTCCCCCGTCAGCGCCCCGCCCGCCTCGTGTCGCATTTGATCGAGCCGCGCCTGGGCGTCACGGACGCGGGTTTCATCATCAGGTCTTGCCATGCTCTTGCCTCACTGGCGGTATCTTTCTCACACGGTCCACCCGCGCGTCGCGTGGTGGATAAACTAGCGCAGCCGTGATCGTACCGTTAGGGAATTGTCCACCTTAATCAGCGAAACGTGAAAGGCACGGGCTGGACGGGCAGGTCCACAAACGGCATTGCGCTTGCTTGGCTCGACACTCAGGAGGACGCGCATGTTCAGGACTCTCACTACTTTCGCACTGGCGACCCTCATCGCCACGCCATCCATCGCCTGTCAACGCACGGGCATGGATGAACTGTTCTATGGCTACATCTCCAGTGGAGAGCGTAGCTATTCCGAACCCGTCCCCATCGCCCTGCCGGATGTTCAATACACAAACGAGCAGGGAGAGCAAAAATCCCTGAGCGATGGTATTGGCAAACCGATGATTGTCACGCTCTGGCATCCCCGTTGCCCAGGCTGCAAGGTTGACCTGCCTGCGCTCAACACGTTCCTTGAAAGCCCCGATATTGACGAAGAACAATTCGTCCAGATTTCGGTTGAACAACTTCATCAGGGACAGCGCAATTACACTCAGGATGATGTGCAGGGCTATCTCGATTCCAAAAAATACAGCAAGATCGACGGCAACATCGACATCGGAAACAAACTGTTCAAGGCCAATTGCATGGTCGCGACACCCACACACCTGATGATTAACAGCGAAGGCAATGTTACGGACGTTCTGTTCGGCGCGTTCCCATGGCCCGATAGCCCCTTCGCTGATGATATTCGCAAATACCTCGCAAGCAACTGACCTCAAACCGACCACCCTCCCCTAATCGGAGATACCTGACATGCGCCTCACCGCTCTCTTCGCTGCCGCCCTTGCGGTGACGCTTGCCTTTGGCTCGCAGACTCCGGCCCATGCGGAGGCGGGTGATCCGATCTTCGCAGCGAATGTCATCCGCACCCCGGCGGACATTAACGTACCGGACTATCCACTGCGGTTCCCCGATGGGTCCACCGGCTCGCTTACAGATTATGCCGGGGAAGTGCTTGTCGTGACGCTGTGGCAGGAAAACTGCCCGTTTTGCATCCGCGAGATGCCGGTGCTGAACCGCTTGTCCGGCGACATGAAGGGCGAGGGTATCCGGGTGGTTGCGCTGGGTCTGGATCAGCAGATGAGCCAGATTACCGGATTTCTGGACAGGTATGAACTGGGCAATATCGATCCTGTGATGGATTTCGAGAAGGTCAACGGAACGCTGTTTTCACTCGAACTCTTCGGGCGGCCGAGCATCGCGACCCCCACCAGCTTTATCATCGACAAGAAAGGCAAGGTCATCGCCCGCATTTGGGGCCGTGTCGATTGGGACGGCGAACCCGCGCGCGGGTTTCTGCGCTCACTGGCCCTGCAAAGCTGATAATAGAGTATTCGGCGATCAAGATGGGTTAGAAATTGCGCTAGGGGCCGCGCATTTCCTGACACTCTTTGGCTTAACCTGATCGCCGATTACTCTGGCTGCATCATCATGGCAACATCCGGCGCAAGGTATCATCCTTGTGCCGGTAATGATGCCGCAACGCTCCCCCAATATGCAGCACCAATACAGCGGCGAGCAGATATGAGCTCCACGCATGGATTCTGTGAAAGATCGTTTTCAGCG
>CALFFK010000096.1 GCA_937957975.1 uncultured Neomegalonema sp.
ATTCCGCTGGCCCCCTTTGCCGCCGACAAAAGCCGATAAAGCAACCAGCCCCGTCCAATCCGTGCGCCCAGCGATGGCCCTGTGGCGACCGCCCTGCCCGCCACGATTTGCCGCTGAAAAGCCGCTACTTCCCCCGGTGACAGCCGATGGGCAAGGTTTCCGCCCAATCCTGTATTCAGCCCATAGACTGGCATATCCCCCGCCGCGAGGGTATCGACAACCTCACGCGCGCGCGCGATCCGCTCCCTCACCGTCGCTGAAACATCCAGCGCGACCGGCGCATCCATAGCCGCGATAAACGCCGCCAGATCAACCGGCGCATCAAGCTTCACGCGAAGCGCAGGCGTTGCCCAACGCCCATCCCCTTTGCCTTTTCCAGCATCGCATGGCCGAGGCCAATATCCGACAGCGACAACCCCCGATGCCAGAACAGGATTGTCTCGCTATCACTTTGCCGCCCCGGTATCTCTCCCGCCACGATCTGCCCAAGCTCTCCATGCAGTGTTTCGCGGGTCAGCTTGCCCTGATCTACATGCGCCCGCAGCGCGCCGAAAATGCCATTCGCCTGCCCCCAGTCATCCATCACCACCTTGTCCATGATGTCCGTCAGGTTGATCTCCACCGCCGACATGGTTCCATATGGAATCACGAGCGCCCCCTGCTTGATCCATGCGGTCTTCAGCAACGGCGCGGGTTCGGGCAAACGCGAGGCTTCGACAACAATATCGCAATCCTTCAGACAGGTTTCCCAATCCTCCGTCACCACGATTTCGCGCCCCAGATCGGCCCGCAACTGATCGGCAAATGCTTCCCGGCTCTCTGGTCTGCGCGAATGTATCCGCACCTCCTCGAAATCGAACAGATGGCAGAGAAGCCTGACGTTCCAGTACGCCGTCCCCCGCGCCCCGATATGCCCCAGCACTTTCGGCTTTGGCGGAGCCAGATATTTCGCCCCCAACGCTGTGACTGCCCCTGTTCGCATCTCGGTAATTCCGGTTGCGTCCACGATGGCCTTTGGTGCGCCATGATGGGGGTCAAACAGGGTCAACAGCCCATATTCCGAGGGTCTTCCGGCGCGATAATTATCCACGAAATCCCCGACAACCTTTGTACCCGCACTGTCGATCCCACCGCCAATCCAGCCACGCAGCACGTTGAAATGCCCTTCTTCGGCCACGCGCGGACGAATATGCATCCTTGGCTCGATTTCCGTCTCGCCGCGCCCCTGCATGGCCAGCGCCCCCTCGACCGCATCAAGGATTTCCCTATCGGTCAGGGCCAACGCTTCCACGTCGAAGCGATTGAGGTAATCGATATAGACGGGCGGAGACATGGTGATACTCTCGGCAGGTAAGGTCAAAGCGGCGTGGAAGCAGGAATTCCACAATGTTTCGACCCTACGACCAACACAAGCTCCGCAACAGACCAGAGTCCTCCCCATGATCCGTATTTTTGCCAGCTTGTCCCTCGCCCTGTCCCTGTCGGGGTGTATCGGCACGGTTGTTGGCACGACTATAGGCGTTGTGTCGGCCACAACGAGTATTGCCACCGATGTCGTCGTCGGGACCGTGGATATAACGACAGACGTGGTCGGCCTCGCCATCCCCGATGGAGATGACGAGGAAGAATAGGGCTTATTCGGGGGTTGGGACCGGAACGATGTTGTCCGGGTCTGCATCCGCCGGGGCCGCATCTGCTCCGGTAGACGGCACAGACGTTGCCGGGGCATCACCTTCTATCGTCGGCGGCACGAAGGTGACGGGCGGCTCACTGTCTTGCAACGGCGAATAGACTTCCGGCACACCCTGATCGAAGACCGACCCGGACCGTCGTTCTGTCGTGGCGAGAATCGTCAGCGTCAGGCTGGTCACGAGGAACCCCCCGGCGATGTACCACGTCGCGCGTTGCAGCGCGGTTGCAGCCCCGCGCCCGGTCATCACCCCGCCGCCGCCGCCGCCCATGCCAAGTGCCCCGCCTTCAGAGCGTTGCAACAGCACGATAGCGATGAGAAAAACCACGAGGACGAGGTGGACGATGAGGATCGCGTTTTCCATGGGGCCGGAAATCCATAACAAGAGGCTCCGCGAATGCGGGCAGCAAGAGAGTTGCCTACCCGACATCGCCCCCTTTGTCGAGTGGTGAGCGGGGATTCATCGGACAATGATCATAAATCCATCTTAACCCGGCTCTGCCACGATGCCGTTATCGCCATCGGGAGGTTTTATCCATGTTCAAGGCTCTGTCCATTTCCGCCACCCGATTCCTGCACGAGGAAAAGGGCGCAACCGCCATCGAGTACGCGCTCGTTGCTGCGATCCTCGCCATCGCTGTCGTTGGCACGGTCGGCGCGATTCGGGACGACCTGAATGATACTTTCGAAACCGTCAGCGGCGAACTCGCCGCCAATAACACGCCGTAACCGGACACCCCCGTTTTTGCGGGATGACGTGCCATAAGTGCATCATCCTGCGGGCATCGCTCATGGTGGCGCATCGGTGGAAAACTGGAGCGGGTGATGGGGATCGAACCCACGGCATTCAGCTTGGGAAGCTGACGCTCTACCACTGAGCTACACCCGCAACTTTTCCCTCAATACCAAGCGCCACGATCCGGTCAACCGGATTTGTTTCGCGTGTCTTCCCTTTGCGCGCCGCCCGCCCTATCGTCCCGAAAAAATGACGACAGGGAGAGCCACCACCATGGCCCGCGAGGATTTTGACGTATTCGGGAAGAACCCGGCCAATTATGTGCCACTGACCCCACTTTCCTTCCTGCGCCGGGCGGCGGAGGTGCATGGGGATCATCCGTCAGTCATCCACGGCGACCGGCGTTATACCTGGAGCCAAACCTATGAACGGTGTGTGCGGCTGGCTTCAGCCCTGTCCGCGCGAGGCATAGGCCGCAATGATGTGGTCAGCTTTCTCTGCCCCAATATTCCTGAGATGATCGAAGCCCATTTCGCCGTCAATATGGCGGGCGGAGTGCTGAACACGATCAATACCCGGCTTGATGCCGATACGGTTGCCTATATCCTCGACCATTCCGAAAGCCGCATTGTCTTCTGCGATACCCAGTTCTCGCCCGTGCTAAAGGAAGCCCTCGCCATTCTCGGCGACAAGGCTCCCGAAATCATCGACATTGTAGATGACGAAGCCGAGGGGGGAGAGCGCCTCGGCCAAACCACCCATGCCGACTTGCTCGCCTCTGGTGATCCTGCCTATGACTGGCAAATGCCCGCCGACGAGTGGGACGCCATGGCAATCAACTACACGTCTGGCACCACGGGCCGCCCCAAGGGCGTGGTCTATCATCACCGGGGTGCGTATCTCATCGCCATCGGCACAATCATGGGCTGGCCCCTGCCAAAACACCCGAAATACGTCTATATCGTCCCGCTGTTCCACTGCAACGGCTGGGGTCATGCCTGGGCCATGGCGGCACAGGCAGGTACGATGGTTTGCACCCGCGTTATCTCGGCCAAGGCAATCTATGATGCCGCCGCTGACCATGGCGCACAATATTTCGGCGGTGCACCCATCGTCCTGCAAATGCTCATCAATGCCAAACCCGAAGACCGCCGCGACTTCGATCACACCATCGAGGCATTCACGGCGGGCGCCCCCCCGCCCCCAGCCGTACTGGCGCAGATGGAGGAACTTGGCGTCAATGTGCAGCATGTCTATGGCCTGACCGAAACCTATGGCCACGTCACCCAATGCGACTGGAAGAGCGAGTGGAACGATCTCTCCCCCGAAGAACGTGCCGAAATCAAGGGCCGCCAAGGCCCGCGCATGGCCATGTTCGAGGGCGCAACAGCGGTGGATATGGAAACGGGGGCTGAGGTTGCCCACGACGGCGGAGCTTCCGGCGAAATCATGTTGCGCGGCAACACGGTGATGAAAGGTTATTTCAAGAACCTTGAGGCCACCGGGGAGGCCTTTGCGGGCGGCTGGTTCCATTCCGGTGATGCGGCGGCTATCTATCCCGGCGGCTATCTCAAAATTCGTGATCGCCTGAAGGACGTCATCATTTCAGGAGGCGAAAACGTCTCCTCTGTTGAAGTCGAGGCTGTCCTCTTCAAATACCCCGGTGTGATCGCCGCCGGTGTGGTCGCCCGCCCCGATGACACATGGGGCGAGACGCCTTGCGCCTTCGTCGAGATGGCCGAGGGCAAAACCGCAACCCCCGAAGAAATCATCGCTTTTTGCCGCCAACACCTCGCTGGCTTCAAAACCCCCAAGACAGTGATATTCGAGGAACTCCCCAAGACATCGACGGGGAAAATCCAGAAATTCATGCTGCGTGAGAAAGCACGGTCACTCTGAACAGGCCTGGCACCCCCACATCAAGCGTTGTGATGCCTTCGACATCCGGGCAGCATACGATTATCAAGGGCTGAAACCGTATCCCGGCGAGGCATCCTGATGAAAACTACTTGTGGCCAGTATATCATTCATGCGCTCGAAAAGAGCGGAATCACTCATGCCTTCGGCATCCCCGGTGTTCATAATCTGGAGCTTTATCGCGGGGTTGCAGCATCAGGAATGGTGCATGTCACGCCGCATCACGAGCAGGGCGCGGCCTTCATGGCGGATGGTTTCGCACGGTTGGCGGGCCGCCCTGCCCTTGTGCTGCCAATCACCGGACCGGGGCTGCTGAACGCCGCAACAGCAATCGCGCAAGCCTATTCAGACAGCGTGCCAATGCTGGTGGTGGCAACCAACAATCCGCTTGATACCCTTGGGGCTGGCCTTGGCGAACTGCACGAAACGCTCGATCAGCGGCGGGTGATGGAAGGCATTCTGGAAGATGTCTTTGTTGCACATTCCGCCGAGGCATTGCCACGCCTGCTACGTATGGTGCTTGAGCGGCTGGAATCGGGCAGGCCGAGACCGGTCTACCTCGAACTCCCCATTGATCTGGCGGGACAAACACATGATTTCCCGAACTTTGAGCCGGTCGTAAAACCTGCCCCACACGCCATAGACGGGCAAACCGTGGAACGACTGGCCGAAATGCTGCGTACCGCAGAGCGACCTGCCTTCCTGATTGGCGGCGGAGCGCGGGGGGCCACGGAGGGGCTGCGCGCGCTGGCCAAAACAACGGGGGCACTGATCGTTTCTTCGATTGCAGGCAAGGGTATCGTGGCAGATGATGCACCGGGGTCGCTGGGCGCATGTCTGCATGAACCGACAGTGCAAGCGGCTATCGGAGACAGCGATCTGGTAATCGCGATCGGAACCGAACTGGCGGCAACGGATCGCTATACTCCCCTGCCTGAGTTCTCAGGGACGCATGTACGGATCGACCTCGACCCGCGCCAGTTTGCGCGTGGTCCGTTCCCCGATATGACCATTGAGGCAGATGCGGAGCGGGTGGTCGAGGCCGTGCGGGCGCTGCTACCGGACGACAGCAAGCCAAACTGGTATGATGACGCCGACACGCTGCGCGCGACAGGAAAGCCGAATACACAGATCGCGCAGAGTCTCGCGGCGCTACGCCGGGGTATGCCAGATGATGGAGTGGTCGTTACCGACATGACCCAAATCGCCTATGAAGGCGGTGTGCTCTATCCGGCCCGTCGCGCCATGGGGTGGATACACCCGACAGGCTACGGAACACTGGGCTATGCCCTGCCTGCCGCCATCGGGGCAAAACTGGCCGAACCGGAAGGGTTTATCGTCGCGCTGGCAGGTGATTTCGGATTCGGATTCTCCGGCACTGAACTGGCAACCGCTGCAAGGCTCGGCATGAACCTGCCAATCATCATCTGGAACAACGGACGACTTGGGCAGATTCAGGATGATATGGACGCACTCGACATTCCACGCACAGGAGTAGAAGTCGCCCCGCTCGATTTCAGGCATTTCGCCCCGGCCCATGGGGCAGAATATGCGCTATGCGACGGTGATCTTGAAGCCTTGCTTGAACGGGCGAGGAAGGCCGAAAAACCGACCCTCATAGAGATACGGGAAGAGGCGTAAGAGAACGCCATATGCGCTATGAAGACACCCTTGTCAGGCCGGATGCCCTGCCGTTTTCGGAACCAGTGAATCGGTATAGGCAAAGAGGGCCGGTTGCCCGCCAGTATGCCAGTAGAGAACGCGCGGCCCAGCCAGCCCACCACGCTCGTGCAAGGTGATAAGGCCCGCCATCACCTTGCCGGTATAGACCGGATCGAGCAGCAATCCCTCCTCTCGCGCCGTGCGCAGGATGGCGTCGTGGGTGGCTGTGCTCATCTGGCCGTAGCCTTTTTCACGTTCATCATGGAAACAACGCACATCTGTATCGGGTATCGTAAGATCGAGATTGGTCAGCGCCGCCATATCCTTCAGGCGACGGGCAACCCGCGCTTCCTGAATATCCGCTGCGCGGCGAACACAGATGCCCCGAACAGGCGTCTGCAACCCAAGCGCCCGAAGGCCGAAAAGGATGCCGCAATGCGTCTGGGCGCTGCCGGAAGCGACGAGTATCTCGTCATAGGGCAGCGCGCCATCATGCTGTTCAGCAAGCTCCATCGCCCCGACCATGTAGCCGAGCGCGCCAAGGGGCGGAGTGCTGGCGGCGAGGCCGATGATATAGGGTTTGCGCCCGTCACCGCGCAGGTTTTCCGCAATCTTCTCCAATGAGGCATCTGCGGCATCCTCATCCTCACCAACCGGGAAACTGTAGATCGTTGCCCCGAACAGGTGATCGAGCAAAACATTGCCGTTTCTGCGGTGGGTATCGTCTATATTCGGCACGCGCTCTTCAAGTTGCACATGGCAATCCATCCCTGCCCGCCTCGCCATGGCCGCAGCGGTGCGGACGAAGTTGGACTGTACCGCCCCGGTAATGAGGATCGTATCCGCCCCCTTTGCTTCCGCCGCGCCGATATAGAATTCGAGCTGACGCACCTTGTTGCCGCCAAAAGCGACCCCCGTGCAATCATCGCGCTTGACCGTCAGATCGAGGCCCAACGATGCCCCAAGACGCGGCAATGCCTCCAGCGCAGTCGGGGCATGCGTCGCGAGGTGACGGGGAAAGCGGGCAAGCGCACGCTCTATGATCTCAGGTGAAAACATGGGGTGTCCTGACAGGGCCGCTCTGCTACGGATCGAAAAACTCAAGGGAGAACACCATGGCACGAAAAATCGCATTGGTCACGGGCGCGGCACAGGGAATCGGGCTGGCTTGCGCGAAAGCATTGGCAGAGGATGGCGCGCAGGTCGTTCTGGTTGATATCAAGGCCCACGCTGTGACCGACGCGGCGGGCGATATGGGCGACGGAGCGGTCGGCCTTGGCATCGATGTCGCAGATCGCAACGCATTGCTGGGTCTGTTCGACAGGGTAGAGGCCGATTACGGACCCGTTTCGATTCTCGTCAACAATGCCGGGATAGCCATGCCGGAGGACTTCATGGAGGTAACGCCGGAACGCTTTCAGCAGGTTCTGGACCTCAACCTCCTGGCCCCCTTCATCGCGACGCAGAGGGCGGCGCGCACGATGATAGATCAGGGCATCAAGGGGGCAATCGTGAATATGTCCTCCATCAATGCACAGGTCGCCATCCCCAGCATTCCCGCCTATTGCGCATCGAAAGGGGGGATTATGCAACTGACCAAAGCCTCCGCACTGGCGCTGGCCGCCCACGGCATCCGGGTGAACGCCGTTGGACCGGGTTCCATAGATACCGAGATGATGGCCGGGGTAAACTCGGACCCGGCTGCCATGTCGCGCGTCCTCTCGCGCACGCCGCTGGGCCGGGTCGGGGATGCGCGGGAAATCGGAGATGTGGTGGCGTTCCTCGCCTCCGACAAAGCCAGCTACATCACCGGCGAAACGATTTATGTCGATGGCGGGCGGTTGGGGATGAACTACACTTGTTGAAAACCGGCGAAAAAGACAGTAGCGTCAAGGGCATGAACGATGTTTTTCCTCCCGTGGCCACTGAATGCAGTGCAGCTTGGCTTGCCCGTGCAGGTCTGCGCCCGACGCGACAGCGCCGCGCGCTGGCTGACCTGCTGTTGGCAGGCGGGAACCGGCATTTAACGGCAGAGGCACTGCATGGGGAAGCACTGGAAGCGGATGCCGGCGTCTCGCTGGCAACCGTTTACAATACGCTGAAAGCCTTCACATCGGTGGGTCTGCTGCGTGAGATCGTCATCGAACCGGGGCGCGTTTACTACGATACCCGCAGCGACGATCACCCGCATTTCTACTACGAGGATGACGGCACTATTGCCGACGCCCCCGCTGGATCGGTCGCTTTTGCGACCTTGCCCGATGCCCCTGACGGCATGGAGATTGCTACGGTTGATGTGGTGGTCAGGTTGCGAAAGCAGAAAAGCTGACCTGAGAACAACAGGGCGGGCCGGGTCACATCCACCCCGCCTATTCGCTTACGCCCTTGAAAAGATCAAACCTATACGAACCACAAACCGTCGAAAATCTTATGCAGAATTTTGGTGGCGTCACATCGAACCTCGCCAAGGAATGATGAAAGCCGCAAGCAGCATCAATCGATGGCTTGTTACACCAGAAGTTTCACGCCGGCGCGTATTTCGCTGGCTCGAAAAAGCGATCCTACCCGATCATAAATTACAAGTCATAGTGCGTGACGATGATACGACTTTTGGCATACTAGCGAGCAAAATCCACCACATTTGGTCTGTTCGGCAAGGTGGATCACATGGCGTGGGAAATGACCCTCGCTATACTATCTCTCGCTCCTTCGAAACCTTCCCCTTCCCCGAAGGGCTGACCCCCGATATCCCCGCCGCCGAGTATGCGGACGATTCCCGCGCGCAGGCCATTACGGCGGCGGCGGTGCGGCTGAACGAGTTGCGGGAAAACTGGCTCAATCCGCCCGAATGGGTCCGGCGCGAGCCGGAGGTGGTGGCGGGCTATCCCGACCGCCTGATCCCGGTCGATGAGGCGGCGGCGAAAAACCTGAAAAAGCGCACCCTGACCAATCTCTATAACGAGCGCCCTGCATGGCTCGACAACGCCCATCGCGACCTCGACCATGCGGTTGCCACCGCTTATGGCTGGCCCCCTGATCTTGATGAAGATGCGATTCTGAAAAACCTCTTCACCCTCAACCAGCAACGCGCCGGGTAGGTTGCCCCCGACAGTCTCACATCAGCGAAATTTATTGCTCAAAAAAATACCCGCTTTCGCGGGTATCAAGTTCAGGGATCAAAATTGGAACAATGTCGGATCGACGATCCTCTCTTGTCCCATTCCCCCGGCTGTCAAACGGTACAGCCGGGGGAGCGATAAACGCCTAGTATTTGGCGCTGATCATGCTTTCAGGGAACTGGGCCGGTGCATCCGTGGCGGGCAGTCCCACTGACCCGATAAAGCCGGGATGCGCGGTGACAACACCGCCCTCATCCACGCCCGTATCCGGCCCGGTCTGGTTCAGGAAGGCCGCGTCCTGCTCCGTGTTTACCTCGGTCCCCGCATCAAGAACATCCGCGCCTGTGACCTCGAACTTGCCCCCGGTGAAGTTGCCTTTTTCATCAAAGATACGCAGGCCCATAGGGTCATCCGGTGACGAGATGAACGCATCATTCGACGGGATAACCATCGAGGCAAAGCTCAGGAACTGTGACTGGTTCGGATCAACCGCCAGCACGATAGATCCCGATTCGCCCGGATCGAGCGGGCCAGCGGCCACACCATCCGGCCCTGTGATCACACCGGCGGCACCCTCTTCGCCACTGGCCACAAAGGCTTCGCCAATATCCGAAACAATGCCGTCTTCGGCCAGACGCTCAAGGAACTCTGCCGCTTCGCCGCCCCGGTCATAAATATCAAAAGTACCATCCTGAATCGCCACCCATGGCGGCGTCAGGAACGTGCCGCCTTCAGGGCCGCTATTGGTGATCGTGACACGAATATTGCGGGTTCCGTCGTCGTTGCTAACCAGATCCTCAACCCCGACACTGGCAATCGGAACATCGCCACCATCACGGGTAAAGTCGCCAAGAACCGGATCAATGACCGCTCCGGCATCCGTTACGCCGCCCAGAATCTGACCATCCGTGGTCGGCACGTTCCTGTGCGCGGGCTTCCTGACGCTCTGCACGGACTTCTTCACGCTCCTGTGCGCGGGCCTCCTGACGCTCTGCACGGTCCTGCGCAGGCATCTGCTGTTTTTCACTTTTCGACGAGCTTTTCGATTTTACTTTTTCAAATATCGAAGCGAAGGACTTTACCTTCCGACTTTTCAGAAGATGCCGCCGCGCTACTCCCAGCACCAAGAAGGCTGGTATTTCCATCAAAAGCCATGTCATTCCCCAATGTGGTCTATATTAGGACAGTTAATAAATATTTTTCACATATTGTGACTATAGTGGCACACTAATAATCGCAATAATGTGAACTGCCTCACATGAATACAATCCAGCGTACGGCAATCAGAAACAAGAAAACTACGCCTATTACAACTAAAAATACCCATAATAATCTGGAGCAGCATTTACAGAAATCTGACCAGAAGAAAACTATACAATGTTAGTATTTAAGGACAACCTCTAAGGACTCAGACGAACTATGATTGCCTGACCCTATGGGTCCCCTATCGCTTTTGTTCCTGCGGCCCCGGCCTGAAAAGGATCAATACCCCGGCGAGCATCAGCAAGCCGGTACCAAGGTCAAACAGGAACATGCGCTCCATCGTGCCGGGCAGGAAGACCCACAACTCGAACCCCAAAGCGTTGCCCGTGATGCCAAAGCCGCATATCGCCAGAATATTGTTGGCGATATGCAATCCCATTGATGCGCCAAGCCCCCCCGTGCGCCAGACCAGCGCGGCCATAACCAGGCCGAAAATCAGGATATGCACCAGCATCCGCCAGCGCATCCCTGCTTCCATATTCGCATCGTAATGCAGGGCTGTGAAGATAAGGGCCGGGATCACGGCCCAGATGAGAGGGTGACGTGACCAGTTCGCGAATTGCTGAAGGATATACCCCCGGAACAGTAACTCTTCCGAACTTGCCTGCATGGCGATGGCAAGGATGATGGGAAGCAACCAAATCCCCCAGACCGACAGGGACAGATCAGTGCGTACCGGCGGGCCAATAACAGCACAATACGCGATGATGCTCACGACGTAGAATCCAAGCCCAAGGGCCATACCATTCCACAGATTGCGGGTATCCGGTCGGCCCGATGCACTGAACAGCGTTCCAAAAGCACGACGATGCACAAGCCGCACAGCAACCCAAAGCCCCAGCCAAAGGCCAAGGAAGGTGAGTAAAAAGAACATCACGCCTTTTGGGGGCATCGCGCGCCCATCAACGGCTATCCCGGCCACAGCCCCTCCGTCGATACCAAGGGGTAACAGATAACCCGAAGAGATAAGACCAACCAGCACGAGGCCAAACCCAAACCATATCGCACAGACAAGCAGTAACCCTGTCAAAACACGCCACCACGCGCCCCGCACGCGCGCGGGTTCTATGAAGGTATGAAAGAGAGAGCTTTCCGGGATCATGGGCGATGCCCTTGCTGTGCGTTGCCTGTCATCGTCCTATCCTGTTTTGCAGTGACGTTTTCCCTGACGGTAGAACGGAACGCTGTGTGTGCAAAGGAACTCCGTTGACGTCATCTGCTGATTTGACCCTCCCCTCCCCTTTCAACGCATGGTTTGCGGCGCGTGGATGGGTTCCGCATCCCTACCAGCTTGATCTGTTGGCCGGGGCGAAACCGGGGGAGGCACAGCTATCCATTGCACCAACAGGGGGCGGCAAGACACTGGCGGGGTTTTTGCCGTCACTGATTGACCTGACCACTGGTAAGCACGACGGACTGCACACGCTCTATATCTCTCCGTTAAAAGCATTGGCCGCCGATATTCGCCGCAACCTCGAAGCGCCGGTCGCGGAAATGGGCTTGCCAATCCGGGTGGAGGATCGCACGGGCGACACCAAACAAAGCACACGACAGCGGCAAAAAAAGACGCCTCCGCATATTCTGCTGACCACGCCGGAAAGCCTCGCCATCCTGCTGGCTGACCCACAGGCGGATGAGATATTCAGCAGTTTACGCGCGGTGATCGTGGATGAAGCCCACGCGCTGGCCGGAACGAAACGCGGCGATCAGCTTGCCCTGGGGATGGCGCGGCTGCGCCGGATAGCGCCAGAGCATTGGCGTATCGGATTGTCAGCCACGGTAAGGGATGCGCAGGCTCTGGGCGGATGGCTTGACCCGCAGGGAACGCGGATCGTGCGGGCCGAACCGGGGCCAAAACCCGATATTCGCATCCTTGATGAGGCCGGGCCGCCGCCATGGTCGGGCATGGGCGGGCGCTATGCGGCACGGGCCGTACTGGATGCCATCGCCAGCGCGAAAACGGCTATCGTCTTCATCAATACCCGCGCACAGGCCGAATTGTTCTTTCAGGCGCTGTGGGCCGTCAATGACGATGCCCTGCCCATCGGGCTGCACCATGGATCACTGGCGCGCGAAACGCGACAAAGGGTAGAGGCGGCAATGGGCGCGGGACAGCTACGCGCGGTTGTCTCGACATCGTCACTTGATCTGGGGATCGACTGGGGGGCCGTCGATCTGGTGATACAAGTGGGCGCACCCAAGGGCGTCGCGCGACTGGTACAGCGGATCGGGCGGGCAAATCACCGCTTTGACACACCGAGCCGGGCGCTACTCGTGCCCGCCAACCGCTTCGATTTCATCGAATGTATCGCGGCGGTAGAGGCGGTTCTGGCGGGGGAAATCGACGGAGTATCCCCCGCACCCGGATCGCTGGACGTGTTGTGCCAGCATATCCTGCTGATGGCCTGTGCAGGGCCGTTTACCGCCGATGCGCTGTATGACGAGGTGCGTCTGGCGGGGGCGTATCACACTCTGGAGCGGAGGGATTTCGACCGCTGCCTCGAATTTTGCGCCACGGGGGGGTATGCGCTGCGGGCCTATGATCGCTGGAAACGCCTGCTGGAACGGGATGGACAATGGCAACTCCGCGACCCGCGCACAGCCCGACGGATCAAGATGAATGTCGGGACCATCGTGGAGGCGGAAACGCTGGGGGTGCGGTTGAAATCCGGGCGGGGACCGGGGGGATACAAGCTGGGCGAGGTGGAAGAAGCCTTCGCCGCGACCCTGCGCCCCGGCGATACCTTCCTGATCGGTGGCGAGACAGTGCGGTATCACGGCCTGCGCGAGATGAATGTGCAGGTCACGCGCGAGAGTGGCAAGGAACCGGGCGTGCCGGTCTTTGCCGGATCGCGGATGCCGATTTCGACGGCGCTGGCCGACCGGGTGATCGCCATCATGGGCAACCCGGCGCGGTGGGAGGGTCTGCCAACCTCCATCACCGAATGGCTGCGCCTGCAAGCGCAGGCTTCCAACCTGCCCGCGCGCAATCGGCTGCTGGTCGAGGCTTTTCCATGTCGGGAGCGCGAGCATACGGTTTTCTGGAGCTTTGCGGGCCGCAATGCACATCAGACGCTGGGGTTGATCCTGACGAAACGGATGGAGGAAGCGGGATTGGGGCCACTGGGCTTTGTGGCGAATGATTACGCCCTGATGATCTGGTCACTGGACCCCGTGAAGGATGTGAAGGCGTTGCTCGACCCCGACGGCCTGCGCGAAGGGCTGGATCGCTGGATGGCGGATACGACCATGATGAAACGCACGTTCAGAACATCGGCGGTGATCGCGGGGCTGATCGAGCGGCGGTTTCCGGGGATGCAGAAATCAGGGCGGCAAGCAACGGTCAGTTCGGATGTGCTGTATGATACGCTGATGAAATACGATCCCGATCACCTGATGATCGACATGACCCGGCGCGAAGCCATGCGTGGAATGGTCGATTTCGACCGGATTGATGATCTGATCGACCGGGTGAAGGATCGTATGGATCTGGTCCGCCTTGCCCGCGTCTCCCCCCTCGCCGCCCCCTTGCTGATGGAGGTGGGGCGCGAATGGGTGGCGGGGTCAGCAGAAAACCGGCTGATGGATGAGTTTATCGAGGCCGAGGCGATGGTAAAGGCGCTGGCAGGATAATTCCGTTACCATCCACCGATTGGCCATCAGCGGGCAGGCGCGACCGTCACCCCCGCCAGAATCGCATCAAGTACCCCGGTCACGCGTGCAGGTACGCGGTCGGGGTCAAGGGTGGCGAGCGAGGTCGGATACCAGAATGCCCACGTTGCATCGAGCAGGGTTTCCGCAAAACCGGACGGGTCATCCACGCGCCAGATGCCCGCATTCGTTCCTTCGCGAAACAGCCGTTCGAAGGTCGCGATCTTCCACTCGAGATGCGCCCGCAGGATACCGCTATCCCCTACACAGATCATGTCAGCCAGTTCCACCATGCGCGGATTTTCGCTCAAGGCGTCAAGGATCTCTCCGATTCCCGTGGCAAACATCACGCGCAGCCGTTCCTCCGCCCCGGTCGTTCGGTCGATGGCTTCTGTCATCGACACTTCTGATTGACTCAGATAGCATCGCACAACTTCTTCACCGATAGCCTGCTTGTTGCGATAATAACGGTACAGATTGCCCGGCGACATGCCGACCCGCCCGGCAATCTCACCGATATTCGTCTTCGTGTATCCGAACTGCCCGAACAGCACAGCGGCATGACGCACGATCTCTGCATGGGTATCGCCAAGCTCCGGCCGGACAACGAATATATGCCCGGTCTCGCTCACCAGAAGGCCGAGAGCGTAATACGCAGCGAATGATCGTCGCGCAGGTCATTGGTGACTGAGGCGTCATCCGTGTTCAAAAACGCCTGCCCGACAATCTCCAGCTTGAAGCTGTCGCCCAGCCGCCGCTCACCCTCCAGCCGCAGCACTGTTTCCTGCGTTTCGGTATCGACCGCCGCCGTCAGCAGGGCAGAGGTATCCTGTGCGTCATTCAGCCCAAGCCGCGCACCAAGAACCAGATCGTTCTCGAAGGGAGTCAATGCACGGCTTCCCCGGCTGTCATAGGCATATTCCGCGATCAGCCCCAGATCGGCATTACTCTCCGAAATACCAAAAAGCGTATATTCCACCCCGGCGATGGCGGCGACGTAATCCTCTCTCTCGAAATCGAGGTTTCGTTGATCGAAGCGACCAATGGCCTCCGCCTTCCACAACGTCGCACCGGAAGTATATTGCCCGTCGAATCCGATCTGTGTGATGCGGCCATAGACCGGGCGCAGCTCGGTCGGCACGACCTGCCCGCCAACGACAGTCGTGCGGCTGACCTCAAATGCCGGATCGCGGCTGAGGCCATGAAAGATATGCACCCCTGCATCCACATCGCCGTAGAACCCGGCCAGCCGTCCGGCGAAACCAGGTGTCCATTCTTCCGCATCCGTTTCGTAGCGCGCATCATCGCCATCCACGATGATGCCCGACCGCAAGCGCGATTCCTCGCCCAGAAACGTGCGTTCGCGGAAATACGGGAAATAGAACGCGCTGGCCTGTCCACTGAAATCACCGACTTCCACGATCCGGCGCACGGCCACCATCGGTTGGCCCAGCTTGTCTTCGCCATCGGTCCCTTCAACCCCATCGACCTGATTGACAATATCGACGAGCTGATCCACCTCGGTCTTGCCCCAGAAAACAATATCCGAGCCGAGCGTTACATCCGTATCACCGAACCGCAGATCGACCTTTGCCTCGCGCAAATCGAAATGGGTGCGCTCCTCATCCTGCGTATCAACCCGCAGAAACGGGCGCACGGTCGCCGTAACATCCGCCCCGCCAAGGTTATCCACACTGTTCCATTCCAGTATGCCAGTCGGCTCGATGGCAAAGGACAGGCTGTTATGTTCCTGCCCCGCAAACAGCGGATCTTCCGGGAACAGAATCGCCTCAACCGACGCCTCCCCCCGCAATTCAGCGAAATCGGCTCCAAGCACTTCCTCGCCTGCATGGGCAGGGATGGCCATCAATAGCAGGATCGCCACAGACACGGATTTCCTTCTCCTCCCACCGCGTAGGAGGGAAAAACGATGCTCTCTCATCCTTGTCACCGCGATAACCGGGGCAGGCGCTGGGCGTTGAAGTCACTCTCATTCATGCCTGTGCCAAAACTATACTTCGACTGTAGCAACGTGGTCGATTTTCCCGTCTGTACGTTCTGCATATCCAACCGTGCCGGACGCCAGTATTTTCCGAGATATTGCTGATACCCGGTTGCCGTCAGCGTCTTCTCCAGATCACCGCGCCGATTGTAGAAGTCGGTCTTGTGCTGGTTGAAATGTGTCGCATCAACCCATGTCACCCGTTTGGAATACCCGGAGCGCGCATTCTTCGGAACGCCTTCAATGACGTGACAGGTCAGGCCCGTTCCACCGGGACACGCTTCGTCGCGCAGCCAGCGATAGGTGTTGTCTTCCACTTCCTGCGAACCAAGGTCTTCAAACGAGAATTCCGATCCGACAAACTTGCCCGTCCGGTTCGACGAGGAAATCCGCTTTACCCGTTTTACCGCTGGCAAATAGAGCCATTGGTCATCATCCGATGGTTCGATCTTCGCCTGGGTCAGCGTGGCCGTGCCGGAAATATCGCGTGGTGATGAAAAGACGATCACAGACCAGTCGCCCTCCCCGCTCCGCGCATCACGTTCGAGGTTCATGCCGCGCCAGATGCGCCGGGTCTCGTTCCCGCCCGCATCACGCAGGATCATCTCGCCATCATTGGTAAAATCGCCCCAGCCCAGATCACGGCGTTCTGCTTCCTGAACGATGGCAAGGCCTTTGGCCTCCGCCGATTGCGCATGGGCGGGCGAGGGCGCGGCAAGCGCCCCGATACCGATAAGTGCGGCTAGGGTGGCGGCAACAGTTGCGGGAGCGTTCATCGTCTCTCTCCTGTCGATTGTGATAAGCAGCGCGGGCAACAACAGAAAGTCAGCCACCAGCGCGAGGGAAATCGTCAACGCGGTCAGTTTGGCCATATCGCCATTCACCGCGAAACCGGATGTCGAAAGGATCGCAAAGCCCACGACCAGCGCAAAGGTCGTGACAAACAGCGCCATGCCGACCTTGCTGAACGTGTAGCGCACGGCGTCTTCGGGGGTCATGCCCTGCCGCTTGCCTTCCTTGTATTTGGCGAGGAAATGCACGGTGTCATCCACAACAATCCCCAGCGTCATGGCGATCACGACCGCAATCGCCAGCGTTACGGCCCCGACGCCATATCCCCACAGGCCAAACGCCATGGCGGCGGGAACAAGGTTCGGGACCAGGCTGATGAGACCCAGCTTGACATCCCGCAGGATCAGCAACAGCAACGCCGAAATCGCGATCAGCGCCAGCACCGTCCCAAGCAACATCGCCCGCACATCGCGATAGGCGATCAGGTTGAACACCTGACTCATGCCGGTGGGGGCCACCGCGATGGAGGGCGCATTATCCGCCATCCACGCTTGCGCCTTCGCATCCAGCGCCAGCATACCCTTCGTCGTCGCCTGGGCCATCGAGACCGAGATACGCATCGACGAGCGGTCGATATTGATCTGGTCGGTCAGGTCCATGCCGTATCCGAGCGATAATTCGTAGAGGAACAGGAACTGCGCAGCGGCCTGCTCATCAACGGGCAGCTTCATCATACCGGGGTCATCGGCATGCATATTCATGTTCAGCCGTTGCAACACATCGGTCAGCGACCGCACATTCGTCACTTCCGGCTGCGCGCGCAGCCACTCGGTGAAGTCCTTCACATTCGCAAGGAAAGCCGGATCATTGATCCCGTCCGAGCGCCCGGCGGGCAATGCGTATTCGAGGACGTTCAGCCCCCCAAGATGGCGTTCGAAATAATCGGTGTCGCGACGAAATTCGTAGCGGTCATCGAAATACCGGACAAAATCATCCTCCAGCGACAGGCGCGGAATACCCGATGCCAGCGCGATGACCAACAGGCTCATCCCCACCAACAACGGTTTGCGCCATCCGATCACGAATTCCGCCAGCGGAGCCATGATCCTGTCGGTCGTGGCCAGCGCCTCACGCCGTTTCATCGGAATAATGACGATCAGGGCGGGCAGGAAGGTGAGCGTCAGGAACAACGCCCCCATAACACCCACCGCGACCACATTGCCCAGTTCGCGGAATGGCGGTGAAATTGAGAAATTCAGCGCCAGAAAGCCAATGGCCGTTGTGATACAGGCCACCGCGATCTCGCCGCCATGCTCGTCCAGCGCCACCCGCGCCCATTCCTTTCGGTCGGGTGTCTCCACCATCGTCTGGCGCGCGCTGGCCAGCACATGCACCACACTCGCAACCGCCAGTGTCATAATGATGAGGGGGGCGAGGACGGTGACAGAATTGAGCGATGTCCCTGACCACCCAAGCGCCCCAAGCCCGATCACGGCAGACATAGCGATCACGGTTGTCGTTATCAGAACACCAACAACCGAACGGAACGCGAGGAAGACGATCAACAGGATTGCCCCGAACATCAGCGGTGTGAGGGTCTTGCCATCATCCTGCCCGGATACCGCAAACTGATTGTTCATCATCACCGAACCCGTCAGCCGCAGCTCAATATCAGGGTTTTTCTCGCGGAATGCCGCAGCCAGCACTTGCGTTTCAGCCACGATTTCCGGCACTTCGGTTTCGGGGCTTTTCCCAGGCAACCGGAACATCACCTGCATCGAGCCATAGCGCCCGGTCGGGTCGATCATCGTGTGCAGCAGTTCAGGCCGCGATAACGCAATCTCTTGCGCCGCCGCCGCCTGTTCCGGTGTGACACTGGCCGGTTCAGGCACAAGGTCGCCCACGATCATCTCATCATCAATGGCGTAGGTATGCTGGAAATTGGTGAGCGAATCGACCCGGCGCACATGGGGCAACAGCCACGCTTCTTCAGTCAGTTCCCCGATGGCGGACAGGACTTTCGGCTCGAACAACCCGCCTTCCTTCGCGTTCATCACGAGGATGAGGTTATCGTCCTTCGCAAACTCCGACTCGAAGCGATCCAGTGCGGTGCGGTCGGGGTTTTCTTCCGCAAAGAAAATACGGGCATCGGGATTAAAGCTCAGTTTTCCAAGGCCCATACCCATCGCAACGGTCAGCGCAAGGCCCGCCACAATCCAGAGCCAGCGCGTGCGCACGATAAAAGCCGCCCAGCCCTTTTGTGTCGATTGATCCATGATCCACTCCAACAGGATTACTGGAGCCAATCTATGTCATTATGTGTGGTAGTAAATGAAAAATAAAAAAATTATTCATTTTTCTCATTAAAACGATAGTCGCCCAGAATTTCCCGCGCGCCATAGGGCGGATTCAGCAGGGCCAGACCAGAGCCGATCATCCCCCCTTTCCGACCGCCATGGGCGGGGAAACCCGTCTCACTGATCAATGTTGCGGGCGCTTTCCCGCAAATATGGCTCACCATTCCAACATGCCGTGCGGCGGGCAGAATCGGATACCAGACCATAATCGCCGCATCGGGCCATTTGCGCGCGAGCGCCAGCGCAAACGTCGCCGTCTCGGTATATTCCTCTTTCCGCTCATAACTCGGATCAATCAAAGCAAGACCCCGGCGGGGTTTGGGCGGCGATAATGCCAGCAGCCCTTCGCGCCCGTCCCGGCGATGGATTTCAACGCCCGGCCCCTTCAGCGCCCCGACCAGGGCGGTATGCTCCGCCGGGTGCAATTCCATCAGAATCAGTCGGTCATCAGGGCGCAGCAATGCGCGGGCGACGGCGGGGGAGCCGGGGTAAGCACTCTCCCCATGCGCCGCCCGCACTTGATCAAGCGCCTGCCAGAATGGCCCGTCTTCCTGCGTCGCCGCCCCGATCCCGGCGCGCCATTCCCCGGTTTTTACGGCCTGCGACCCCTCCAGATCATACAGCCCCCGCCCCGCATGGCTTTCCATGTAGGTGATAGGCCGCGCCTTGCGGGTCAGAAGCGCCAGCAAACGCGCAAGCGCGATATGTTTGTGCAAATCAGCGGGGCCACCCGCGTGATAGCCATGTTGGTAAGATAACATGGACGCTTCAATCCCCGCCCAGCACACCCGCCACGGACGCTGCATCCCCGGCCCCGACGACCACGAAATCCGCGATCTCCCGCAGCAACCCTGCGCGTTCGGGGGTCGCCGCATTCTCGACCACCATCGGCGTTTCGATCATTGCTGCCCACCACGTAATTTCGCTCGGCACAGCGCTCTCACTTTCCCATTCCGGTGCGAGCGACACATAGTCCGCCCCGCTTTCCGCCGCGATCATCGCATCGTGACGCAAGGGGCCGGGGTCGATGCCGACGATGACATCCTCGCCCAGTTCCCGCCGCACCCATGGCGCTGCCTTTGGCATACCCGTCAGATGAACCCCATCGGCCCCCACCTCCCGCGCCATGGCAACCGCGACATCATCCGGCCCGGCGATCAGCAGCGGAATCTCCTGCGCGTGACAGAGCGCGCGGCATGTCGCCGCTGCACCCTGCGCCCCCGAATCCGCGATCACAAGCCTCACGCTGGCCGGTCCTACCTCGTGGAGCAGGGTTTCCAGTCGATCAACGTCACCAACCTTCAGCGTCAGGTAAAGCTGTGCACGCAGTGCTTCGGGCATGTAAAGTCTCCTCTCGAAGCCGCAGGAATGCGACCAAAGGGTCGCATGATCTTGCGCGGGGCGCTTCTATGCCCCAAATCATTGTCAATGGCGAGAGTTGCGTTGAACCTGCGCAAGATCGCCCGTAGAACGACGCACGAAATACGCGCGACACCGCGCATGAGGCATCTGAAGGAGCGCATATGCCCTGGAGTAACAATTCCGGCGGTCCATGGGGCGGCGGCGGCTCGTCCGGCGGCGGCGGTGGAGGCGGCAATGGTAAAGGCCCATGGGGCAGTGGCCCGCAGGGCGGCGGCGGCGGGGGCAGAGAACCCGGCGGCAACGGCCAACAGCCCCCGGACCTTGATGAGCTGTTCCGGCAGGGACAGGAACGCTTTCGTCGCGCTGTATCGCGCACTGGCGGCGGCGGACCCGGCGATGGCCAGCCCCTGCCCGGCAAAGTGCTTGCAGGTATCGGCATCATTGCCGCTGTTGGCATGTGGCTCTATGCGTCGGTCTTTCAGGTGGAGACCAACGAAAAGGCCATCGTTCTGACAATGGGCGAATACTCCCCGCCCCCACGCTCACCCGGTTTGAACATGGCCTTCTGGCCACTCCAAACCCATGAGACACTACAGGTAACAGACGAACGTAACGTCAGCATCGGCGTCAACGCCGTCCGCCCAAACCGTCGCGGGGCTGTCCCTCGCGATGAAGGCCTGATGCTGACCGGCGATGAAAATGTCGTGGATGTGAACTTCCAGATTGACTGGAACATTATCAATCCCGCCGACTACCTCTTCAACCTCGCGGCCCCGGAACAGACCATTGAGGCCGTATCCGAGGCATCAATTCGCGAAGTAATCGGGCGGTCGGAAATCCAGCCTGTCCTTAATCGTGATGGCGAAATCACATCCCAGGTGCAAAGCCTCATTCAGACAACCCTTGACGGGTATAAGTCAGGGATCAACGTTATTCGCGTTAACTTCGTCTCTGTCGCGCCCCCTGCGTTGGTAGTCGAGGCCTTCGATGACGTGACCAAGGCCGCACAGGAGCAGGAAGCCCTTCAGCTACAGGCAGAAGGTTATTCCCGACAGAAACTCGCGGATGCACGAGGCGAAAGCGCACAGCTTCTGGAGAATGCCGACGGCTATACCGCCCGCGTCGTCAAGGATGCCGAAGGTGAAGCCGCCCGCTTTAAGGCCATTCAGGAAGAATACGCGAAAGCCCCTGAAGTTACGCGCCAGCGCCTCTATCTGGAAACGATGGAGCGTGTGTTGGGTGGAATCGACAAGATCATTCTCGACGAATCCGTCAGTGGCGGTGGTGAGGGGGGAGGCAGTGGTGTCGTGCCATATCTGCCCCTGAACGAGCTTGGCCGTAAAGGAAGTAACAAATGACCAAGGGACGTATCATTGGCGGTGTTCTTGTCGCATTTCTCCTGCTGATCTGGTCCACGGTCTTCATCGTGGACGAGCGTGAGCAGGCACTGGTTCTTGCCTTCGGTAAGGTGGACCGCACGATCACCGAGCCAGGCCTTCAATTCAAACTACCGGCCCCCTTCAATACCAAGATCGTTTATGAGCGGCGCATCCTGCCGCTGGAGACGAGTGAGGTCACGATCCTGCCTGTGGACGGCAAACGCCGGGTCGCCGCAGCGTTCGCCCGCTGGAAGATCGCCAATCCCCAGCGGTTCCGCGAAGCGGTCGGTGATGTTCCCGGCGCGCTACCCCGGCTCGAAAAACTGTTGAGCGACAGTGTGGGTAAGGTTCTTGGTTCAGAATCTGCTGACGCCGTGCTCTCCACCAAACGCGAAGACATTCTCCAGCGAATCAACGCGCTTGCAAGCGGCGAGGCCGAGAAACTGGGCGTGCAGATGGTCGATGTGCGTATCCGCACATGGTTCCTGCCCGATCAGACGCTCGAAGCCACGTATAACCGCATGGTTCAGGACCGTAACGCCATTGCACTGGGCCTGCGCGCCGATGGACAGGAAAAGGCCCGTAAGATCCGGGCCATTGCCGAAAAACAGGCCGTTGAGCTTGTTGCCGAAGCCCGTCGCGAAGCAACAACAAAGATGGGTGTCGCGGATGCCGAGCGAAATGCGATCTTCGCGGATGCCTATGGCCGTGACATTGAGTTTTTCTCGTTCCAGCGGTCGTTGAGTGCTTACGAAAACTCACTGAAAGGCAGTAACTCAAGCATCGTCATGTCACCGAATTCGGACTTTTTCGAATACCTGCGTGACCGCGATGGAGCCTCCAAACAGAAGTAAGATCATGCCCCCGCGAACCAGCGGGGGCATATCGGGCCTGCCATGTGTGTATTTGAAATCTCGCGTGTGTGACTTGTTCGTGGATGGTGGAAAACCTACCTTTGATGAGTGAGGCAGTGGCCCACAGCCGTTTACGCCCTCACGAAACTGACCGGGAACGAAGATGAATCACAGAAAACCAGCCGCCATAGCCATGCCGAAACCTGCAACCCCTGTTGCCTTCAAGGTCGCGCTCGCGTCCCTGATCCTCCTCATGGGTGCGTTCTTCGCGCAGGCCGCTGGCGCACGCGCCGTCCCCACCAGCTTTGCTGATCTCGCAGAACGCCTCAGCCCGGCGGTCGTGAACATCTCGACCTCCCAGACGGTCAAGCGCCCCAATATCGGACCAAAGATCCCCGAATTGCCGCAAGGCTCTCCCTTCGAAGAATTCTTCAAGGATTTCTTCGACAAGCGCGGTGGCGGCGAAGGCCCATCCTCCCGCAAGGTACAATCGCTCGGTTCGGGCTTCGTGATTGACCCCAAGGGCTTTATTGTCACCAACAACCACGTCATCGAGAATGCCGACGAAATCGTCGTCAATTTCCCGAATGGCGATTCGCTTGATGCCAAACTCGTTGGAACCGACCCGAAAACAGACCTCGCCCTTCTCAAGCTGACCGAGGAACCAGGCCAGCCTATCCCCTTCGTGAATTTCGGTGACAGCGACGCCGCACGGGTAGGGGACTGGGTTATTGCCATCGGCAACCCCTTCGGTCTTGGCGGCTCGGTTTCCGCCGGGATCATCTCGGCCCGGAACCGTAATATCAACTCCGGCCCTTATGATGACTTCCTCCAGACCGATGCGGCCATCAACCGGGGCAACTCAGGCGGCCCCCTCTTTAATATGGACGGTGATGTCATCGGCGTGAATACCGCCATCTACTCGCCAACGGGTGGCTCGGTCGGTGTTGGCTTCTCTGTTCCTGCCGCCATTGCAACCAATGTCATAGACCAGCTTCGCGAGTTCGGTGAGATCAGACGCGGCTGGATCGGCGTTCGCATCCGGGAAGTCAGTGAAGAACTGGCCGAAGGGCTTAACCTCGACAAGCCCAAGGGCGCCCTCGTTGAAGACGTGACCAAGGAAGGTCCGGCAGAAGGGGGTGGTGTCGAAATCGGTGATGTCATCCTTTCCTTCGATGGCAAGGAAATCGAGGAGATGCGCGATCTGCCCAGGGCAGTCGCTGAAACGCCAGCGGGTGATACAGTCCGCATGATCGTTTCGCGCAAGGGCAAGACCCAGACGCTCAAGATCACGGTCGGCTTGCTCGACGCGGACGGCAATGCTGTTGCCGGTGATGAAGAACCAGAAGAAGAAGTCGAGGAGAGCCGCGAGGAAATCCTTGGCATGACGCTGGCCGCTCTCGACCGCAAGAAACGCGAAGCCAACGAGATCAAGCCCGATCAGGAAGGCGTCCTTATCACGGATGTCGATTCCACCAGCACCGCAGCCAAAAAAGGTCTGCGCCGGGGTGACGTCATTGTCGAAGTCGCACAGGAGGCAGTTACAACCCCCGATGAAGTGACAGCACAAATCGCGGCACAGAAGGCTGAAGGCAAAAGCTCTGTCCTCCTGCTGGTCAGCCGGGGTGGCGATGTTCGCTTCGTTGCCCTGCGCTTCGAGGAAGCCGCAGACGACTGATCTTCCAATCCTGTTCGCATGACAATTCGAGAGGTCGGAACCCTGATGTTCCGGCCTCTTTCGATTCTGGCATCTCTCTTGCTGCTTTCGACCGCAGATGAGGCCTCTGGCCGTTGATCTGAAAAGAAAGTGAGCCCAAGATGCCTGAATTTCGCACACCAGCGCCCCGTTTCAGAACAGGTCTTTTCAAAACCGCCACCGCTGTCGCTTTCACTGCCACCCTCGTTGGCTGTGCCTCGCAAGGCAACAATGTGAAATCCGTCTCCAGTGAAGAACCTACCTTCATGCGCCTGACCGAAGAGCGCGTGTTTGCGCAAGCCTTGCGCCAACGTTACCTTGAACTTGCCACCAACGCCTATGATCGTGGCGATCTGGAACGTTCGGACTTCTATTCCCTGCGCGCCATCATGGCCGTTGAAGGCAAGCTCGCTGATCCCGGCACAGCGGCTGGGGGCGATAGCAGCATCGAGGCAGCCCGCACCCGCCTCATCAATACCTTCAGCCATGGCGCACGGGTCGGCTCCCCGGATCTGGCCGCGCGCGCCCAGGCCGCCTATGATTGCTGGTCACTTGAAAGCCAACCCGGTGGGGATGCCAATATTGCAAGCGCCTGTGCAGCGAACGCCGAAGCTGCCCTCACACAACTCGAAGTAATTGGCGCAGGTACGCGCCTTGCCGCTGCCCGTGACCTCAAGCCAGAGCAATATGTGATCAACGGGGAAACACCTTCGCAGACCATCAATGTTGGCGGCGCGACAATTCAGATCGTCAATCAGCCGACCGCCGGCGAAGCGCCCGCCCCCTCTGCCCCGCCTCCACAAGCAGAGTTTACCCCGCCCCCTCCCGTGCAGCAACGCGCAGCCCTCGCCCGCACGATAGACGGCGTCGAACCAATAGAATCCACCGCAGGCCCTTCCTTTGTTGTCGAGGCTCCGATTCAAGCGCCCTCAAACGGGTTCCAGAGATCTGGCCAGCAGATTGACACTGTCATTCCAACCGTCCCGTTTCAGGATGGCTACGATCCCATTGACCTGATCCCTGATTTTCAGGGTTCGTCTTTTGCCGGGGCTGCCCCGGTCCAGCAGGATGTGTATCAAGGTCAGGGCGAAGTGCTCTACGATGCCCGTTTGGAACAGCAGAACGGTGGCCAATACGTAGCATTGGCTCCCGAACCCCGCCCCTTCACCACGGCACTCCCGCCCCCACCACCTCCAGCACCATCAATCTATGACAATGGCGCTGGCGAACAACAATTCGCAGCGGCACCACGGGCTCCGGTCTACACTGGCATTGGGCAACGGCCCCCGCCCGCCCCACCAGAGATGATAGAGATTTCCTCCGGCGACATTCTCTCCAGCATCGTTAGCGCACGGGCCAATGGAGCATTCGATTTCGCGGTATATTTCGGCTTTGACAGCGACACCATCACCCCGGAGGGCGAAGATGTTCTCTCCGATGCCGTGGAGCGTCTTATCCTTGAGAATCGCAACACGATCTCCCTGATGGGCTTCACCGATTCAGCGGGTGATTCGCGATACAACCAGCTTCTGGCCATGCGCCGCGCAAATGCCGTGCGCAGCTATATCCAGCGGCGCGCAGATCGCCCTATTCGCTTTCGGATCATGCCCGTTGGTGAAGCGGAAGCTGTAAAGACCGGCGGCGACGGCGTCACCGAAGCCCTGAACCGCCGCGTAGAAATCATGCTGGAATAATCGAGGCTTCAGGTTGAACCCGATCACCCGAAAGGACGAAGCCCCGCTTCGTCCTTTACTTATGTGCCAAATCGGCCATCGCCTTCCTGCGGATGCATTAACCTCTTGCCTCATCCCCGCGCTTTGGGATTAGCTTAAAGCCCCGCAAAACGAGGTTTACCCTTGCGACCTGTATGGACTTGTATCGCGCTCGCCACGCTGACCCTTGCCGCCCCTGCCAACGCAGGGCGCATCCCCGAAGGCACACGCGAAGCCACAACGCCCTTGCCGGGAACAGTCATTCCCTTGCCCGAACGCACGCCCACCGGACGCTCCAACAGCTTTAGCCTTGGCTTGCTTTTCACCGCCGAAAAAGGCGACCGCGCGTCACAATTCGCCGTGGGCTATGCTCTCGATCAGGGCATCGGTATTACCGAAGACAATGCCGGGGCAGCCTTCTGGTATAAAAAGGCCGCGATGCAGGGCCATCCCTCTGCCCAGTATAATCTGGCCCTCATGTACGCGACCGGCGAAGGCGTCGGGAAAGACGATAATCAGGAAATCCGCTGGTATCTCGCCGCCGCCGGACACAATCACCGTCACGCACAATATAATCTCGCCCTCAAATTTGATCGCGGTGCAGGCGTACCCGAAGACCCCATAACAGCATTCCACTGGCTGTCCATCGCCGCCGAAGGGCGCGATCCCGATGCCCTCTACGCACTGGGGCTGGCCTATGACAACGGGCGCGGCACTGCCGAAGACAATGACCGCGCCGTGCGGTTCTACCGCGAAGCCGCCGCAATGGGCCATGCGGGCGCGTCGAATAATCTTGGCGTTATGTATGCGCTCGGTGAAGGCGTCGGCAAGGATGACGTGGAAGCAGTGCGTCACTATCGCCGCGCCGCCGAGGCAGGGGATATTGAAGCCCAGAACAACCTTGCCCGACGGTATCAGGATGGTGTCGGTGTCACCCGCAATCCGACACAGGCGGCCCTGTGGTATCGCCGCGCCGCCGAACGCGGCTTCGCAGCGGCACAATTCGGTCTGGGCTGGCTCTACGATCAGGGTGAGGGCGTTGCACAGGACAAGAAACGCGCGCTGCATTGGTACGAACAGGCAGCCGAAGGCAATCATGTCGTTGCCCAGTACAATAGTGGCTGGATGTACGAGAACGGTGTCGGGACCGGGGTTGATCGCGACCGCGCGCTACATTGGTACGGGCAGGCCGCAGAAACAGGGGACCGGGATGCACAGCTTCGGCTTGCCCTCATGCATCAGTTCAATCAAGGAGAAGACCGTGATCTCGCGGCGGCCATGCGCTGGCATCTCGCGGCGGCGGCTCGGGGCGAAGCCCTGTCGATGACCAATCTCGGCTACCTGTTCGATTCCGGTGATGGCCTGCCCCGTGATCCGATGGCAGCAGTTGATTGGTATCGCCGTGCGGCGGCGGCGGGGGATGCGACCGGGCAATATAATCTCGCCCTGAAACTCGAAACCGGCGATGGCGTCGAAAAGGATGTTCGCCGCGCTGTTCACTGGTATCGGCGGGCGGCGCTGCAAGGCGAGCGCGATGCACAGCAGCGGCTGGGCGAGCTGTATGTCGGCGGCAGCGACATTGAACCGAACCCTGCGCTGGCGCTGGCATGGTTCCGCCTTGCCGGTGAATCAAAAGCCGCAGAAATCCTCGCTCTCGAAAACCGTCTCAGCGAAGACGAACTCCGCGAAGCCGAAGAGCGGTTGGCGACGCTGAAAGCGCGGCTGGCGCAGTAAGACGAACGCGCCAGCCCCGACCATTCTGGTCGCAGAATACTCTAACTGCCAGTGATTTTTGCCATGATGTCATCCACCGAGAGGCCAAAACCCTCCAGCATCGAGAGATCAATGCCTTTCTCGGCCAGAAGGGCTTTCACGCCCTCTGCATCAAGCCCCTTGATCGCGGAGGCGTCGATGCCGCTCTCACTGAGCTTGCCCATGATATCGCCTGCGCCACCAAGGCTGCCGAGCATATTACCCAGACCCATTGTTTCTCTCCTTTTGACATGATGGAGCATCGCTCCTGCCACAGCGGTAGAGCATCAGGGGTTAATGGCGATTTTACCCATTTCTATGGTTTATATACCCAGACTCTCGAATATCCCCACCTTTGAAAAGACTCGATTTTTGTTTCATGATTTTCCGTTGAGCAGGATTTCGCAATTCAGTTTGAAGCCGGGTGAACGTCAGATTCTGGAAGGTCTGGTTGTTCGTCGTGCGAATGCGCTGCTGTTGCTTGATGACGGGATGAGCGCGAGCGATGTGGGCAGGGTGCTTTATCTGGATGTGTAAACGATCCGGCTCTGGCGGAGCCGCTTTGTGCCGGAAGGCCGTGCCTCGCTGGAGATGAAGGGCTACCGTCAGCGCGAAGGCCATATGACGCGGGCTGAACAGCTTACCCGATGACGAGGCGGTGCTCTTCAGCGATGCGGTGCATCCCGAATACCAGTCACGCCCTGCCCATGGCTGGTTTCCCAAAGGCGGCAAACCGGCAGTCAAGACCACATCAGGGCGTAAGCGGGTCAATATCCAGGGTGCGCTCAATCTGGAAACCTTCGATTTCAGGTTCGTTCAGGGCGAGAAGATCAATGCCCAAACGACCCGACAACTGCTGACGAAGATCGAGACAGCATATCCGGCCAGGCGCATGAGACTGCATTTTCTGCCCAAATATGCGCCCCATCTCAACCCCATAGAGCGATTATGGGCGTCATGCACAGGTACGTGACCCACAACGCCCATTATCCGGAATTCGGCGGCTTCCTCGACGCCGTTCTCCGCTTTTTCCGCGAGACTATTCCCCGGAAATGGCGCGATTTCCGCGTCATCTCACACGAAAAACACCAGATTATTCAGTGGTGAGAGTATATATGGATTTTTGCATTCGCGAAAATCAAAGGGATCGTCGGTAATTTTTGCTAATCACGGCTCGTTTGGCACAAGAAAACCGGATATGGAGGCTCATGCAGCGCGGGTCACTACCGGATACCCTGCGGCATGGGGGCCGCTTTTGGTTTCGGAGCGACTGTTACCAGCCGCTCCGCGAGATCGTATCAGTCTTCGATTTTGAGGTTCGTTGCCGATTCGCGGCCATCACGGCCCGCTTCGACGTCAAAGCTGATTTTCTGGCCATCTTCGAGGCCGTGAAGGCCCGCACGCTCAACGGCGCTGACATGAACAAAGATATCTTTCGAGCCGCTCTCAGGCTGAATGAAGCCGAAACCCTTGGTTGGGTTGAACCATTTTACAGTGCCATTGGCCATCTGTAGTCTCCATAGAAACATTACTGCCCGCGGTGTGCGGCAGCTGCGGCGCGGTCAAGCAAGACCGAATGACTGTAGCTTCTTACGGAGACAGCGGATCGACTTAGTATAACGTTGCAAGCCCCATATGGCGGTTTCGAACGTTGGATGCAAGGGGCGAAACATTTAGCTCTTGCCATTCCCCTGCATTGCGACTGCAAATTATTCCGTATGCTGTAATTTCTACACAGGCAGGAAATCCGCAGCATTGCAACGCAGCTCTCTCATCTGGCGCGAGCCAACCGCTTTCGCCCGGTGACGGGAATGTGAAAATTAGGCAGTTATTTTTTCCGGTGATTCTTCTCACCATGGTCTTCAGGGAAGGTCGTAGGGGCCACGCCAATCAGTCCGGCATCCGAATAGCGATAAATCGTCATGCCCGCACCGCCCCCTTCGATTCGACAAGATATTTGAAGCTGGTGAGCTGCTCGGCTCCGATGGGTCCGCGTGCGTGCATTTTTCCGGTTGCAATTCCAATTTCTGCACCCATTCCGAATTCTCCGCCATCGGCAAACTGGGTCGAGGTGTTGCGCATCAGAATCGCACTATCGAGACGGGCAAAGAATGTGGCGGCGATGCTGTCATCTTCCGTCACGATGCACTCGGTGTGACTTGAGCCGAACTCACGGATATGCGCGATGGCCCCGTGCACGCCATCGACCATACGGGCAGCGATGATGGTATCGAGAAATTCATGGCCGAAATCAGCGTCAGTGGCCGGAACAACATCCGCCGCCGCGTTTTGCACATCCACATCGCCGCGCACCTCGCACCCAGCCGCGCGCAAGGCAGCGACGACCGGCGCCACGGCATCCGGCGCTGCCCGGTCAAACAACAGGCATTCTGCGGCCCCGCAAATCCCCGTGCGACGCATCTTGGCATTGACGGCGAGATCGACAGCCATTTTCCTGTCTGCTGCACCGTCGATGTAAAGGTGGCAGATACCGTCGAGATGAGCGAAAATCGGCACACGCGCGTCAGACTGCACCCGCTCCACAAGGCTTCGCCCCCCACGCGGAACGATCACATCGACGGCTCCCTCCAATCCGCCAAGAAGCGCCCCAACCGCCGCCCGGTCGCGGGTCGGCACAAGCTGGATCGCGGTTTCGGGCAGGTCTGCGGCGCGCAGCCCCTCGACCAAAGCCGCATGGATGGCGGTGGCCGAATGGAAGCTTTCCGACCCCCCTCGCAGGATCGCGGCATTCCCGGATTTCAGGCATAATGCCCCGGCATCGGCAGTCACGTTCGGGCGGCTTTCGTAGATGACGCCAATGACACCCAAAGGTGTACGAACCCGACGGATATGCAGGCCGTTGGGACGCCGCCATTCAGCGATGACCTCCCCCACTGGATCAGTGGATTCCGCCACTGCCTCCAACCCTTTGGCCATGGCTTCGATACGCTCCGGGTTCAGGATGAGGCGGTCCATCATGGCATCCGTCAGACCCTTTTCGCGGCCATACGCCACATCGCGCGCATTCGCCTCCAACAATGCCGGAACCGAGGCACGCAGGGCCGTTGCCGCCGCCTGCAATGCCCGCACTTTTACCTCTGGCGACGTGGAGGCCAATATAGCGGCGGCATCGCGGGCATCGCGGCCCACAGCACGCATCATCGCGGAAATATCGGCGGAGTTGTTATCGGTCATGGCTTCCTCACACCATCCAGAGCACATCGCGCACAATTGCCATCTATCGCCCCGCAGCGCAATGAACGGACGTGATGTAGCGCAACGGTTTCCCCTTGCGCGCGCGCGCTGAACCCCCTAACTGTTCCTCAACAGCGGCTCGCCTCCGACGGAGACGATCCACCGGATACTTCAAACGGGCCGCATGGCTCGTTTTTCATTTCCGGGATGCGTTACTTTATGGACACTGCCCTCCTAGTCGCCAAAACGCCCGCCGAGACGCGGCTGGTAGACTTACTCAGCCCCTCTGCCGAGGGCATGGGCTACGAGATCGTGCGCCTGCGCCTGATGGGCGCCGGAATGCCCGGTGCGCCCGTCACGCTTCAGATCATGGCCGAAAAACCCGATGGCACGATGGAGATTGACGATTGCGCCGAGCTTTCCCATGCCGTTTCCGCCATCATGGATGTGGAAGACCCCATCGACAAGGAATACAGTCTCGAAGTCTCTTCGCCCGGCATTGATCGCCCTCTGACCCGCGCCAAGGATTTCGCGGAATATGCGGGACACCGCGCAAAGATCGAGATGTCTTTTCCCCTGGAGGGTGGCCGAAGAAACTTTCGTGGCGATATTCGCGGGCTGGAAGGGGATGCCGTTTCTCTGGCCCTTGATGATGGCCCGCCCGTGGCCCTGCCCCTGCGCGATATTGCCGATGCAAAGCTCGTCATCACAGACAAGTTGATCGAGGAAAGCCTCAAACGAAAGCGCGTTCCTGATGCGAGCGCCGTTGACGATGTAGAATACGAAACGGACTCCTCAGAGAGTTCTGAAGAAGGGGAGACCTGACTCATGGCCAGTGCAAACAAGCTCGAACTGCTCCAGATCGCCGATGCGGTCGCGCGCGAGAAGATGATTGATCGCATGATCGTGATCGAGGCGATGGAAGAGGCCATACAAAAGGCCGCCCGCTCAAAATACGGGGCTGAGTACGATATTCGCGCCCATATTGACCCCAAAACGGGTGATCTCAAGATGGCCCGCTATCGTGAGATCGTGGAAGAGGTCGAGAATTCCTCCACCGAAATGCTGCTCGAAGACGCACAGATCAAGGATTCGGACGCGGAAATGGGCGGATTCGTCATCGAGCCGCTGCCCCCTATGGAATATGGCCGTGTCGCCGCCCAGACCGCCAAGCAGGTTATCGTCCAGAAAGTGCGCGAAGCCGAGCGCGACCAGCAATTTGACGAATACAAGGATCGCGTGGGCGAGATCATCAACGGCACCGTCAAGCGCGTTGAATATGGCAATGTCATCGTTGACCTTGGCCGGGGCGAGGCCGTCGTGCGCCGCGATCAGCAAATCCCCCGCGAGATGTTCCGGCAGGGCGACCGCATTCGCGCGCTTGTGCTGGATGTACGCCGCGAAGCGCGCGGGCCGCAGATTTTCCTATCCCGCGCTGCCCCTCCCTTCATGGCCGCGCTGTTCATGCAGGAAGTACCGGAAATCTACGACGGTATCATCGAAATCCGGGCCGTGGCCCGCGACCCCGGCTCCCGCGCGAAGATTGGCGTGATCTCGAATGATTCGAGCATTGACCCGGTCGGAGCCTGCGTCGGCATGCGAGGCAGCCGCGTTCAGGCCGTGGTTGGCGAGCTTCAGGGCGAAAAGATCGACATCATTCCGTGGTCCGACGACCACGCAACCTTCATCGTCAATGCGCTTCAGCCCGCCGAGGTTGCCAAGGTTGTTCTTGATGAGGATGCCGAGCGTATCGAAGTGGTCGTCCCGGACGAACAACTCAGCCTCGCCATCGGTCGGCGCGGCCAGAACGTGCGTCTCGCCAGCCAGCTTACGGGCTGGGACATCGACATTATGACCGAAGCCGATGAAAGCGAGCGCCGTCAGAAGGAATTCGAAGTCCAGACCGCATTGTTCATCGGAGCACTGGATGTGGACGAGATGATCGCCAATCTGCTCGTTTCCGAAGGGTTCTCGTCGCTGGACGAGGTTGCATATGTACCTTTCGAGGAAATCGCGAGCATCGACGGCTTCGACGAAGACACCGCAGCCGAGCTTCAGGCCCGTGCCGTGGACTTCCTGGAAGCGCAGAACACCGCGCATCTTGAGGCTGCCCGCACCGCCGGAATGCAGGAAGACCTCATCGAATTCGAAGGTCTTACCCCGCCAATGCTCGAAGCCTTGTCAAAGGAAGGTATCCTCACACTCACTGACTTTGCCGAGCTGGCGGATTGGGAACTGGCGGGTGGCTATACGGTCGTCAATGGTCAGCGGACCAAGGATGATGGTATTCTCGAACCCTTCGATATCAGCGAAGACGAGGCACAGACCTTCATTATGACCGCTAGGGTGGTTCTGGGCATGATGACCGCAGAAGAGGCCTTCCCGGTCGCGGAAGAAAGCGACGAAGAAGAGGAAGAGACAGGCGAAGACACCCCAGCCCTGAGCGATGCAGAGGCCGTGTTCGCTGATTTTAAGGGCGATGCTTCGAAGCCTAACTGAGTAAACAACTGACCAATCGCCTGCCCCGGCTTTGGGGCAGGAAATCATTCCACTGTGAAAGGAACCTTGGTGTCACGCGGCAGACGGGACAAGACACTGGAGCGGCTTGATGGCCTGGACCGCAAATGCATTGCGACCGGCGAGAGCGGGGTGCGTGACGATCTGATCCGGTTCGTCGCAGGGCCAGAAGGCAATATCGTCCCCGATCTGGCCGAAAAGCTGCCCGGAAGGGGTGTCTGGATTACCGCCACACGCGAAGCCCTGACAAAGGCCGTCACAAAGGGACTGTTCTCGCGCGGTTTGAAGACAAAAATCGAAGCCCCTGCCGACCTGCCCGACACCATCGAGCGGCTTCTAACACGTCGCCTGATCGATTCGGTTGCAATGGCCCGCAAGGCAGGGGCCGCAACCTGTGGTTTCGAAAGGGTACGCGACACGATCGCAACAGGTCGTGTTGCGATGATTTTTGCTGCTTCTGACGGCGCAGAAGGCGGTAAATCGAAGATCAGAAACCTTGCAGACGGGACGAAGACCTGTTCAACGCTATCATCTGAGGAATTGGGCTTGGCCTTTGGACGGGAAACTGTGATACACGCGGCGCTTCTTGAGGGGGGCGTCACGAAACGGGTGTTACGCGAAGCTGGACGGCTGGAGGGATTTAGATCCTGAAACGCCAGTCGGTGGATCAAGGGCACCCGCAGAATACCAAACGCGGAGGCGACAGTGATGTCGTAGACATTCAGGACGGAACGTGGGTCACCCGAACAAAGTGTGATCGCACTATGGAAAAGACACATGAGCGATAGCGATAGCGACAACGAAACCGACTCGAAACGACCAGCACGAGCAACGCTTGGCGCCCCAAGGCGCGGCGTCTCCGAAACCGGGCGCGTGAAGCAAAGCTTCTCGCACGGACGGTCGAAAACCGTGGTCGTCGAAAAGCGCCGGGGTAAAAAACTCTCCACCGTGCGCGATGACGCAGGGGCAGAGGCACCGAAGGCTGTGACTCTGAAGCCAAAAGGCGAGCGCACACCTTCCAGAGGGACAGGTGCTCCTAAAGGCCGTGCCGCGAACAAGGGTGGCCTGTCAGACGAGGAACAATCTCGCCGTGACAAAGCCCTGCTGGCCGCCAAAAAGGCCGCTGCCGCCGCCAAAGCCGCGAAGGAAGCCGCCGAGCGCAAGAAAATCGAGGATGCCGAGGCTGCCGAAGCTGCCGCCCGCGCAGAAGAAGCAGCAGCAGCCGAAGCTGCCGCCGCAGCAAAAGCCGCAGAGGAAGAGGCCGCCGCCCGAATCGCTGCGGAAGAAGCCGCTGCTGCGGCAGAGGTCGTCGAGGAAGCACCGGCCAAGCCTTCCGAGCCTGCTGCGCCCGTCGAAGAACCCGCACTGAAGAAAGCCGTCGCCAAAAAAGTTGAACCAGCCGAGGAGCCGAAGAAAGCCCCCCCTCGCAAGCGTCGGGACGATGGCGTAAAGACCGGCGATGCGGTCGATATATCGGCCCTGACCGAAGCACTTCCTGGCCCCAAGATTATCTCGCGTGCACCGCCCAAACCCAAGGAAGCGCCTGCGCCTGCAAATGATCCTGCTGCTGCGATACCCAGCGATCCGTCAGCTCCCCGCTCGCGTCCACGCCCCGGCGCGGATACACCGTCAAATCTGCGTGGCCCTGTTGGTCCCCGCAAATCCGAACGCGAAGAACGTGGCAAGAAGAACGTCACTGATAACAAACGCCGCTCTGGCAAGCTGACCATTCAGCAAGCCACGGGAGATCAGGCAGGCGGACGTCGACATTCTGTCGCCTCCATGCGTCGTCGTCAGGAGCGTGAAAAACGCAAGCAAATGTCCAGCGGCCCCGCCGCAAAGGTCTATCGCGATGTGAAGATCCCCGACACCATCACGGTACAGGAACTCGCCAATCGCATGACCGAGCGGGCCGGCGAAGTCGTCAAAACGCTGATGAAAATGGACATGATGGTCACGATCAACGAGCCGATTGATGCCGAAACGGCGCAGCTCGTGGTTGAGGAATTCGGCCACAAGCCCGTGCGCGTCTCCGAAGCGGATGTCGAGGTTGGCCTTGATCTGGAAATCGAGGATGACGGCCAGAAAGTCAGCCGCGCTCCGGTCGTCACGATCATGGGTCATGTCGATCACGGCAAGACCTCGCTGCTCGACAAGCTGCGCAATGCCAATGTCGTCTCCGGCGAGGCGGGCGGCATTACCCAGCATATCGGCGCTTATCAGGTAAAGACCGAAGCGGGTGTCGTAACCTTCCTGGATACCCCCGGCCACGCGGCATTCACGTCGATGCGGGCGCGCGGCGCACAGGTGACGGACATTGTCATCCTCGTGGTTGCGGCGGATGATTCGGTCATGCCGCAAACCATTGAGGCCATTGCCCACGCCAAGGCCGCCGAAGTGCCAATGATCGTGGCGATCAACAAGATGGACCGCCCGGCCGCCGACGCCCAGAAAGTGCGTACCGAACTGTTGCAGCATGATGTGCAGGTCGAAGGCATGGGTGGTGAAGTGCTGGATGTCGAGGTTTCCGCCATGACCGGCGCGGGTCTCGACAGACTGCTCGAAGCAATCCTGCTGCAAGCCGAGGTTCTTGACCTCAAGGCCTCCGAGGATCGCGCCGCCGATGGCGTCGTGGTCGAGGCACAGCTTGATGTGGGTCGTGGTCCGGTTGCGACCGTCCTCGTTCAGGGCGGCACGCTCAATGTCGGCGACATCTTCGTTGTTGGTGAACAGTGGGGTAAGGTTCGCGCGCTCGTGGATGACCACGGCAAGCGCACGAAATTCGCCGGGCCATCGGTTCCCGTCGAAGTGCTTGGCCTCAATGGTACGCCGGAAGCGGGTGATCAGCTCGTCGTCGTCGATAATGAAAAGCGCGCAGAAGAGATTACTGAATACCGCCAGCGCGTTGCCAAGGAACAAAAAGCGGCGCAGGGCGCGGGTCGTACCCTCGACCAGATGCTCGCACAGGCCAAGGCCGATAAGGATGTTGCCGAACTGCCCGTGCTTATCAAAGCCGATGTGCAGGGTTCTGCGGAAGCCATCATTCAGGCCGTCGAGAAGATTGGCAACGATGAAGTCAAGATTCGCGTGCTTCACTCCGGTGTCGGTGCCATCACCGAATCTGACGTGACGCTGGCGGAGGCTTCCGGTGCAGCGATCATCGGCTTCAACGTCCGCGCCAACGCCGCCGCCCGCACGGCGGCGAACCAGAAAGGCGCGGAAATCCGCTACTACTCGATCATCTACAACCTGCTTGATGATTTGAAAGCGGCAGCAACCGGGCTTCTCTCCCCCGAAATCCGCGAAACCTTCATCGGTTATGCAAAGATCCTTCAGGTCTTCCGCATCTCTGGCACGGGCAATGTCGCGGGTTGTCAGGTCACAGAAGGCGTGGCCCGCCGCGAGGCTGGCGTCCGCCTGCTGCGCGACGATGTTGTCATCCACGAAGGCAAGCTCAAAACGCTCAAACGCTTCAAGGACGAGGTCAAGGAAGTGCAGGTCGGTCAGGAATGCGGTATGGCTTTCGAACGCTACGAAGACATGCGCGAGGGCGACGTGATCGAAATCTTCGAAACGAAGGAAATCGAACGTAAACTTGAGTAACAGCGCGTCCAACGCTCTGTATGACATTGAAAGCGGCGCATCCCTGCGCCGCTTTCTTCGTGAAGACGAGACACTTCTCTGGTCGGGCACTCCGAGGCAAGGACGTATCCGTCATCATCTTGATGGGTTTTTCAGGGCGATTGCCGTTGTTGAATCTGCCGTATTCGCTCCGAGAGTTTAAAGACACCTGCGGATTGGCTTGAAAAGCTTGCGGCGAAGGCGAAGGCGCATTAGCTCCATCCCATGAAGAAATCCGCCCCCACCCGTGGCCCCTCCAATCGCCAGCTTCGCGTTGGCGAGGTCATTCGCCGTGCCGTAACCGACATGCTGATGCGTGGCGACCTGTTCGACCCGGACCTCGAAAACCAGTCGATCATTGTCACCGAGGCCCAGCCCTCGCCCGACCTGCGCAACGTCACGCTTTATATCTCGGTGTTGGGCGGCAAGAACGAGGAGCGCGTTCTCGCGGGCCTGCGCCGCAACGACAAGCAAATCCGGCGCGAGGCATTGGCGGGTCTTGGCCTGCGCTCTACCCCTCGCCTTGCCTTTGAGATTGATCGTACCTTTGATCGCCTCGACACAACCACCCGCATGTTTGCCGATCCGAAAGTCCGTCAGGACATTCAGGATGACCCGGATTGATCCTTTGGCACTTGAGTCGTCAGCATCGCATCGGCGGCATCGGCCTGAGGCAGACCGTCCATGATCTCGTAATACGCCCCCTTATCGGCGCAGAAGATATGACCCGCCACCGCCAAACCGCCCGCATTATCCAACGTCCCTGCAAAGATCGACAGCGAAGTGCTGGCTTCACTATCCCAGAACAGGTTTGCCCCGCAGCGCCCGCAGAAGCCCCGCCGCGTTCCGGGCGTTGAGACATACCAGACAGGCTCACCCTGAATCGCGATGGCCTCACGCGGGGCCGAGGTTGCGGCGACGTGATGCCCACTTGTGCGACGACATTGCTGACAATGACAATAGATCACCGGGCGCATCGCCCCGCTTACATTGTAACGCACCTCGCCACAGAGGCATCCTCCACCCTGCATCTCGCTCACACAGCTTCTCCATCTCCAAAATCTGCGCCCAGGCTGCCCATCAGCGTGGTGAAATTAGGAAAGCTCGTCGCCACGGGCCGGGCGTCATCAATGGTTACGGCATTACGCGCGGCCATGCCCATCACGAGGAAACTCATGGCAATGCGGTGATCAAGATGCGTCTGGACCATCGCGCCACCCTCTACGCCATCACCACCACGCCCTTCCACCGTAAAGCTGTCTTCGGTCGATGAGGTCTGCACCCCATTTGCGTTCAGCCCTGCCTCCATCGCCGCGATGCGGTCGCTTTCCTTCACGCGCAGTTCGCCCACGCCCTGCATCACCGTGCGCCCCTCGGCAAAGGATGCGGCGACGGAGAGGATCGGAAATTCATCAATCATCGAAGCCGCGCGTTCGGGCGGTACTTCCACGCCTTTGAGAGCAGAACCACGCACCCGCAGATCAGCCACCGGCTCGCCGCCCTCCTCGCGCTCATTCTCGAAGGAAATATCCGCCCCCATCTCGACCAGCGTACGGTACAGCCCATCCCGCGTCGGATTGCGCGAGACGCCGGGAACGGTGATGTCAGACCCCTCCACCAACAGCGCCGCCACCACCGGGAACGCCGCCGAAGATGGGTCACGCGGCACAGCGATTTCACACGGGTTCAGTTCAGGCTGGCCTATCAGCGTGATGACCCGGCCCCCTTGGGTTTCGTCCACGACAACTGTCGCACCAAAACCGCGCAGCATCCGCTCTGTATGATCGCGCGTGGCTTCCGGCTCAACCACCGTGGTTTGCCCCGGCGCATTCAACCCCGCCAGCAACACGGCGGATTTCACCTGTGCGCTGGCCATGGGCAGGGTATATTCCACGGGCACGGGATCTGCCGTGCCGATCAGCGTCAGCGGCAATCGCCCCCCGCTACGCCCCTCCGCCCGCACCCCGAATTGCGCGAGTGGATCGAGAATGCGTCCCATGGGCCGCGAGCGCAGACTCGCATCCCCCGTAAAAGTCGTTGCAAATCCGTGGGTCGCCACTGCCCCCATGATAAGGCGACAGCCGGTTCCTGAGTTACCGCAATCAATCACGTCTTCAGGCTCGGAGAACCCCCCTGTCCCGACTCCATGGATGCGCCATTTTCCGTCCTCGCCCCGTGTTACCCCGGCCCCCAGCGCCTGCATGGCCTTTGCGGTATCAAGCACATCCTCGCCTTCCAGCAGCCCGGATACGACCGTCTCACCCACCGCCATCGCCCCGAAGATCAGCGCCCGGTGCGAGACAGATTTATCACCTGGAATATCGGCAGTGCCCGACAACGCCCTGGCCCGCATGGCAGTCAGGGGATACGCGCTCATCGTGTAATTTCCGCGCGAATGCGACTATACTGTTTCACTACCTTATCCCCTGACTCTCTTCTTCCCGGAAGACATAGTGGATTAATTCCACCGTTTGGAACCCCTGCTTTCCCACGGCGATGATTTTGCCCGGCGCGGCTGTCCATTACAGTATTTTCCGCGATACCCTCTGATGGTATTCAACGGCATCAGTCGTTCCCAAAAATCGTGATTGTCACTTCATCTTCGTAGGTTCCCGCGCGCAGGCGCGTTCCCGGCGTTACGGTGAAGTCCAGCGGACGGTCGATCCCGCCTGAATCAGTGGCGTCCTGTCTGTCGATGGTTCCAGGATTGCCAGTGATTGTCCGTCCATCAATGCGCAAACTATAGGGAATGGCATATTGGGCATCGGTCCCATTCACGATACGCCAGCCATGGCGCGAGTCGATTTCGATACGATACGGATCATTTGACACAGCGGTTAGATTTAAGCCCGGATCGATACCAGTACGCGTAACCCCCTCCTCAAATATGCCCAGATCGACCCGTGCGCCGCCCGATAACCCGCTACCTGTCAGCGACAGGGTCATCACCTGCGCAACGTCGAGTGAGAGAGTCAGGGGAAGCAACGCGCCAATACGGTTTCCTCCGTTAGCGGCATCGAACAGGGCAAAGGTTGTGGTGCTGATGTAGGAACCACTGGCGGGAATACCATCACCACGCAGGTCTATATCAATGCGCAGATCAATAACGGTTGTCCCCGCCGGTATCGTCCGCCGGTCCGAGCTGGACGTGGCACTTCCGGTCGTAACCGTTATACTGGCCGGAATAGAACCATCCATTCCATCCAGAACAACGCGTTTGTCATAGTCCAGCCAGACAAGCCCACAACCATCGCTCAACGGGATCGACAGGGTACGCGTGACATTATCACCATAAGGATCGACAGCCCCAGGATTTGAGAGATCGAAGGTAATCGATGCCTCACTGAATTCGCATCCAGCGGCGGCGGCAGTGGGAACAACCGCGCCGCACACGAGCATCATTGCCAGCATACAGGTCGTAGGAAAAAACCGCATCGTCATCTCCATCATCGTGCCGTGACCTCGCCAACACGCACAAGGCCAAGGGCGTCAGCGGGCGCCGTGACCTCCACTACCTTGCCGCCACTTATCTCCAACCGATAGGTTCCCGGTTTAGCACCAAGCAGTGCGAAACGTCCGGCCCGGTTGGTGAATATCTGTAACGGCGGGAAATCCGCATCGTCGATATTGCGCGCGATTCCCGTGACGAAGCCGATTGGTTCCCCGGAATCGTCAAGCAGCTTTCCAATCAGGGTGATCTGCGCGTCCGATCCAACCTCAACGCGATACCCGGCGCGGTAGGGTGGTTCGATCTCCACTAATCCTGAACCAAGGTCATAGCCGAGCGGCAAATCCTCGGCATCAGTTGTAACACGCGCCGGACGGTATGCCGAATAGCCAGATAGCAGCGCAGGGCCAAGGCCATCCGAACGCGCCGCATAGAAGCGCCCTTCACGTCCCAAAAAGACATCCCTGTCTTCCAGCGACGGATGAGCCTCTGCGATGACAAACGCTCCATCAATGGGGCGTCCAACTGCAACGCGCCCATCCGCGAAGGCAATGCCAGTGCCAAAGCGCAGGCCGGTCGTACGGCGGTTGCTATCATCATCGCTGAATTCCTCGCGGTGGAAAGCACTGGCGATAAAACGATTGGCGGTATAGGAGGCCGTCGCCGTCAGGTCCGGGTCAGCATCATTTTCATCACGATCTGTCAGCAGGCCCACCGACCACGCGCCTACGCCCCGGCCACGCGTATGGCGCAGGCCAGCCCCGGCCCTTTGGTCACGGCTGTTATAACTGGCCGACGCCTGCGTGTTGGCACCAAGACGGACACCAATCTGCACGCCAATACCGATCCCCGAGTCATCATCATCGTCATCAACCACGTATTCCGCCCGCAGCCCCCAAGTATAGCGATCAGCGAACAAACCACCGAGCGAAGCATTGAGTTGCAGACGATCCGAATCCTGCGCCCGATCCTGCGCATATCCATAGAATGCGCCTAGGCTGAGTGACAGTTTTTCGGTCAGGGGGCGATTGTAACCGAAAGACAGATCAAACAGATATTCCTCCTCCACCAAATCGACATCAAAGGGATCGCGGGCCACGAATTCTTCTGTGCGAAAGCCAATACCGGCACTTATCGTCTCGTCACGAAATCCGCCAAGGGGGTTGGTACGGTCAATCTCGTATTGCCAGAGCAGGTTTGCCGCCACGCCACTGCCCCTGTCCTCGTCATAACTGCCCGCCAGATCGACACCAACCGCGCCCACCCGGCCAACTGTCACAGCAGAGACGCCCGCCACTGATCGCTCAAGGGTCAGTCGTGCAGCCCCGCCAACGGTCAGTGTATCGGTCAGGCCATAGCGCACATCGGCGGAAAGGGCGGGACGGCCCTCATCATAATCGGGACTGACCGATCCGGTTTCGGAAACAACGCCGGCGGCGGCGGCATAAAGGACACGCCCTTTCGCGAGCAAATCATCACCGAAAAAGCTGTTGAAACGGGTCAACTCACGCCGCCCCAGATCATCCTCAACCACGATGGTAATATCGTTTGCACCGGGCGTCAGTGGAATATCACGCAGATCATAGATACCGGGATCAAGCCGTAAACGGCGCTCCAGAATACCATTGATACGAATCTCAACGGTAGAACGGCGCTCGATCTCAAACCTGCCACGTCCGCGTGGGCGCAAATTATCGAAAGGTCGTAGGGCTCCGGTATTCTCCACCGCAACGCCGAGAATGTCCACGGTATCAACCAACCCCGAAAAAGGCGTGAGATAATCCCCTGCGGTAAAGCGTCGGCCTGTGTCAGGATCATCGAGCACGATACGGGTAAAACGTCGATTTACCCCGCGATCATTGTCGTCATAGCGCAGCGCAGCCTCGACAACGATGCCCCTGGCTCTGATCCCGCCCTCTATATCAGTATTATCCAGCCTGAAGCCGTCTCTCTCCTCCCACCGCACACCGCCGGTGACATTGGCAAAGCCAGACAAGGCCGCCGGTATGAGCACATCCTGTGGGCCGATCCGCTCGTCATCCAGTGATAACGACCGCTCGCCCAGAGCATCGCGCGAAGGAACATAAACAAGCGACAACGATGCAGGGTCATAATCAAGCGCGGCCCCGGCATCACCAAACGCGGAGAGTGAAATCCGCCCATCAGACCCGGCACGGGCGGAGATCGCCGCCGCCGCCGCCGGGGAAATCCGCTCACCGAGCAGGCCAAGAACGCCCGGCGCATCGACTGTCAACGCATCGTCCGCCCCAATCCGCAGGGTTGCGTCGCCCAGAAAGCGACCATCCTGCACGATGGGAACAACGAGGTCGATGGTCCGCCCTGTGGGATTGATCGTCTGCGCCCTTGCCTCTGGCAAGATAAACAGAAACGACAGCATTACCGCCAATGCGCTTCTACGCGAAAGGAGGAGCATCACTCCATCGAACGACACGGGACGATCGCGCTATCTGGCTGGTCTGGGATCAACCAACACGCCCGATGTCCAGCTTGCATCAGGGACAGGGAGATCAACGACCCGCGTGTGCCCGGACGGAAACAGGGATGTTCCTGCGCGGTCCGCCCAATCCTCGAAGACAGTGGTGTAGCTCTGACCATCCGGCTTCGTCACGATGTAGGAAAAATCGCTCAACTGTGTATAGCCTTGCCCGTCATTGACGAAGCGCACCGACACGGTGGGCCGCCCATCGGCCAATCGTGCACCTGGCCCAAGGGGTTCCGCAGTGAGGTTCGGTTTGCTCCCTCGCGGAGCGACGCCGACCGAAATCTTGAATGCATAGCCCAGTTTGAGCGAGAGGCGGGTCTGGTCAGCCGCCTCTTCCCCACCATCAAGTGCGATTGGCAGCTTGAATACCGTCACGTAATAGACTGCACTGGGGCTGGAATCGAGATCACCAATCCATTGAACCCGAAACGCCTGTGACGCACCGGGGGCGAGGGTCGCCAACGGAGGAAAGACCAGAAAATCCTCATCGTTCCGGTCAAGCCGCAATTGTCCATCCGGGCCGACCGCGCGCCCCTCCACAAAAGTCTCCAGCGCAATGGTCTGATCGGAGGTATTGCGCGCGACCACTGTTCGATAAGCGCCGCCATCTGTCGGATCGATATAAAGGGACATCGGCGAGACGCTCAACGCCTGAGCCGCAACGGGCAGGATCGCCCAAAAAAACAGGGCGGGCAACGCATACCCGGTAAGGAATCGTTTCATTGTCGGTTCCCGTTCATTCGTACGTCAGGGCAATTTTCAAGAAATACTGACCAGCGCTTCAGCCCGTAAGCGACGTCAGGAAACAAAAAGGTCTTCCCGATGAATCAAGAATGCGTCGAGAAGACCGTTATGGACCGGTAACTCAGAATTCGACTGCATCCTGGATATCGGGTATGTCTACGGGTATGATGGTTACTACACCCGCCCCCTCGTACTCGCCCGCCTCCAGATTGTCGGGAAGCGTGTATTCTAGGGTATAGACGGCAGTTGCGTTTTGCGCCTTGAATTCACCTGCAAACTGGCCACCGACAGCCGCTGTCTCCAGACCACTGGTATAGGTAACGCCGACATTGAACGTCTCATCATAATCGTCCGTCGATTCAAGATCATCGATCTTGTCCATGACAATCGTATTGGCGCTACCGGCGTCATCCTCAAATGTGAGACCAAACTCGGAATTGCATTTGATATCAACATTGAAGGTACTGCCCGGATCAGGCAGTTTTTCGTTAATGTCATCGCTGTCAATCTGACACACAACATTCTGCGTGTGATAGTATAATACGCTTTGTTGATCCTGGGCAAAGGCCGGAGCGGTAGCGGTGAACAGGATGGCGGTGATAACAGTTGCAAGGATACGCAAGGTGATCTCCAAAGTCTGTGTGTGGGTTTTCTTTGGCAGGGTCGCCACAATTAAGAGGCAACCAGGTTAGTTAATGAAGGGTATCGGGAAGCACGCAACATTCTGGCGTGCTTTGATCCGGTTTGATCGCGTTCATCCTAAAACCCCAGGTCAGGGGCAATATCGCGCCCCAGAACAGTGATGGTGATTGTTTCACGATAGTTCGCGGCCACGAGGGTAGATGAAGGGGTGTCCCATGCCATGCGGAAGGTCAGGGTGCTGTCGAATGGAGGCGTAGCAGCCTGCGTCCCTGTGGGGGCGAATGTCCGTCCGGCCCCTGTCAGGCTCGCGCCGGTCGCATCGGACACAGCCCATACACCGGATGCGATGGGCAAGGTAAACCCGGCGACGTAATCAACCGATGCAGTATGATCTTTCGCATGTTCGGGAGGCGTTTCTGGTTGAAACGCACCATGCTCGGCGGTAACGGCGATGGCAATCGGCAGATTGCAGTCGATATCAAAGATAGTTGTGTCTGATCCGGCAATGCTCAGATCAATGTTGCGGGATGTGGACCCCGCCGCCGTGATGGCGCACTGGTCGGCGACAGTGCCATAAGGGCTAAACTTCACCGTGTCGCCTGCATCGGCACCCCCTGCAAACAACAGGGATAATCCGCTGACCGCGACAGATATAGCGAGAGGCCGGGTCATCGGGGACAGCTCCGTTATCAAGTCAAATACATTATTCCGTACAGACTGAGTGAATCCGCAGGATTATTGACGTACGTTGTTTGTTAATCTTTTGACCTGAAAGCGGGACTGGCGCAAGCGGGCCATCATGCAAAACATGGATTTTCGCCTGTCTTGCTGCCCATAAAATCGAGTATTTTTGTAGTTCCCAATCAACATTGAAAATTATTTAATGTATAATTTCAATGCCTTGAAGAAGCCCATCCAAAATCAGTATATCTTTTGAAACCGTATCCATATGCAATGTTAATTGCTGTTCAGGAGCGTTACATTCTGCCCCTTGAATCGCCTCTTGATTGCGTCAGAAAATGAAACAACCTTTTTAAAGCCCTGCCGTCACGCGAATCAGATAGCGGGAGCGATGACGATGACCGCTTCGGTCACACGAACCCCATCTTTTACATCAATTTCGATCCGTGAACGCCGGTCACGTGCACGCCTGCTGCGCGCCAGCAGTGTCCGCCCACCCCGTATTGCTTCAACTGTCTGCCCGTTATATCGCACAGCCAGAACTGTGTCGGATGCGTCATCCAGATAAAGCGCATAACCACGGTCATTGTTGCATCGTTCATTCACGACGAATGCCACCCCTGTTTCGGTGGCAGCGCCGTATACTGTCTCTACGTTGCATTGCAGTGGCACTGAAAAAGCAAATCTCACCGTAGTTGCGCCAGCGAATGTAGCAACAAACGCAACACTTACGCCAATAACAAAGAATAATAATCGCAAAAAATTCATTTAATCACCCCTTAAATACATAGCATAATACAATTATATTTATCATTGATAAAAATTAATCTAAATTAAATAAATAATTACAATGCAATCAGTAAAATTATTTGATAACGTATTGATTGTGTCATTGAATTGACGACACCACCCCTGAATAACCTTCGATCGAAGCGACGAACCACCATCAAAACCAATGTGGAGTTTTCTGTAACCATACACCCGATCAGAAAAGTGTCCGGGTACCGGATACCGACAAATCAAGATCGCCAAACAAGTCGATAACCGTCTCAAAATCCACTTTTGCCGTTACGGTGACACGCGCGCCCGGCTCGGCCCGTGGTGCGTAGGTGATCTCAATCTCATCCATTGACGGGGCATAATTTCCCGCATTTTCAATCACAAAACTCTTGATATCGTCTTCGGTAACGCTGCTATCAGGATTGGCAAGATTAAATGCCGCAAGCATTGCGGCATCATTGACGCTTGAAATCAGCACATGCTCTGTAAAGGAGTAACGTGCGTATTCAATAGGTGGAAACAATGCCGCAATAAATAGGGGAAGAAGAAGGCCGATTTCTATCGATGCAACACCATCAGTATTTTTTGTCCAACACTGGAAAGCTCGTTTCATTCTCAGATCTCCTTCAGTATTGCACTGAGGTCTGGATACTAAAATCTTTAATCGATTTTGTTCCGTCAAAAGCCCCTTCAACTGCACCAATCGTAAAGTCCAACTCCAAATAACGGGCGGGCATTAATCCGTCCTCACATTCATCCAACGAGCAAATAGACTTCGAGTAACTGGCTTGCAATGGGCATCCACACACTCTTTCGACCATGATATTCATATTTTGATCTGAGCGTAGTGTTTGCGAAGCAACTGATCTGAAAAGGGTAATTAATTCGCTATCACTACGATCATCGATATTAGGAATTGTTCTTGCAGTCATAACGACATCACTAACAGCTAACTCTGCCATATTGGCGTTACGGATTGAGTTTGTTGTAGTCCAAAGACCAATAAAACCCAATCCAAGAAGGCTCAATGTGACCGCAGTTTCGATCATTATTGAGCCTTCACGCTCTTTTCGAAACCGTGAGAATGATTTCATCTCTCGTAATACCTCAATTTTACGTTGGAAGGATTCGCCACCTCAACCTCAACCGTGCTGTCTTCATCAGTATAGCCAGTGATATTTTTCAGATTAGAATCAGCACCCGCACCGTAGGCAGTGATACGGGTATTACCCGCCATTTCAATCCACGCAGCATGAATTGAGATATGTGCACTCTGATTTGCAGCTATTATTTCAGAATTATTGTCGATAACAAGGCCACAATTAGGAGCATAAATTACACCTTCAAAATAAAAATCTACCCCACCAGCAAACTTGTTCTGCCCATCATAATCAAAATTACAAACCGCATCAGCAGATTGCCAGAAAAGCATTCCCGCTGTGTCACCTGTAACTGGAGCCGATAGCGTTATATTTGTACCGTTATTAATTATCCATTTTCCAGGGCTATTACCCCCAAAATAGAATGTGACACCAGTGCTGTCGAAAATCGATGCACCACCACGCACCAGAAAGTCACCATTTATGATATTATAGACACCGGGGGCGAATGAAGCCTTGCCGCCGTTCTGCACAATGATATCGCCACAATACGTTCCAGGCTGGAACTGTGCGGGCGTACTGACATAGTTTACAGTCCGGCCATTGTTCGAACATGCCCCGGCAGATGGCGCTGTGAGCGCTGCGAATGGATCAACGAATCCAGATGCGAAATTTTGGGGTTCAACACTGGTCGTTGAAGCACCGTTCCAGTCATTGATAACCGCTTCACCCACAGCCTGAATCGAACTGGCAGTGATGTCGCCATTGCGAAGGTATATCGAGCCCTTCTCGATCCAATTATTGATTTTTACGTCTGTCGCATTGGAATAAACGCCACAATTTTCCACATCAATGTAAGCATTATCATGCATATATATGCCGCGATCAGCCTCTGGATCGGCTTTCAATGCAGTTATACATGGATATCCGCCCGGTGCATTATCTGGAGAGGTGGTATCTTCATTAATTTCAGCCGCAGCATTGGCGCCAATGACCATGCCATCGGTAGTAAGAATCGAACTGAAATAACGCTTGGCAGTTCGTTCCATTTCGACATTAATGATGTCTCCATCCGTGATGGACAGTTCTTCCCTGGATATGTCGAAGCCATTTTTGATGGCATTAGCCCGTGCGTAGGCCTCCAGGTCGCTTGCGCCACCCGCTTTGGCAATCGCGGCGGCGTAAACCGCAGAATCTGCGGTCCGCTGAAGAACTACCTGCTCTTTTTTCCAGACACCGTAATCGACGGCAAGCCCGGCGATACCGACAATAACGGGCATCGCCACGGCAAATACCAAACCAACCGCACCCGTCTCTTCTTTTTTAAAACTACGCGGAAGACCAACCAGTTTACCAAGAAGCATTAGAATTCCCCAATCACTAAATATTAGACTGGAGCATGCGTTGAAAATATATAATTGAGATTAAATTCCATAGTAAGTAAATGAGTTTGCACTCACAACATTAATTGTACATATTTTTATTTTAAAAATTTACCTTAAAAACAAGCAGATTAACTGACTATACGCATAGAAAAGGACGTTAAATTTAAATTTTGGCCAGGCAAATTGGTTGGACATCACGTCCAGCCAATCTTTCTATCATACCAATCATGCAGCAACGCCCCCGCGATAGCCGCTTTTCGGGGAGGCATCATATCATCCCAACCCCCTTCAAACAGACGCTTGAGGTCAGCACGGGTCAGCCACCGGGCATCCGCAATCTCGGCTTCTTCCAGCGTGAAATCCGTCCCGGTCGTCTCGGCAATAGCCCCCATCATCAGCGACATGGGGAACGGCCATGGCTGGGAGGAGACATATCCGATACGTCCCGTGGATAATCCCAGCTCCTCACGGGTTTCCCGTGCGACGGCTTCTTCAATGCACTCCCCCGGCTCCACGAACCCGGCGATACAGGAATAGAGGTGTTCAGGGAAATTCACATTGCGGGCGATGGCACAGTGGCCGTCGCGTTCAATCAGCATAATGACCACCGGGTCAGTACGCGGGAAATGTACTCCCTCGCAAGCCGCACAATCGCGCCGCCAGCCGCCCTCGGTCATGCGGGTCTTCTCGCCACAGCGGGCGCAATGCCGGTGCGAATTATGCCAGTTGACCAGCGCCAGCGCCCCACTCGCAATCGCCGCAGCATCCCCTCCGAACGCCCCGCCGAGCAAGGCTGCGCGCATCTCGATGAAGTCGCCTTCGGGTGGCTCGACCTCGCCAAGGGCCGCCGCATAGCGCGGTGCGCCATCCTCCAGCCCAAGGAAGATCAACTCCGCCCCCGCCACCAACGGATCATCCACTGCCCGCCAGCCGAGCACCCCCAGTTCGTCACCCACGAGCAATGGATCACGCTTTCGGAAGGGCAAAACCCGCGCGCGGGGATCGTTTTGCATCATGGACAGCGCCCCCCCATCCGACCGCAGATGCGCGGCACGGTCCAGGGATGCATGGGTCAGTGCGGGGCGAGTGGCATGTTCAAACATACCCTCGTTTCTAGTGGATCGACCGAGACATTTGAACCCCACAATCTTGCG